>CAYYRT010000160.1:0-6049 GCA_964474055.1 uncultured Acidimicrobiaceae bacterium | reverse complement strand
TCGACGGCCAGCAACCGCATCTGGCGCTACGACCTCACAGCGCGGACGTGGTCCCACGTCGCCAACGTGGTCAACTCGGGCAGTTCGGCCGAGTCGAGCGGGATCGTCGATGCCTCGAAGTGGCTCGGCCCCGGTTGGTGGGCGCTCGACGTGCAGGGTCACCAGAACCTGGCCGGCGTGCACCCGCCCGACGGCCAGCCCAAGCTGACGTACAACGTTCCCCTGTCAAATCCGCCGGCGTCGATCCCGTACCAGATGCGCCGCGAAGAAGGCCAGCTGTTGCTGCTGCGGATCGACGGCAGCTGACGCTCGTCGCAGCTGACACCAATGGTGAGGGCCGCCCGCGAGGCGGCCTTCACGCTTGCGCGGTCAGGGCGCTGGAGGGCCGTGTGGGCCAACGGCCCCCGCTCACAACACAGTTGCGCGGACCCGCTCGCTTACTACGTTGCGTGATGCCCAGACTCCACCCGATGTTAGTAGCCAACCATCACAGGAAGGCAACGGAGTGGAGTTTGCCTCGCCAATGAGGCTCGCGAGCGCGCGTCTGTTCATCAAAGACCCGATGTACGATCGGCGCGTGGACCGCACCGCGGCGCTCAATCTCCCCGACGGGCGCTCGCTCGACATCTATGTGGTCGGTCCGGAGAACAAGCCGCCGCTCGTGTTCCATAGCGGAACACCGAGCTCCGGCATCCCATCAACACACATTCTGGTTGCGGCCGAGGAGCTTGGACTGCGCCTCGTGTGCTGGAGTCGCCCCGGTTACGGCTCGTCGACTCGCCAGCCAGGGCGTGACGTCGCGGCGGTGGCGGCCGATACCGCCGCGGTCCTCGACCACCTCGGGGCACGGAGCTGTCATGCGCTGGGCTGGTCGGGCGGAGGCCCGCACGCCCTGGCCTGCGGCGCGCTGCTCGGCGACCGAGTGCGCAGCGTAGCGACCATCGGCGGCGTGGCACCCTATCCCGCTGAAGGGATTGACTGGACCGCCGGCATGGGAGCGGAGAATGTTGAGGAGTTTGGCGCCGCGCTCGCCGGGACGGATGCGCTCATCGGCTTCATGGAACGGGCGTGGCCGATCTATCGGGCCATCACGGGGTCGGAGGTCGCCGACGGGCTCGGTGACCTGATCGACGAGGTGGACCGCGGCTCATTGACCGGTGACTTCGCCGCCTGGGTCGCCGAGATGGTGCGCGAGGGGTTGCGAGAGTCGTACTGGGGCTGGTTTGACGATGACATGGCCTTCACCCGACCATGGGGGTTCGACCTAGGATCCATCCGCGTGCCGGTGCACGTCTGGCAGGGTGGGCACGACCGGATGGTGCCGTTTGCTCACGGAGCATGGCTGACGAGCCACATTCCGACGGCCGTGCCGCACCTCCACCCGGAGCACGGGCACCTGTCTCTGGCTGTGGACTCAATCCCGCGGATCTTGGGCGAGCTGATCGGCTGACGCTTAACAATTCGCTGCTGGGCCTTCGAGGCGGGCGGCCGGCGCTCACGACACCAGGAGATGGACGACCCTTTGGCGTACTACGTCGCGTGAGTGTGGCCGCCAGAACTAGGGGCCAGTGGCTGAATCGACAGCGTCCAAGACGGGTAGGCTGGATGTTGGCTGGCCAGCGCGAAGCCAGAGGCGCGAGACCTGGTTCAGGACGAGGCGGACATGATTGGCCTTGCGACCGAGCACGACATCACCTCGATTCCGAAGATCGAGCTGCACGTCCACTTCGGCGGCAACTTCAGCGAGGCGGTCGCGCTCGAGCTTGCCCGCCGGCACGGCCTCGATCCCGCGGTTGCCGTCCCGCTCGAGGAGGGCAGGTATCAGACCCGGTACCGGGACTTCCCGGACTTCCTGCGGGCCCTCATCGCGCTCGACGACCTCGTCCGCACGCCCGACGACGTCGAGACCGTCGCGGCGGCCTTCGCCCGCGGACAGGCCGCGCAGGGTGTCATCTACTCCGAGGTCATCGTCACCGCGCTGAGCCACGTCCGGGCCGGGATCGGGCCGCACGACCTGTGGGCGGCGCTGCGCTTGGGCTTCGCCAGCGCGCCAGAAACACGGATCGGCATCGTCGTCGACGCGATTCGGAATGATGGCCCCGGTGACCTCGAGGAGGTCTTTCGGCTCATCGAAGCCGCAGACGCTCCGATCGTCGGCGTCGGGCTGACCGGGATCGAGGACACCTGGCCGATCGCTGACTTTGCGTTCATCCGGAGGGAGGCAGACCGACTCGGCCTCGGCGTTGAGGTCCACGCAGGCGAGATGGGACCGCCGGAGAGCGTGGCAGCCTCAATTGACGTCCTCGGGGCCGACCGCATCGGCCACGGCGTGGCGGCGATCAACGACGGCCCGTTGCTGGCACGGCTCGTTCGCGACCGTGTCCCGCTTGACGTGTGTCCGACGTCCAACGTTCAGATCGGCCTGTTCCCGTCGCTTGAGGCGCACCCCATAGCGCGGTTGTGGCAGGCCGGGGTCAACATGACCATTTCGAGCGATGATCCTCACCTCATGGGAACGAGCCTGACGCAGGAGCTTCGGCATGCGGTCCGCCTCGCCGGTCTGAGCGCGGCCGATCTCGGCGAGCTCCAGCGTCGGGCGGCACGCGTCGCATTCTTGTCGGGGCCCGACCGGCGCGCGCTCGAAGCCCGAGTCGACTCCTGGGCCGATCAGATCGAGGCCCGCCAGGCGAGGTAGCCGACCGAGGGCGACCTCGAGCCAGGGCCGCGCGCTCGCCGTAGTGCCCTCGTAGCAGCGCGACAGACGCCGCCAGCGTCCGAGCCGGGCCGGCTACACGCCCCTAAGGCTCGCGCCAATTGTTCTCGAGCAGGCGCGGTCGAGGAGCCAACGAAAAGTCACCTCAGCGCGCGCGCGTTTCCGCGCACGCGCGCGAGGACGGCGTCCCCCCGATCGAGCCAGGGCGGCCCCGAAGGACCGATACCGCCGGCACGGAGTTGTTACTTGAGCGTAGAGGGGCCGGAGGGTCTCTCGGCCCATGCGCCGCATGGTCAACGAAATCCCTCGGATCGTTAATACAGCGCGCCGGCTTGCTGGGGCCCGGACGACCGGCATGACGGGACTCGAGTGGACGCCTCCGGCGGCCCCGTTCTTCCGGCTTGTGTTGTCAAAGAGGGCCGTGTGGGATTCGAACCCACGACACGAGGATTAAAAGTCCCCTGCTCTAACCGCTGAGCTAACGGCCCGGGCCGAGCTCAGGATAGACCGATCTCGCACGGCCACGATGCGAGGCCGCCGCTGCTACGGCAGGCCGGGCGGGGGACCGGTCACCGGGGGCGTCGGGATTGGGAACGGCGGTCCGGTCGGTCGTGGGTCGGGCGGGCCTCCCGGCGCTGGTGTGACGGTGCCCGCCGGTGCGCCGCCCGGTGGCCCGCCCTCCGAGGAGGGGTCCCCTGTGGTGGGTACCGGCGATGCTGTGGCGAGCGGCGCCTCATCAGTGGGGCCTGGCGTGCGCATCGGAACGCGGAGGTCCTCTGCGTCGTCGGGCTCAACCGCGGGGTTCGACGGCGGCGCCACGACTGGATGCGGAGGGCGCGCGAGATCTCGGACCAGCGAACCGACGGCGGGTGCGCCGATCGCCACGATGAGCGCAAGGACGACGGCGACGGCGGCGACCATGACCGGCGTGAGGAGCCTGCTGCGGCTCCCACGTGCTGAAACTCCTTCCAGGACGCGGGCACGGATCTCGCCCGCACCGGGGGAGTCGGGCGCCCCATGCGCCGCGGCCTGGAGCGCGCGCGCGACGCGTTCGATCTCCTCGTCTCCATGCGAGCGTCGGGGCCAGCTCATCGGCCCGCCCTGCTCCGCAAGCCGGCGAGCGCGCGAAACTGGAGCTGCTTGATCGCCCCCTCCGAGCGTCCAAGCGCCTCGCTCGTCTCGCGGATCGACCGGTCGAGGAAGAAACGCAGCATCAGGACGTCACGCTGGTCCCGGGGAAGGCGCTCGATGGCGGCCACCAGCTCACGGCGCTCCTCGCGGACGGCGACGATCCGCTCGGGATCGCTCTCAGGGTCGACTTGATCCGCCTGGAGCTCGTTGCCGGCCGAACGCACCCGTGAGCGGCGCCGCGCGGTATCGACGACCTTCGACATTGCAATGCGGAAGATCCACGCCTCGAACGGGACGCCGCGCCATCGAAACCGGGGAAGCGCGCGGATGATCGCCAGGAACGTCTCGGCGGCCGCATCCTCGGCATCGGCGACATCGCCGAGTCGGGCGTAGGCGTACCGATACACCGCATCGTAGTAACGGTCGAACAGCCGGGCCACGGCATCATGGTCGCGGCGCATGGCCGCCGCCACGAGCCGCGGGAGCTCTTCCCTGTCATCCATCCACCTCACCGCAACTCGAGCGTACCTGTACAACGGGTACCAGCGGCAAAGGTTACGTTCGGCTGCGCCCGTAACCCCGGGCGTGGCTCCTCGTTCTACCTGCGAGACCATCGACGCAACGCCGCAGCAAAGGGACGAACACAGCTCATGCTTGCCAGATCGATCCGTACGCGAGTTGCCACGTTGGCGGCCATGGGGCTGATCGCCGCCACCGCGCTCCCGGTCGCGGGACAGAGCGCGACGCCGACATGCACCGTCGCCGACTCGGCGACCGAGGACGTCGCCGAGGGCGTCACCCTCACGTACGACTCGTCCTTCACCTGCCCCGATGCGGCCGACAACGGCACCTGGGCCATCACGGTTGCCGTCGCAAACGCGGCCGACAGCACGACCGGCATCACGCTCGAGGAGGCCAGGCTGTCGCACACGACGCCGCTCCCGACGGGTGAGGCGCCCGATGCATCTGTGACCGGCGGCGGCCTGCCGTTGAGCCTGGCGGCTGGCGCGGACGGCACGTTCGACGCCGACGGCGACTACGAGCTTTCCCACCCGGGTGACGACAGCAAGGTGAACCTCCATGTGCGTGTCGACGGCGTGACCGACGACGACGAGCGGTTCACGCTCGGGATTCTCGTGCAGGTCCTCGGACCCGGCACCGATCCCGACCTCGACCAGGAAGAGGGCGATGGCGGCGCGGGCGTCGACTCCGGTCGTCCGGACTGGGTCCCCGGCCCGCCGCCGTGGGTGATCGAGATGCTGCGCGAGATCTTCCCGGGCGCGTTCCCGTGGGGCACGGACACCTTCCCGCCGCGCGTCGAGGCCGACAGCCCTGATGAGGGCGCGAACGAGGGGTCGAATCAGGGAGGTGCTCTCGAGGCCGGTCCCCCGACCTGGCTGGAGCTGCCGCCGCCCGCATCGGGTGCCGATGGTGGAACCGGAGGCCCGCCCGACTGGGTGAGCCCGGGTGGCCCGCCAGCCTGGGCGCCGGCCGGCGGAGCGGGTGACGAGGATCGCCGACCGCCGGGCGCCGGTCGTCCGTAAGCCTCGCGTCGAACAGCCCTTCGGGAGCTAACGGCTCCGGCTGAAGATCATGAGGGCGAGGCCCTCGACTGCGGTCCAGCCGACGAGGGCGACGAGGATGGCGGGGTCGAAGCCCGCTCCCGGCACGCCGCTCAGGTCGACGCCGATGGCGTCGGCGAGCGCCTGGATGGGTGCCGCGAGCGCTTCGCTGGCCGGGACGATGACATCGGCGATGGCGCCCGCCGAGGGCAGGATGCCGGCGTCGATGGCCAGCCGGGCGGTCAGGATCAGCTGGATGGCGCCGAAGGCCAGGACGATGAGCCGCAGCATGTGCGGCGAGTATCGCCCATCCAGGCACTCCGCGACGGCGGGGTCGGCCGAGCCGCGGTTGCGACCTGTCGCCAGCGACGCAAGATGACGCCCCGATGACCCGCGCGCTCCGACTCCTGCCAGGCACGTCCGTAGCATGAAAGCGTGCAACAACCGGCGGTGCGGTGTCCGACGACGGCGACCACGAGATCATCGCCGAGGAGTTCGCGGTCCTTGACCGGGCCGGGCGGTTGCAACTGCCGCGTGAGTATGTGGACGCATTGGAGATGGAGCGGCGTGTGCGACTGGAGCTGGAACGCGACCACATTGGCGTCTGGCCGGACCAGCCGCGTGACGAGCAGCAGCCGGCGAC
>CAYYRT010000159.1:0-3610 GCA_964474055.1 uncultured Acidimicrobiaceae bacterium | reverse complement strand
CGTCCGTCCAGTGATAAGCTCCAGCATAGGTGGCGTACCTTTCTCCCCGGGTGGCACCGGGGTCCTGGGGTTGACCTCCAGCACATCCCCAGAAGGGTACGTCGCCTTTTCTCTTCATCCACAACTTCCGGTTATAGCTCGGCTTCGTTCAGGTGACTCCACTAGGCCCCAGGGCCGTGAAGGGATTGGCCGGCCCGGTTGACGTGTACGAGCTCATCGGGGTCAGCGCGATGCGGTCTCGGCTCCAAACTGCCGCCGCTCGCGGTTTCTCCAGTTTCGTAGGCCGCGGCACCGAGATCGATCAGCTTCACCGCGCCTTGGAGCAGGCTCGGGAGGGGCGGGGTCAGGTGATAGGTATCGTCGGAGAGCCGGGTGTCGGGAAGTCCCGCCTTGTCTTCGAACTGACCAATTCTCATCAGGTGGAGGGGTGGCTCATTCTTCGGGCTGCTTCAGTGTCCTACGGCAAAACGGCGGCCTACCTACCCATCGTCGATCTACTCAAGGGGTATTTCGAGATCGGCGACCGGGACATGCACTCGGACATTCGGGAGAATGTGACTGGGAAGATTCTCGCACTGGATAGCGCTCTCGAGCCGATCCACTCAGCCATTCTGGCGCTCCTTGATGTGCCGGTCGACGGTCCTCAGTGGCAGGCGCTCGACCCGGGCCTACGCCGTCGGCAGACGCTTGATGCGGTGCGGCGCCTCCTCCTTCGCGAGACCCAAGGTCAACCGGTCCTGCTGGTCTTCGAAGACCTTCACTGGATCGACTCGGAGACACAGGCATTCCTCGACGGTCTGATCGAGCGGCTGCCCGCCGCCCGGATGCTGCTCTTGATCAACTACCGACCGGAGTACCAACATGGCTGGGGGAGCAAGACCTACTACACCCAGGTCCGTCTCGATGCGTTGCCTCCTAAGAGCTCGGGAGCGCTGCTCGACACCTTGCTTGGCTCTGACTCCTCGCTCGGCCCACTCAAGAGCCTCCTGGCCTCAAGGACTGAAGGCAATCCTCTATTTCTCGAGGAGAGCGTCCGCACCTTGCTGGAAACGAAGGCCTTGGTCGGGGAGCGGGCCGCCTTCCGGATGGCCCAACCGATTGAGGCCGTCCAGGTGCCAGCGACGGTGCAGGCCATCTTGGCTTCGCGCATCGACCGCTTGCCGCCTGAGGAGAAGCGGCTCCTTGAGACCGCAGCGGTCATCGGGAAGGACTTCCCCTTTGCCCTCCTCCAGGCGACAACGGGCGAGAGCGAGGGGGTGCTTCACCGCGGACTCAGCCTCCTCCAGTCTGCTGAGCTCGTCTACGAGACCGAATTTCTCCCCGAGCTCGCGTACACTTTCAAGCACGCGCTCACCCACGACGTGACGTACCACAGTATGCTCCAGAGCCGCATCCGTACACTTCACGCGGTGATCGTCGATGCGATAGAGCGTCTGTACTCGGCCCGTCTGTCGGAGCATATCGAACGGCTTGCTCACCACGCGTTCCAGGGTGAGCTCTGGGAAAAGGCCGCACACTATCTTCTCGAAGCTGGAAGCAAAGCGGTCATCCGCTCGCTCCTTCCGCAGGCCGTAGCGTACTTCGAGCGGGGACTCCAGGCACAGTCACACTTGCCCTCGACGGCATCAACCCTCGCCCTGGCAGTCGATCTCAGGCTCAGACTTCGGCTACCCCTCCTCGCCACCGGCCGCGCGGCGGACGCGCTGCCGTATTTATTGGAAGCAGAGCGCCATGCGGAAGAGCTCATGGATCAGCGGCGGCTCGGATTGGTCTACGCAGCCCTGAGCCATCAGTACTGGCTCGCAGGCGGTTCCGACGACGTCCTGCGCTTCGGTCGCAAGGCGATTGAGGTTGGCCAGGCACTGAATGACTCGAACGTCCAGGGATCCGGGCATTTCTTTATCGGACAGATGTACGTGTTCCAGGGACGATTCGACGATGGTGAGCGGCACCTTCACGAGGCACTCGAACTGCTCGGCCCTGACCGGTCGTTCGGCCCGACGCTGACCCTGCCCGGAGCTTATATTCGAGCCGCATTGTGTGGGGCACGGTGCTCGCGCGGGCAGTTCGTGGAAGGTCTGACCCTGGGGAATGAGGCGCTGCAGATCGCGGAGTCCGCTAAGAACCCCTTCAACGTTCTCTATTGCCTCGCCTGGCTCACCTTCTCGGGTGTGATGGTTGGTTCGCTCGGCGAAGTCATCCGGCAAGCCGAACGCGGTCTCGTCCTGGCAAAGGAGATCGGTGCGCCGTTCTTCTCGCCTTTCCTTCTTGCCTACGGAGGCGCCGCGTACGCGTGGACCGGACGAGTCAGCGAAGGACATGCCATGGCTCTGAAGGCGAAGGAGGTCTTGAGCCGTCTGGGGACGATGTACGGGGGCGCACAGGTCCTGAGCGTCGTTGCTCAGGTCTCGGCACTCGCGGGCGACTACGACGATGCCTACGCCACTGCCAGGCAGGCCGTGACCGTCGCGAGAGAAACCAAGGAACGATCCGGAGAGGCCGTGGCCTTCACCTACCTCGGAGAGGTCGGCTACCATGCTCAGCAAGAGGACGTCGAGAACGTCGCCGCAGACTTTGAGCGCGCCCTCACCATAGCTGGCGAGATCGGTCTGCGGCCCTTCGCTGCGCGCAGTCACCTCGGTCTAGGACGACTCTATCGAAGGGCCGGCCGGGAGACGCAGGCGTGTGAGCATCTTGCTGCGGGTGTCGCCATGCTCCGCGAGATGGACATGCGGTTCTGGCTGGAGAAGGCCGAGGCGGAGATGCGAGGGCGGGCATGACCCTACTCCCTCCGGCTCTGGGTGGGTGCTTCGGCGGATGAGCGTCATTGTCGCCGGGCTCGATCGCCTGTTCACACCGGTCGGGACGAGCCGTATGGCGCACGTCCTGCCCGTCACCAAGGGTACCGCGGGGACGGGCGCCGGGCGTGCACCTTCACCGCGGCCCCGCGTCGGCGCAAGACTCCCGCCAATACCAGGCCCCGGCCTTGCGGGACAGGCCCAGACCGTGCTCGGCCGCATCCCCGGCCAGGCGATGGGCATCACCCTGCCCCACGAGCACCTGCTGATCGACTTCGAGGTGATGTTCAAGGAGCCCGTCAACGGCAGCGAGCGGGGCCTTGCGCGGCAGCCGGTGAGCCTGGCCAACCTGGGTTGGGTCCGGCACCACTTCAGCTCGTCGGCGCGCTCGAGATCGGCCCGCTCAAGACCGCGATCCCGCCGCTCTCCAAGGACGTCGAGCTCTTCCCGGGCATGAGCAAGAAGTGGGGGCTGAGCTTCCTGATCAACACCCAGGCGGTGCCCGGCGGCCGCTCGGCCAACTCCCGCGTCCCAGCTCCTGCCCTTCTTCGACGAGACCGCGATCGACCTGCTCGGAACGTTCGAGACCGCGCTGTATCAAGTGCTCTAGTGCACCGGCGGGCGTTGCGGGCTCCCGGGAGGCCCGCAGCGCCTGATCGCGCACGGGTCAGGGCGGACCGGCGCCGCGCCGATTCAGCCGGTCCTCCAGCTCACCGATGTACGCGGCCAGGGTGTTGCCGGCGCGGTCGATGTCTCCGCGCAGGGCCGCCTCGGTCTGCTCCAGGCGCGCGAGCACTCGACCCGCGGCGGCC
>CAYYRT010000158.1:0-22628 GCA_964474055.1 uncultured Acidimicrobiaceae bacterium | reverse complement strand
CCCGCCCGGGGTGATCACGCCCGCCACGCTCGCCATGCAGATGGCGCCGAGCCCGGACTGGCGGCCGAAGTAGCGTGCCACCGTCTCCTGCGGGATCACCACCTGGAGCATCCCGGCCAGGATGAGCGCGGGCACGAGGCGGGGGATGATGAACCAGAGCAGGGTCAGGCCGTTGCGGGCGCCGACCGCCGGCAGGCTCGGATCCTTCACGTAGGCGACGAGCGCGAACACGACCGCGAGCGAGGAGAGAATCAGGAAGGACATATCGAAGATTCCGCCTCGCGGCATGGCGGCATTATACGTCAGGTGGGCTATACTGACCGAGCGCTGGTCTCCACCGGTGCGAAGCGATGCGCTGGCTCCTCGAGTCCGTTCTCGTCGTACTCCTGCCGGTCGTGCTGCTCGGCGGCTGGCTTCTCATGCGTCGAACGGCTCGGCGCGTGAAGGCGCAGCAGCAAGCCGCCGAGGCGGCCACGGAGCGGGGCCTCGAGGCGCTCGCGCAGGTCACCCTGGCCCTCTCTCAGCAGCTCGATCCGGATCGCCTGCTCCAGCAGATCACCGACGCGCTCGCCACCCTGACCGGCGCCCACAACGTGGTGCTCTGGGAAGTGGATCGCGAGGCCGGTCTCCTGGTGCGCCGCGCGTGGACGGCGGATCCCTCGATCGGCGCGATGGAGCTGCCCAGCTCCCTGACCATGGCGCAGGGGGGCACCGGCTGGATCGCGCGGCACCGCGAGCCGCTCTTCGTGGAGGACATCGCGGCGGACGCGCGCATCATGGCCGCGCAGTGGGCGCTGAGCCGCGACCTGGTGGCCTTCGGCGGCGTGCCGGTCGCGGCGGGCGAGGAGCTGCTGGGCGTGCTCACCCTGAACCTCAAGCGCGGCGGGTTGCCGCAGGGCGGCGACCGCCGGCTCCTGCCTTCGTTCGCGGCGCAGGCCGCGGTGGCCATGCGCAACGCCCGGCTCTTCGCGGACAACACGCGCCTGTACGAGGAGGCGCGGCAGCGGCTCCGGGAGCTGCAGGACACGCAGGACCAGCTCCTCCAGGCGGGCCGGCTCTCGGCGGTGGGCCAGCTCGTCTCGGGGGTGGCGCACGAGCTGAACAATCCGCTCTCGGTGGTGATCGGCTACGGCCAGCTCCTACTGAGCCGGGGGGTGCCGGAGGACGCCCGGCGACCCCTCGAGGCCATCGTCGTGCAGGGCGCGCGCATGGCCAAGATCATCCAGAGCCTGCTGCTCTTCTCCCGGCAGCGGAAGCCGGAGCGGCGCCCGGTGGATCTCGCGGACGTCATTCCGCAGATCCTGAACCTGCGGGAGACCCAGCTGGCGCTGTCGGCCATCCGCGTGGAGACGGAGTTCGGCGCCGACGTCCCGTGCGCGGAGGGCGACGCCCACCAGCTCCAGCAGGTGGTCCTCAGCCTGATCCTGAACGCGGAGCAGGCCATCCTGGGCCGCGGCGTGGGCGGCCGCCGTACCGGCGACCACATCCGCATCACGACGAGCACGCGCCAGATGGGCGACACGACGCGGGTGGTCGTGCAGGTGACCGACAACGGCCCCGGCATCGCGCCCGCGGTCCTGCCGCGCGTCTTCGAGCCGTTCTTCACCACCAAGCAGGTGGGCGACGGCGCGGGCCTCGGCCTGAGCGTCTCCTACGGCATCGTGGAGCAGCACGGCGGGCGGCTCTCGGTGGAGAGCGAGCCCGGGCGTACCGTCTTCACGCTCGAGCTGCCCGTCGCGACGTCGCGCGATCCCGAGGCGGACGCGGCCACCGAGCCCGACCGTCGTTGTTCCGAGCGCGCGGCGGCACCGGGGCGGGGGCGCCGCGTGCTGGTCGTGGACGACGAGGCGGCCATCGTGGAGCTGGTGACCACGGTACTGGACGACCAGGGCTGGCACGTCGATGCGGCCCCGGGCGGCCGCGCCGCGCTGGAGCGGCTGCAGCAGGTCCGCTACGACCTGATCCTCTCCGACGTGTGCATGCCCGAGGGCAACGGCGCCGATTTCTACCACGCGGCGGTGGCGCAGCAGAACGATCTGGCCCGCCGCTTCCTGTTCATGACCGGCGACACCGCGAACGAGGACGCGTGGCGCGTGCTGCAGTCCACCCGCGTCCCCGTGCTGTCGAAGCCCTTCACGCCGCAGGCCCTGCTCCACGCGGTGGCGCAGGTCAGCGCTTGACTTCGGCCCGAGCGCTCGCGTAGTAAGGGAGGCTCATGATCAAGGCGGACCTGGTCACGGCGATGGCCAAGGCGTCGGGCGGCTCCAAGGTCTCGGCCGAGAAGGCGCTGAATGCCCTCCTCGACGAGGTCTTCGATTCGCTCAAGCGCGGCCGCCGGGTGACCATCGGCGGCTTCGGCACCTTCCTGGTAGGCCGCCGGGCCGAACGCAACGGGCGCAACCCGCGTACCGGCACGGCCATCAAGATCCCGGCCTGCCGGGTACCCCGCTTCAAGCCGAGCCGCTCGCTCAAGCACGCGCTGCAATAGCCGCCGGCTAAGTGCGCGCGCGCCTTGCCTTGACACCCCGCAGCAGCCGCCCGTACAATGGCCAGCGCTGCTGGGGGATCGTCTAATGGTAGGACGCCAGGTTCTGGCCCTGGTAATGGGGGTTCGAGCCCTCCTCCCCCAGCCACTAAAGCTTCTCCGCGCCGTGGACAGGTAGGTTCGGGCGCGCGCAGCGCGGTAGTCGGCCGGCCCCATCGTCTAGAGGCCTAGGACACGGCCCTCTCAAGGCTGAAACACGGGTTCGAATCCCGTTGGGGCCACCACCTCCCTTCCGTCGGCTCCGGCATCGTGTCGCCCACCGCGGGCATGATGCCGGAGATGATCGGGGCCAGGAGGAGATCGCCCGCGAAGTCCACCCACTTGCGCGTCCCGTCGATGTGCGGGGTCACGACGATCCGGTCCGTCACGAGCTTCTTCATCAACTGCCGCTGCAGGGTCACCGGCTTCTTCGTCAGGTTCGCCCAGTCACCGAGGACCGTCGCCAGCTTCGCTTCGAGGTCCGCGGCACTCGCCCGGAATGCCTGGGCCTGGACCAGGCGGTCCCGCGCCTGCCGCAGGGCACGGCGCGTCCCTTCGGCTGCCGCGATGGCCTCGGCCACCGTCTCGGAGTTCGTGCCCTTCCGCACGAAGCCGACGAGCCGGGCCAGCTCCGCCTCGACTGTCTTGAGTTCGCCGTCGATCCTGACCCGGTCCGCTTCGACCGCCTGCCGACTGCCGGCACGCTTCACCGCCGTCTGGATCGCCTCCGCGATCACATCCGCCGCCAGGTACGGCTCGACCGTCAGTAGGATCGCGGCATCGAAGGCTTTCATCGGCACCACGACGTTATTCGGGCACGGCGCGCCGGACGTCATCCGTCGACCGTGACGATGTGACAGGCATTCGTACACGCGCAGGCGCTTCCCCGTGTCACCCGTCGGTCTGGACTCCGCGCCCATCGCACCGCCGCAGAGCCCGCAGCGAATGAGGCCGGTCATCAGGTACGGCGAGTCGATGTTGCCCGCAGGGTGGCCCCAGAGCCGTCCATTCGTTTTCCGCAGATAGTGCCGCGTATTCGCGCGGAGGATGCGCTGGGCTTCCGTCCACGTCCGGTCGTCGACGATCCGCAGGGACGCGTCGATGTGCTCGAACACCGCGCCCGCCGTCTTCCAGGTCGACCGCACGACCCCGCGATAGAGTTCGCGCCGCAGGACACCGCGCAGGGTCGGTTTCATCCACGCCAGCCCCTTCGGTGGCGTCCGGTCGATCCCGGGGCCGGGGGCCTGCCAGCCACCGGCCTTCGACGGCGGCACGATCCGGTCGCGGTTCAGGCGCTTCACGATCGCACCGACCGTCTTCCCGCCGGTGAACTCTGTGAAGATCCGGCGCACGACCTTCGCCTGGACGGGATCAATCGCACGTTTCACGTGGCCGTCGCATTTCACGTTCGCGTAGCCGTAGATCAGGCCGCCGTGGACGTGCCCGGCCTTCGCCTTCGCGAGGAGGGCGTCGACCATGTGATCGACCTGCTTCTCGCGCGACACCTCGCCGCCGAACATCCCGAGCATCGCCGTGAACTTCCCCGTCGCGCTCGCGAGGTCGACCTCCTCCCGCGACTGGTAGTAGAACAGTTTCAGCTTCGCCTTCGCGAGCCGCGCGAAGACCGCCGCCGCGATGAACTGATCGCGTGCGATCCGATCCGCCGCCGCGACGATCAGGACGTCGAAGGGACGCGGCTTCCGGTCCATCGTCGACAGGCACGCCGCCAACCCGGCACGCTTCGTTTCGTCCAGGACACCGGACCGGCCGTCGTCGATGAAGATGTGATCCTGGGCCACAGTCCAGCCCTGGTCGCGGGCGTAGGCCGTGGCCTGTTCGACCTGGCGGGTGACCGAGCGGGCATCTTCTTGGGCCGTGCTTTTTCGCGCGTAGATGGCCGCGCGGAGCCCTGGTGCTGCTGCATGGTGCTTCTTCATCTCCAATGCCTCCCGTTGCGACGGGTGCCCCGCAAGTCGGCGCGGAATTGCGCCGGTCCTATTCTTTTCCAACATCCGTCGTGCTGCCACCCTCCAGTTCCGCGAGGGCGATCTCCGCCAACGCATCGACGATCCGCGCGCGGACGGCCGGATCCAGGGGCGGGAGGAGGTCGACGAGCTCCGGGTCGAGCGGGCCGCGCGCCGCGACGGTCGGCGCGGTGCCCTTCGCCGACGGGCCGAGGATCGTCTCGACCACCTCGACCTTCTTGCGGACCGCCGGACGACGGCGCGTCACGACGGCACCTCGACGGGGGCGTGCTGGGCTAGGAACGTGGCGTGATCCGCTGCGAGCCGCTTCCGCATCCACGTGAGGTGGACCTTGACCGCCTCCTCGCTGACCTTGAAGCGCTGGGCGACCGTCACCTGGATGTCCGGCAGCGGCGGGACGCGGGCCGGGTCGGCCAACTGCGCAGCCGCGATGAAGTAGATCGCCTGCCGGTAGTGCCACAGCCCCGGCTCGGGCGGCACGACGTCGCGCAAGTAGACCGGCAGGGTGAAGTGATCGATGACCGTCTGGCGCATCGCGCGCGACGTCGCGCGGCGCCAGTCACGCAGCCACCGAACAAAAAACGCCTCGACGTTCCCCTTGCCGAGCGGCGGGCTGAGCGGCGGCGGCGTCGCCGGCGGTGCGACGGGCGGCGGCGGCGCGGACGGCTGCCCGATCCCGCGCAGGCGCGCCAGGGCGTCGGTCCCGACCGTCGCGTCGGTGGCGACCGTGCCCGTCGACGTCGGCACGGTGCGCCGCTTCGCTGGGACAAGCGGAACGCCGTGCCTGATGATCCGCGCCGTCGGCGCGTGGCCGTTCGCTGCCGGCGCGTCGGCCCGCCCGCGCGTCCGCGGTGGCCTGACGCTGGCGACCGGCAGGAGGCTGAACGGGCTGACGACCGCGCGGACGCCGTCGGCGTCGACGATGACGCCGCCCTTCCGTTCGTGCGCGATGACCGTCACCGTCCCGTGGAGCGCCTTGCGCTGCCCGGTGTATTCTGCGAGCGAGCCGATGCCGAACTGCCCTTGGATCGCCAACTTTCTGCTCGTGTACACGTCAGCCATGCTTCCGCTCCTTTCTGGGCTTGGTCGGGACCGTGCCGCCGGTCACCTTCATCGCGTGCTGATACACCGCTTCATCGACACCGAACTTCCGGTCACTCGACTGCTCCATCGTCTCGGCGATCGCGCGGCGCAGTGCCGGGTCGAGTGTCGACTGGCGCAATAGGTAGGCCAGGTAGAACCCAGGCACCGCGCTCAGTGTCTTCCCCTTGTACTTCCCGAAGCGCAAGCGCCAGTGCTTCGCCGGGGCTCCGCGATAGCTCGGCTCGATGAACTTGTTCATCGCGGCATCGCTTTGTGCTGCCACAGGGCCTTCGACAGGCGGCCCTGCCGTCCCGGGAGCGCCCCGCTATCCTGCTTCACGTAGACCAGGGCCCCGGCCGCCACGCACTGCTCCACGAGGTCCTCGGCCCAATCCGGATCCATCGACCGGTGCCCTGGGCCCGATTCACCGCCGACGATCACCCAGTCAATCGCCGGGAGATAGCGCCGCAGGTCGAGGGGGCCAAGCAGGGGCTCGGCAGAGACGAAGCGGTGCGCCACTGGCGCGAGGACGAGCGGATCGAGCCGCGGGACGACGTAGCATTGGGTCTCGATGCTGACGCCGAGCCAGACGTTCGGCCACGGGTCGGCGGGATCGGTCCACGGCAGCCGCCCGGCGATCCGCTCCGGCCGCTTCGTGAGGATCTGATAGGTGTGCCGCGGCGTCCGCCGGATGACCTCCCAGGCCTCGGCGCGCCAGGGGTCGGCCTCGGCGATGAACCAGTCCGACCACGAGCAGGTGAAGATCACCCGCGGCTCTTTCCACTTCAGCGGCGCGGTGAAGTTGGTCTTCGACCGCAGGACCACCGACGGATCGTGGCCCATCCGTGCCTTGAACGCGTACATGTAGCAGTGCTTACAGCCGGGGGAGACCTTCGTGCAGCCGTGCCAGGGGTTCCAGGTCGCCTCGGTCCAGCCGATCCGCGTCGTGGTCGCCATCGCTCAGGACCGCCGGACCTTCCGCGTCGGGGCGTAGGTCTCGCGGAACTCCCGAATCGGATCTGGTGGCAGTGGCTGTGCCGGCCGCTTCACGCGATAGACCGCGAGCTCGACGACGGCGGCGGGTGGCCGTGGTGGGCGGACCGGGGGCGGGAGGAGGGGCGGCGTCTTCGGTGCCGGTGGTGGCGCGCGCTTCGCCCGCTGCGCCTGATTCCGCGCGAACCGCTGCCGCTGGCGGATGACTTTGAGAATATCCAGGATCTCGGGATCCGGCGGCTGCTTCATGTCGGGTCTCCTGTCTGGCGAATGGGCGTGTCCGGCTTCACAGCCTTCCGCTGCTTCGTCCGCTCGATCCGCGCGGCGTAGACCGCGCGCTGGTCCGCGTACCGCCGTCGCTCCGCCTCGGCCTGCCCGTAGGACAGCAGGGCGCTCGCGACGGCGTCCAGGTCCGCGGCACCGACATACCAACGATGGGTCAACGGATCGTGCCGTGCGAGGCCGACCGTCGCGAGCCGCCGGAGCCGCTTCCAGGCCGTCGCGTGGGCTGTGCCGAACTCGGTGAGCCCCAGGCCGCCAGGACCGGCGGACACGAGGCGTTCGTAGACATCGCCACGGCCACCGCCCAGACCGGTCACGTGCCGGAAGGCGTCGTGGCCGAGGATCGCGGGGGCATCCGGCAACTGTTTCCAGCTAAGGCCAGTCTTACCCTCATCCGCTTCTCCTTCCTGTCCTTGGGTCTGAGTGGCCTTAGCTGGAAACAGTTGGGGCGGGAGGAGCTGCCAGACGGTCGCCTGGGTGTCGAGGTGTGGGGTGACGACGACGAGGCGGTGGTCGACGGTCCTGAGCCGCCGGTGACTGCGCTGAACGGTCGCGCGCTGGAGTCCGGTGCCGAGGGCGAGCTCGCGCTCGCTGAGGTGGTACTGGACCCTGCCGACCTGGCCCATGATCTGGGCGTGGAAGCGGAGGACCTTCGTGTCGGTCCCCCCGGTCCGGCCCGGGAGTTGCCGCGCGTAGAGTTCGGCGAGCCGTTGGTCCGCCTGGGTGACGGCCCAGGGGTCGCGGTGAAGCGTGGGGGATGGGCCGAAGAGCCTGCGGAGTGCCTGGTGGTGCGTGGGATCGTCGTTCCGCCAGCAGGCGTAGGCACCGCTCGAAAAGAGGATGGCATTATCGCGGTCATCGTCCTTACCGAGTTCGCGGCAGCGTGGGCACTGAAACTTGATCCACCCGTTCTTGCGCGTATAGGCGCGGCCGCCTGGCCCCTTCCCGGGCTGATCGAGGGCGATTGCCTGGAGCCGCGCGAGCTCGTCGTCGTGGTAGAGAGGCGTGGGTGGTGCCCCAGGTGACGGACGGCTGCGCGGCATCGTCGTGAAGTACGCGCGCAGGGCATCGGGGAGGACGGGGAGCGGCAGCGTCGGGAGCGTAGCCCAGGTGTACGGCCACTCGGTCATCGGATGAACCGATGGTGGGATGACGACATGCCCCGAGCTGATGATGTCGGCGATCTTCACGCCCTTCCACCAGATCTCGCGCGGGAGGCCCGGCTCCCACTGGACGAGGTAGCACCCACGGCCAGCCCCACCGCCGGAGTTGGTATGGCGAACGAGGGAACAGCCAAGCTCGGCGAGCATGTCGTTGAACTTGACCGCGTAGTCGTTGTCGATCGCAGCGATGCCGGTCGCCTCGGTGCAGAGGAGCCCGATGTTCGAGCCGGTCGCCGCATACCGCGCGGCGAGGCCGTGCGTCGTGATCGGCATGGGTGATCCGCTTTCGGTGAGGTGCTTCGACTGCCGCTTGAGCCGGACGAGTTGCCAGTGCGGCGGGAGGCCGAAGTCAGGGATCTCGACGCCGAGGATCTGCGCGGCGACTGAATCCTCGTTCGGTCGCGGCGAAACATTCGTTTCCGGTCGGTGGCTCTTTTCATCGCGGTTTAGTAATCTTTTCTTCACAGGGGTTACTCCTTAGCCAGGGGTGACGACTTTCACGTAGGGCTCGGCCGCCTCCCGCCATAGGGGCGGCCGAGCGCATTTCGCGCGCCTGCTTCATCATCCGGCGGATCGCGAGCCGGTCCCGCCGCTGGCGAATCCGGCGCCAGCGCGCGATGACGAGTCGGTCGTTGGGCATCGCATGGGCCTCCTCTCCGCGTTGGCTTCTCGCGTTCGTCGTTCAGCCGCTCGTTTGTCCGTGGGATCCCTAGCGGCCTCCGAGGCGCCGACGAGGGTGTCAGGCTCGTCGGTTGTGCGCGCTCACATCGCACCGCCTCGGCCCGCCGGATCACCGGGAGAAATGCTCCGCCGCTCGCGCGGTCGGGCGGGGGCCCCCGGCGACCTCTTCCCAGAGCGCGGTCGCCCTGTGTAATTGCCCCCCGCTTGATCGCCATCAGGGTTGCGTGCCGAGGCATCTGGATCGGGCGGTGGGGAAAAAATCGGGGCGGTGAAGGCTGAGGACCCTCACCGCCCCGCTCGAAGACGGACGCGACGCCCGCGCATGAAGGCGCCGCGCCCTGGAGGCCGCGCGAGGAAACCACGCGGACAACGCTGAACTGGGTGCTACGGCACTGGGGTCCATTGCGTCATTTCCTCGATCACCTCCGCGTCGTTCGAGTGGGACTGCCCGAGCACCAGCTCGCCGGCGCGACGCCGACGCCCTCAGGGTTCGCCTCCCCTTCTACCGCCACCGCGTCATCGGAGCCAGACGCGATGTCCGAAAACCCTAGAACATCGGAGGACCAGGAGCCAGGGCTCTGGGTGATGGCCTCGCTCAGGAGCGACGACTGTAGAGGGCCGCGAAGACCTCGGCCGTGGCGATGACGAGCAGGTGGACGCGGGCCGGATCGAGGGCGAGGTGCCGATGCATGCTGATGACGGTGTTGGCGATGTCGACGGTCGTCGTGGTGTCGTGGGCATCCGTGACGCGCACCGCGACGTCGGCCACCATCGCGGCGAACTGCCGGGCGAGGCGCTGATCCGCGGTCTCGAGCGGCTGCGGTTTGGGCGTGCGCGCGCCGGGCATCACCGCACCTCCTCCTGGCCCGCGTCGTCGGGCTCGACGGGGCCGTGCACCGGGCACTCCCACGCGGCCGCCTGCTGGGCGACGAAGGTGTAGATCGCGAGCGCGTTGATGAGGGCGCGCGCGTCGTGGAGCCGCCGATCCGGCGGGCCGGCCGCGTACGCGGCGGCGGCCGCGCGCGACCGGTCGGCCAGCTCGGCGACCGACTCGGTGCCGGTGAGGCGGATGCCCGCCGTGCTCGGGGACACGTGCAGGTGGACGAAGAACGTCTCCGGCTGCGGGGCGTCGGCGTGGGTGCGCGGGGGCGTGGACGTGCTGCTGCCCTTCGGTGTCTGCTGCGACATAGCGATGCCCTTTCGTAGATTCTGGCGGGGTGACGACGGCGAGGTGGGATCGATCCTGCGAGGGGCCAGGTCACCGCGCAGACCACCACGTCTCGATGAAGTGGTTGTCCTGCCGTGAATGGCCAGCGTGTTCCCCGTCCGGGGTCCGCGCGAGTCGGCGGACACGCAGCCGACTCGCAGACACGACGGTACACGGTCACGGCACGGGGGTCAAGGGGCAGGGTAAAGGTTCTACCGCGATAGAACCTTTTGACGGGCCGGGCAGGCCGGATCGGGGGTCTAGGCGGCCGTCTGAGCCCCTGGGAGGCGTCGGAGAACAGGCTGAGCGGGGCGATCCGGTCCGTCTGGGCTACGTCGGACCGGCCCCCCGCAGCCGAGGGCCTAGGAGCGGCCCCCTGGGGTGGGGCGATCCGCTTGACACGGCGTCGGAACGGCTCTATCATCTCGTCATCATCCGACATGCATTCTTGACATTCCGTCAAGAACGATCTCGGGACACAGGGGGACGCGAGAAAATGGATTCGACGGGGAAGGCGCTGGTCGATCACTGGAACTGGGCCGCCGAGAAGGGCGTGATGAACAAGAACACCGCGGGGGGCATCCGAGCCGCCGCCGCCCAGGTCCTGTCGGTCCTCGAGAACTGGCAGGACGTCGACGTGAAGACGCTCGACGTCGAGGGCATGCTCGTCAGGTTCCAGAACCTCAAGAAGAAAGACTTCAAGCCGGCGGTCTTGGAGGCGTACAAGCGCCGGTTCCGGCAGGCGGTCGGCTCGTACCTCGCCTACCTCGAGGATCCGGGCGGCTGGAAGCCGCGGACGGTCGAACGCGCGGCCGGGGCGGACAAGGCGAACGGGGACGGCGGGGGCCGCAGCGGGGAGCCGGCGCCCCGACCGAGCCGGCACGAGGCGCCGCAGGCCGGCATCGTCGAGTACCCGTTCCCGCTCCGGGAGGGGCAGATGGTCCGGCTCTACCTGCCGCGCGACCTGAAGCTGGCCGAGGTGAAGCGGCTCACCGCGTTCATGGCGACCTTGGTCGTGGACCCTGAGGGCCTCGCCATCAACGTGCACGACTAGGGCCCCCCGAAGGTAGATCAGCGAGGTGTGTGTTGTCCTTACTCGGTACCGGCGGCCTTGCCCGGGAAATTCGGCCGCGTCATGCTGACCGTGGTGGGCCAGTTTCGCCCGCTCCGATGATCCGGACCGTGAGGGGGAATAGCGCATGGCGCTCGATCTCTCCGAAACGCTCGTCGTCGGCATCTCCTCGACGGCGCTCTTCGACCTGACCGAAGCCGATGGTGTGTTCCGAGCAAAGTTCGCCGAGGATCGGCAGACCGCGGTCTCGGAGTATCGCGCCTATATGCTGGCGCGCGAAAACGACCCGCTTGAAGACGGCACCGGGATGCCGCTCGTCAAGGCGCTCCTTGCTCTGAGCAAGTACAGGAAGGACGGCGATTCGCGACCGCTGGTCGAGGTTGTCGTCATGTCGCGCAATAGCCCCGAAACGGGGATCCGCGTCCTCACCAACATTCGCTCGCGGTGCTTGCCGATCAGTCGACACGCCTTCACCGGCGGTGAATCTGTCGTCGCCTACCTCGACGCGTTCGACGTCGATCTCTTCCTGACGACCAACGTCGGCGACGCGCAGCGCGTGATCGACGGTGGGACCTGCGCGGCGGCGATCGTGAAGGCGCCGCCGAGCGACATGGCGCCCCCGCCGGAGGATCAAGTGCGCATCGCGTTTGACGGCGACGCGGTCCTCTTCGATGAGAGTAGCGAACTTGTCTACAAGACCAGAGGACTGGCTGGTTTCCATTCAAATGAAGACGCCCAGCAGGACGTGCCCATGTCCCCAGGACCTTACGCTTCGCTGCTCCTGAAGCTATCGCGACTCCAGACGCGGCTGCCGTTCGGCGTCGAGTTTTCACCGGTCCACAT
This sequence comes from uncultured Acidimicrobiaceae bacterium, assembly GCA_964474055.1. GTDB lineage: Bacteria > Actinomycetota > Acidimicrobiia > Spongiisociales > ZC4RG35 > JAICND01. The sequence continues at coordinate 10,795 of CAYYRT010000158.1, read as the reverse complement.
CGCGGTCGTCACGGCCCGGAATGCGCCGGCCGAGATGCGCGTGATCAAGACGCTGCGAAAATGGGGCATCTACGTCAACGAGATGTTCTTTCTCGGCGGAGTCGACAAGGCCAACATCCTGCGGGCGTTACGGCCCCACGTCTTCTTTGACGACCAGGACCTCCATCTCGACGCGGCGGCGAAGCACGTGCCCGCGTGTAAGGTTCCGTATCGATCGGGCTCCCCACTGACTGACCCGCCGCCGACTGTCTAATCCGTTGATGCCCGGCCGGGGCGGCGGCCCGCGGACGCTATGCTTAGCTTAGGGTGGGCAGGCCGATCTGCTCGGCGGAGTCGGCCGTGGCGGCTTTGGTGTAGGGATCTCCGAGGGGCGGGGTGTCAGGGCGCTCCGTGCCCTGCAGCAGCCCCTCGATCGTCAGGATCTGGATCTTCGGGTAGTCCTTCTTCTTCCACAGCTTCGACGTGTAGCGTCCCGCCTCGACGGCCTCCTTCTTCATGGCGACGGTCGGCGGGTCGAGTGTGATCAGGATGCCGCCGACCGCCTTCTGGTTCCCCGCATCACCGAGGAGTGTCGCCACGTCGCTGCGCTTGACGCCGCCGCTCTTGACCTGCACGAGGAGACGCTGGCGGACGTCTTTCGACTCGTAAAAGAAGAGCAAGCCATCCACGCCCCGATCCGCACCCTTGCCCTCGCCGCTCTTCGTCGGCAGGGCCGCGACCAAGTCTAGCGCCCACTGCTGGAACTGGAACCGGTCGAGCTCGGCGAGGTGCTGCGCACCAGTCAGGTCGGTCGGCTGGCCCTTCTCCTCGAAGGGCACCTTCCCCTTGCCGAACGTGCCCTCGAGCCGGCGCTTGATGAGGTTGATCGCGAGGTAGGTGATGTCGATCCCGATCCATTGGCGCTTGAGCCGCTGGGCCACCGCGATCGTGGTGCCGCACCCGCAGAATGGGTCGAGGACGACGTCGCCCGGGTTGCTGCTCGCCTTGATGATGCGCTCCAGGAGAGCCTCGGGCTTCTGCGTCGGGTAGCCGAGCCGCTCGGCCGCCCGCGAGTTGATCGGATCGATGTCGGTCCAAACGTTGCCGACCAGCACGCCGGACATCTCCTCGAGGTACCGCTTGAGGCGCGGGCGCTTCGCCTTTGAGTTCGGGTACCAGATGCGGCCCTCCGCGTCGAGCGTCGCCATCGTCTCCTTCGAGAAGCGCCAGCCGAAGGGGGGCGAGGGATGGCCCTTCCACTCGTACATCATGTTCGGGCGCGGCTTGGGGCTCACCATGTTGTCGAGCATGTACCGCCGCCCGTCCTTCTCGGCGAAGCGGTACTTGCTCTCCAGGTACGCCTCGCTGTGGGGCATGTGCGCGGGGTGCCACGTGGGCTCGTCGGTCTTCGAGTAGTGGAGCAGGATGTCCGCCACCGGGCTCCAGCGCTTTGCGTCGCTGTGCGTGCCGGTGCGCCGCCACGTGATCTCGGCGCGGAAGTTCCGGGGGTCGAAGATCGAGTCCATCAGGAGCTTCAGGTAGTGGCTGGCCGTGGGGTCGCAGTGGAGGTAGATCGAGCCGGTCGGCTTCAGGACCCGCCCGAGCTCCACGAGGCGCGGGGCCATCATCGCCAGGTACGCCATCATCGGCGACGTCTTGAGCGCGGTCCGGTACGCCTCCATCATGGTCACGGCCTCGGCCGAGGTGCACGTCTGGACGAACTCGCGGTAGGTCGGCTCGGCGTCGACCCAGTGCCACGTGTCGGTGAAGGCGTGGAACTGCGCCTGACTCGCCTCGCCGGACTCTTCGCGGAAAATCACGTTGTAGTCCGCGCTGGAGTTGAAAGGCGGATCGAGGTAGACGAGGTCGACAGACTCGTCCGGGAAGAGCGCGCGGTCCCGGAGCCACTGGAGGTTGTCGCCAAAAAGGAGTCGGTTCACCGAGCCTTATGATAAGGAGGTCGCAGGGCAGGCACCTAACTTTCTGAAGCATCGGGTAACTAATTTAGGTAGGGAAAAGCCCACCGCCGGTCCCCGGATATCGGGACCGGCGGTGGGGGGCTACGGGATCGCGACGCTAGCTCTTCTTCTCGGCGTCCGCCTTCTTCAGGAGCGCGTGGGGCGACACGACGTAGCGCGTGTCCTTGAACTCGACGAACACACCGCCACCGGTCTCGTGCCCGACGACCTTCACCGCCTTGCCATCGATGGACTCGTTGCGGCCGTGATAGACGATCACCGCGCCGACCTTCAGCTGCTTCTGGATCTTGAGCTTCGCGGCCTTATACGCGGCCAGCACGGTCGCGCGGTCGGTCGGCTTCGCGGTCTTCGTCTTCTTCCCGGTCTTCTTCGCCTTCTTCGTCGCCGTGGCCTTCGGCTCCGGCTTCGGGATGACGGGGGTCGGCTCGGCACGTTTCGTGGTCGGGGTCCGCTTCGTGGTCGCCATTGTCCTATCTCCTGTGGGTGTGTGGGTGAGCTCCTGCGCAATCGCCCGCGCTTCACGGGCCGTGTCGCGGGCGAGCGAGGCGTCGAACTCGCGCTCGACCGCTTTCGGGACACGCATGCGCGCGGCCATCAGCGGATACCGCGGGTGTCCAGCCGGAGCCGCGCGGGGAGCTGCGACCCGGGCTGTGGCGGGGTGGGACTCTGGAGATCGGTGGTCATTGTCATCTCCTTCGTGCTCGCGGCGTTTGCGGCGCCGGTTCGCGGTTCGACTCGGTCGGCCCGATGCCGACGTTGCGACGACGATAGGCTTGACGCAACGCGTTGTACAGGATTCTTTACTCTAGTGCCGGGGGCGGCGTTGCGGCGGCAGATCAACAACTTATGGGTCAGACGTCGAGGACCTTGGCAGGGAACCGGATCGGGCCGGTGATGGTCATAGCACGAGCGCCGTCCCGATGGCGGTCCGGTAGGCGATGAGACACTTGAAGCACCGGGCATCATCGGGGATCGTGCCCGTCAGGCTCGTCGCCGGGAGGTGGAGTGTCCGGCCGCACAGTGCAGTAAATGGCGGGAACGTGGAGGCGCGGATGTCGATGACGTGCCAGCGTGGGGTGATGTTCACCGCACCGCGACCGGTCGGGATCCGCTGCCCGAAGGCCGCACGCCACTGATCCTGCAGCGCCAAGGCCATCGCCGCTTACCCGACTGCGCGAGATAGGCCGGTCGGGGCGGGGAAGGAGCTATCCGCGCGCACCTGCGCCCCGTTGGACGCCGCCGGCCGCGACGTCGCAAATGCACGCGCGCGGACATTCATGAGCATACGACACACACACATCGAATGTGCACTGCCACCGCCAGGCGTGGCGTCGAGACCACGTCATCCACCCCCGTGCTGGCGCATAGGGAGACCAGCACGAAGGCACATCCCGCAGGATATCCGGGTTACGAGCCCTGGATGATTTCTCCTGGCGACGGCTCCACGGACCGTGCACGGCCCGGTGCTGCGGGAACACCGCAACATGTCTTAATCCGCCAGGGTCGGTCCGGCGAAGGGGTCCGTGCCGCCGGACGGCCAGACGACGGCGGGGAGCGGCAGCGCCTGCCCGGTGCGCTGGGCGAACCGCTCGATCATGGCGACGAGCCCGGCCTCCTGCGCGGCGAGGGCCTGCCGCTGCGCCAGGGCCGTGTCGAGGATCGTCCGCGCGTACGCGAGTTGCCGCCGGACGTCGGCGACGAACAGGCGCCGCGACACGATGCCGGCCGCCTGGACGGTCCGCGCCGTGGCGGCGACGCAGGCCGGCAGCACCGACCGGGCGCGTATCATCGCCGCAGTGAGGTCCCCGTTTGCGACGATCAACTCGCCGGTCCGATCCCGATACCCCACGGCCGCACGGACGTCCGGGGGGTGGGTGGACCGCGCCAGCTGGGCGACGGCCCGCTCGAACAGGGCCAGGACGGCGAGGTTCCGGTCGTGCTGAAGCTCCGCCTCGGCGACGGCCTCCGTCAGGCGGTCCAGGACCGCGACGACGGCCCCGGCGCGGCTCGGCAGGGCCCGGCGGTCGAGTTCTTTCGTCGCGACGATCTGTTCGAACGCGATGACCTCGCCGTCGACCGTCGCGTGACTCGACGCGAACCGCCGCGACGCGGTCTCGGTCACGTCGAGGACCCGCCGCGTGATCACCGTGGTCGCGGTGACGGACGGCCTGGGGTCGGGCAGGGCGGCGAGATCGAGCCGGTCGACATCCACATCGGCCCGCGGGGGCATCACGCCCTCCCGCTCAGGATGACGTACGCCCGCTGGATGGGATCGGGGATGCGCGCGGCGAGGTCCTCGCGCGATTCGGTCAGCGTGATCGGCGTCCGCTTCACCGGTTCCTGGTTGATGGGCATCCCGGCCGTCTTATAGCCCTCGGCCGCGCGCCGGATCGCGGCGGCGACGTCGATGCCGTCCGGCAGATAGTTGGTCGGCCGTGCTGCGGGTCGCAGGGTGTCTTTCAGGTCACTCCGTGGCGTGTCACTGCTATTCCCTTCCAACATCGCGCGCATCCGGCTGTGTGCGTCCATAGGTGTGTGCTCTCCGTGTCTACGTGTGTGGGGTTCACCAACGGGCGGCGGGGTCCAAGAAGTTGCCGGCGACGTCGTCGGCGTCGACGGTGATGGCGCCGGGATGCGCGAAGATCCTGCGGAGGGTGTCCGCCTCGTCGTCTGACATGGTCGTGTCGACGGCGTCCTGGTCCTGGAGCGCGAGGAGGACCGCGCCGACGGCGGCGTTGGCGTGATCATCGTGCTCCCCGGACGGGTGGGTGATTTTATTGCCGCGCCACACGAGGCCCAGCAATTGCTGCTCGACCATGCCGTCGTCGACGAGCCCGATCTGCCCGGCGTTCAGATGGGGCTCGACCGCCGCGTAGAGGTCCGATGCGGCGAGGCTCGAGACCTCGTAGTGGATGCCGTACCCGGCGAAGTCCGTGATGAAGACCTCGCCCGCGTACTTATCGCCGACGACCGTGCTGATGCCGTACTGCTTGAGGAGCGCGGCGTGGCGGCCGACGGCATTGCGCGGGTTGAACGGCGTCGCCGCGCCCTGATCCCAGACCCCGTCGAGGACGCCACGGCCGTCGTCGTCGCGGTGACCGATCCCCAGCGTGAAGGCGTCGCTGCTGCCGCCGGACGGGTCCACGAAGGCGTGATACTGGATCCCCGGGACGGGCGGCCGGACGCGGACGCCGCGCGCGATGGCGTCGCCGATCATCTCGGCGGTGAACGCCGCCCCGGCCGGCAGACCCGGCAGATTGAGGTGGAGTCGGCGGTAGACGTGACTGGGGAGCCGGCGCTGCTGCTGGGCCAGGTAGCCCGGCGCGAACGACGCGAGCGAGGGATTCGCGCGGGCTTCGGGGTCGAGCGTGGCGGCCGCTGGATCTGTGCTGAAGTCCGCGCCGTACCACGACAGATACATCTTCGGATCGTCGCCCTGCTTCCCCTGGCGGAGGAGATCGAACAGGGGAATGCCCGGCTTGTGATAGATGCTGGCGTATGACGTGATCCACTGTTGCGCATCCGGCCGGTGGGGATCGAGCTGCATGGCTTCGAGGAGGTCCCACGTCCGCTGGGTGTGGATCTCGTCCAACCCACAGAACCGATACGACTTCCCGTGCGTGCCGGCGACGTCCTGCCCGGGCAGGATCATCACGAAGCCACGGTTATCCGTCCGGACGATGGACCGCTCCAGGACGCGGCAGCGTGCCTTGAGGTGGGGGCTGTTCGCCACCAACTTCTTCGCCAACTGGAGATCGTCGCGCGCCTGCCCTTCGTCCGATGCGATGACGTAGCATTCATTCCCAAGGGCCGAGTCGTTCGCGAAGCACGAGAACAGTGCGGCGAGGACGAGGTCCAGGCTCTTCGCGTTCTTCTTGGCCCTGCCGAGGAGCGCCAGGTTATAGCGCAGGCCGCCGGTCGCGTCCGGGGTATCGAGGACGTCGGTCAGGATCGTCCTGCGATACGGCTCGATCCGCGGCAGGATCGGGGTGCCGTCGAGCCAGTGGACGAGCTTCAGAAAGTCCAGGACCGGGATGCGACGCTTGGGGCGCGTCACGACGGATCGGCTCCGACGATGTCATCGAGCGACGGCAGGGGCGCGCCGGTCTTCTGCGCGAGCCCCAGTGCGGCGAGCGCGCGCTCGAAGGACTCCGCCATCCGCTGGCGGATATCCAGGAGCGGGCGCATCTCCTTCCGCAGGCGGCCCTTCCGCGCGAAGAGGGTCCTGGGCTCGAGGAGGTGGCTATCGATGTGATCGAGGAGGAGCTTCGTCCGACTCGCGGTCTCGATCCGCGCGCGGCGGATCGGCGTGAGCGCCGCCTCGCCCCCGAGCTCCGCGACGACCTGCGCCTGCCACTTCAGGACGCCGCGCGCGGCGAGGGACCGTCTGTCGACCCGCACGAAACCCCGGAGCATGACCGCCGTCTTTCGGGCGTCCATGTCGGTCCGGGGGCGACGGGTGTGGACCGACGGGGCCTCGACCGTCGGCCGGATTACCGCCTTCCGACGCCCTGGCTTGGGCAGGTTCCCGCGTGCGACGACAGAGTCCGGCGGATTCCCTAGACGTGGGCCTGGTGGCGCTATCCGCCCGCCACCGGCAGGCTCGACTACCGCTGCCGCATGTCGATCCGGCACCGCTGCGCTTTGCAGGAGTCGTCTGGCAGGATGTGGAGTCGGCTGTGATCCGTCGATGACCCGTTTTGCAGGTTGATGCGTCGCAGAGAACTTAGGCACCATCGGGACTCGACTGGCGCAGCTGTCGCATCTTCATCGCGCGCAGCATCGCCCGGACTCGGGCGATCAGGTCCGGCGCGACCATCGCAGGGTTCGGCTCGACCAGTCCGTCGGCATCGACCGCGATGATCGGCCCGATCTCCGGCTCCTCGTTCATCGTCTCGGCACGCGTGCTGGTCTCGGGCACACGCACACACCGATCACTCACCAGTGAGGTCTCGTTCAGGAGTTTCGATTCCGTCCGCATGCTACGATCTCAACCGATGACATCGGCATTGTCCAGGCGTCCGCCACGCGCAGGGACCGTCGTCAGGGTCCGGAACGGCGTTCCAGGCGGGTTCGGCTAGCCTCCCAAGCCGATGCTGGGCGAGGGAGTGCCACTGAGCGGGCCGAACAGGGGTCGGACGCGTCCCAGACCGGTTCCGTGTGCGCGAGCGATCTCCGGGGCGTTCTCAGGCGGCCTTCCAGGACGATGCCGCCGAATACGCCGAGGGCGGCGGGCCGGGGCGCGACGGGCGCCGATGCGCGGCGGAAGCGTCGGCTGAAGTGCTATGCTCGGCGCGACCTCGGACCTCTTGGGGAGGGCGATGGTGCTTCGCGCCGATTCGGGTCATCGAGTGATGGACCGTCGCACGTTCCTTGCTGGCACGGGTGCGGTGATCCTCGTCGCGCCGCTCGCGGCCGAGGCGCAGCAGGCGGGGAAGGTCTACCGGATCGGCCTTCTGGCGGGCCCACTTCCTCCATTCTGGTCGTTCGGTTCTGAGCTGGTTGGGGCGCTGCATTCGGCTGGCTATGTCGAAGGGCGGAACGCGATCATTGAGCGAGGGATGGCGCGCGCCGACCAAGAGCTGCCGGTGGCCGCGACCGCGCTCGCCCGGTCTGGAGTGGATGTGATCGTGGCGGCGGGGCTGCCAGCGATCCGAGCGGCCAAGGATGCCACGAAGACCATTCCCATCGTCATGGTGGCTGAGGGTGACCCCGTCGTAGCCGGGCTCGTATCCAGCCTCGGTCGGCCCGGCGGAAACGTCACGGGGCTGACCCTGCGCAACCCGGAACTCGCCGCCAAGCGGCTCGAACTGCTCAAGGGCGCCGTACCTGGCCTCGTCCGCGTCGGCGTACTCTGGAATCCGGGCAGTCCGGAGAGCGTCGAACACTGGCAGGCGACGCAGCAGGCGTCCCAACCACTCGGATTAGAGCTGCGATCTTTAGAGGTGGGCCCGCACGAGATCGAGTCTCTCTTCGAGATCGCTGTGCGGGAACGCTGTGGCGCGCTAATTGTTGTCTCGAATGACTACCTCATTAACCTTCGCTCGTGGCGGATTATCGCCCTGACCCAGGCAAAGCGGATGCCGGCCATGTACACATCGGGAGTCTGGTGGGTGAAGGTCGCGGGCGGTCTCATGTCATACGGCGTGAATGAATTCGACGCGATACGGCGCGTCGCGTTCTATGTCGACAAGATCCTGCATGGGACCAAGCCCGGCGACCTGCCCGTCGAGCAGCCGACGAAATTTGAGTTGGTGATCAACCTCAAGACCGCCAGGGCCCTCGGGCTGACGATCCCGCCGTCGCTGCTGCAGCGGGCGGATCAGGTGATCGAGTAGGGCCGGTGGTTGGACCAGATGCAGCCGAACTACACGTTCGACCGGACCGCTGGCTCGCATCCGCTTGCCGCGCGGCCGCGCAACAGGGGTGCCGTGAGAGTTGGGTTTTCGGGCGGCTTTCAGCTCCAGCCTCCCGGCCAGCGGCAGGCGGACCGGGAATGGGCCGGCGATCGGAGCCCCTTGGGGGCGTTCGTCAGGCCGCCTTCAGGACCAGACGGCCGGTCAGGCGGAGGGCGAACGGAACGGAGGTTGTCGACGCTTGGGGCCACCAAATTGTTGTTGTTGATGTTTGAGGGCTGCGTGTTTGACGCCGGTCGGCTACAGGATTCAAACACGGAGCCATCGGTTTGGGGTCGCTTACTGGCCCAGCACGTCCAGGGCCTTCGTCTCGTAGAACTCCACAGCCTGCTTGAGGGCCGCTGGCCGGATCTGAGCGTAAAGCTGAGTTGTCTCGATCCGGGTGTGCCCCAGTAGGCTGCGGACCTGCTCTAGGTCGTGGTGCTGCTCGTAGACCTCCATCGCCACGCCGTGGCGCAGGTCGTGCGGCTTCAGCATCGGGTAGCCGATGATCCGGCCGTAGGTTTTGCACAGCCGCCAGAGGTTCTTGCCCTCCATCGGCTGCCGCACTATGCCCTGCCGCCGCTTCCCGTAGGTGGACCAGAACAGCGGCGTGTCGGGCGTGACCGCCTCGACGACCGTGGGAATGTGCTGGGTGACGTAGCCATCGAGGAACTGCATCACTATGGCGGGTAGGGGAATGTCACGGGTCTTGCCGCCCTTAACGGGGACGTTACGCAGGCCCCATCGGCGGTCCAGGTTACGAACGCGCAGGCTGGCGACCGACGCCCGCCGCATGCCTGTGTAGCGGAGGATCAGGAAGATCACCAGGTCCCGCGGGCGCTGCCGCTGCCGAGCGGCATGGATCAGCGCGTCCATGATTGCCGATCCTGGCACCTGACGAGGTGCCTCACGCCGATGGGGCGGCCGATCGAGCCGGGCCACCGGATTCGTATCCAGGTGGCCGCGCTTGACCAGCCAAGCGCACAGGCTTGAAACGGTGGACTGCCGCACCCGCATGGTACTGAGCGCGAGATCCGTCTGCGCCATGCTATCCATCCAGGCTTGAATCATCGCCGGCTCGAGATCGCCTAAGCACGCCAGCCGGCCTCGGCGCCCTCGCACGAACTCGAGGTACTGACTCAGGTTCCATCGGTAGGTCTTTACCCCTCCTTCCGTCTTGCCACGTTGCTTGCGTTGGAAGACGCAAAACTGCTCCACCAAGTCGATGAGCGGTTGGGCCATGTTCCCGGTCCTCCGGCCCGAGTCACGGCCACGTTCTCGCCGAGACGCAGTATCGGGGGCTACCACCCACCCGTCAAGCGGCGCCAGGTAGGTGGTCCCTTCTCGGTCCAGTTCTGACGCGCGGCTCACTTTGCCCGTGGGATTGGACCGGGTCGGCCTCGACGAGGAACAATTAGTTCGCTCTTGGCCCCACTAGCCCACTCGATCTCTAGTCGCAGGGTCGACGAGGACAGGGGCATAACCCGTATCTGTTTGATTACGATTCGCGCGATTGTCTTTCGCTGCGAAGTAGAGACGCTAGGATGACGCCAGAGGGTCGGGACGTCCTTGGTCAACCGACGAAGTTCATTGATCTGCTCAGTCTCCAGTACAAGCGGCGCCGCCAAAGGCTTGACTAGATGTGAGGTCCGAAGATCTTCAAGTCGACGCAGTGCAGACTCATACCGTTCCATCATTCGGCGACGCGCATGTACGAAACCCGTCTCCGTTTGCTCTAGCGAACGCTCGGCTTCGGTTACTGCCCTTTCGGCATGGCGTATCTCGTCCTGCCTCCGTTTCACCAGTGAGTCATGTTCAACCAGAGCTGCCCGAGCAGTCTCCTCAATGTGCTCCAGCGATGGAGGGCTCAATGTCTGTAGGACCTCGAACTCAACTAAGGGGTCAATTCGGCTCGCTCTAAGGAAGACGCAATGTGTGTACTGGCCCTTGTTGGCGTCGGGCTGGCAGCGGTACTGGGCGGAACGCTTTCGCGCGCCAGGAGGGCTACTGAGGCGATACGGGTACGTCGTGGCTATATGTCGATTATGAACGCTGCACCTTAGGAGCCCCTGAAGCAGGGCATCGCCGGGCCCGACAGGAGGTTGCCGTGTTATTTGACTTGCACTGAGGACATTCTGAATCCTGGCCCACGACTCCGGACTTATGTAGGGCTCGTGGTGGCCTCTTATGTAGAGCCACTGACTCGGTGGCCGGAGCCTCGTGCGCAGTTCACCACATGGCAATGGCGGTCTGTCATGGTCTACCTCGTGTCTACCGTAAACATATGTCCCTGCGTAGGCAGCCCGTGGTGGAAGTCTCGGAGTTCAGCAAGCGAGCACGACAGTCCATGAGGTGGGCCGGACGGTCAGGAGCGGTCGCGGGCGGTGCCAGAGACGCGTGGCGACCGTCCAGACGCAGACGACGAGCGTGCCGAGGGCG
>CAYYRT010000157.1:0-9384 GCA_964474055.1 uncultured Acidimicrobiaceae bacterium | reverse complement strand
GTGCGCGGCGCCGGTGTGGAAGTCCACCTCCCGCCAGTTGGCGTGGCACTGCGCGTCGGTGCACGACTTGAGCGCGTCGGCCGGCTTCACGTCCGTGTGGGGGTTGTGGCACATGCCGCAGCCGCCGCCGTGCGGCTCTCGGGCCGGGTCGTAGTCCGCGAGGAGGGTGCGCATCTCGTGACACTTGAAGCACTGCCGGGACGCGGGCCGCAGCAGCGCCAGGGCCGAGTCCGGGGCCAGAAACTGTGCATCCGCCGTGAACTGGTGGCAGGAGTTGCAGTAGAGCAGCTCCTCGTTGGGCAGCGGCGGCCGGCCAGCGTCGAAGCGGCTGCTCATCCGGCCGAGCCGGATCCTGATGCTGTCGGTGAAGTGGCAGCCCTGCTGGGCGCAGGTCGTGTCCGCCGGCTGGAACCGGTGGGCCGTCCGCGCGTGGCAGGTGAGGCATTCCACGTCCTTGAGTGCCGACGAGTCGGAGTCGAGGTGGGTCCGGTGCCCGGCGGTAGTCGTGACCCGCTTCCAGGTATCCTTGGCGGGCCCGGTCACGTGGCACTGCTCACAGATCTGACGGGGCACCTTCCCATGCGGGGGAATCTTGTCCGGCCGCGCCACGATCCAGTAGAACAGTTCCTGGGTCTGGGACTTAAGATCGAAGGGGTGGCAGGCATGGCAGGACAGGGTGTCGTGCTTGCCCTCGTGCTTGTTGACCAACAGGTAGGTCCCGGTGTCCGGCCGCACGAAGAGCTGGCCGCTGGGCACGAAGATGTGGCAGCCAGCGCAGAAATCGTTGTCGTTCATCATGAAGTCGTACGTCTTGACGCCTGTGCCGACCACCAGTAGCAGCACGGCGCCGACTGCACCCGCCATGGCCAGCTTGACCCCGCGGTCGCGGGTGACGAGCCAGGTCCAGATTGCCCGCCGCCGCCGCCAGGCCAAGACCAGCACGGCGAGCGCCACGATGGCGCCCAGCACGATCCCACCGGCCATGACCCAGCCGGGCTTCTGGAAGATCCACTGGACGACGGGGACGAGCGGATCGGGAAGTGGCGACTTGACGACGACCGAGTCGACGAAAGTCTGGGAGAGCGAGTCCTGCGCCTGGAGACCGACTCCCACGTGCGAGGAAGCCGCCGCCCACAACGTCACCAGCATGTAGGCGGCGGCCATTAACGCTGACGGAGCCTCAGCGAGACGAGATCGGGCGCGCGATCAGGGGCCGTGAGAGCGGCCGCTTGGTGATGGCACCGAGCGGACCTTTCATGATGTCCTGAACCACCCGCGACGCCTGCGGGAGCCCGGGATAGGTGACCCGAAGCTCATCGATATTTCCCCGCAGCAAGGCCTCCGCCAGGAACGGATTGTGGACACCATGAGAGCCGTCGGCCCCACCATCCCGCAGCATGCGCACGTTGAACTGGGCTCCCTCCGCCGCGGTGATCCTGCCGTCGCTGGTCACGTACTCCGTTGGCGGCACGTTGACGAAGTCGGATAGGTATCCCCCATCCGTGGGTGCCGCTTCTAGAATATCGTTGGCGTTCAGGTCGTCCCAGATCTGCGCGGTCAGCTGATCGAGCCGCTGCTCCGAGAGAGTGAAGGCGCTCACCGCGGTCGTAGCGTCGCCATGGCAACCCGAAGCGGTGCACGCCGCCCAGGAGCGGGATGGTACATCATGCGCGCAACCATCCGGGTTGGCCAAATCCGGCAGCCCGCCTGCATCGAGACAGGGAATGGCCAGGAACAGGTGTCCCGCTGATACCGCAGGCTGGCCGGTGGCCACATCGGTCCCCTCGAGTCGGTTCACGTGGCAGCCGGCGCAGAGTGCCGGGTTTCTTTCCGAGCCATGAGTGGTCGCCACCGCTTGAATGTCGGGATCGAACCCGGCCGGCTTGTAGCCTGCATCTCCCAAGAGCATGGGACCCTGCGGCGAGTGCGGGCCGCGGGAGCTGGCCTGGTCCGGTTCAGACCGTCGCTGGTGACACTTCATGCACAGGTTTTGGTTGACGTCGGGCGTGCTGATCGAGAACCGGAGCTGATGCTCGAGCGGCTGGCCAGTGGTCGGATCCTGGGCAGACCCGTGCGGGTCGTGGCACACCGCGCAGGTTTGGCCCAGATAGTTGGCGCTGCCGGCCAGGTTCTTCTCGGCGTAGTCGGAGGTCACGCCCCACGCGGCGAGGGCCTTCCTACCCTCATGACAAGATCCGCAGGTGGGCGAGACGTCATTGACGAAGGTCCCGTCTTCTTCCTGGAGTGACTTCGCGTGCCCTGATGCCGCCCACTCCTCGTACGCGCGAACGCCCGGACCGCTGTTCTGGTTGTGGCAGGCCCCGCAGCTCTGGGCCACGCTGGCCGAGTCACCCGCGCCCGCGGGGCCCAGCACACCTACATGCGCCAGCGGCGGGTTGCTGGCGGACTGGGGCGCATCCGGCGCCACGACGTGGTCGAGACCAGGGCCGTGGCAGCTCTCGCACTGAACGTCGTGATAGGCTTCGTCCTGGACCGCGTCCCACCCAGCCGGCCCGGCAGTCGCGTTACCCTTGTCACTTACTGTATGGCAGGTAAAGCACGCATCGGTAGCGTCGGGGTTACCGGACAGGACGGAATAGGCGCTGGCATGCGCCGTGTTGAGCCAGTCAGTCTGGTGCAACACGTGACAGTTGCCGCAGGTCGTCTCCCTCTCAGTGGCGGTGAAATATCCCAGAAAATTATTGGCTGCATCGGGAGGCGGGTTGAACGGCTCCCGATCCCTGAACACAGTATCGGTGCATGCGCCGAGGACCCCGGCGAGCAACCCGAGGCACAGCGAGAGATGTAAAGGGAAACGCCCCGAAGTCGGCATGGCAACCCCTCTATGCACACACCTGATCCTGATCGGATGACTGCTGACCCATATTAGATCCTCCGTAGCTTTCCGCAAGGTCATCCGGGCTTGTACGGAGAATCTTCATACAATCTTCATTCTTTCTTTCGATGAATGGCGATGAGGAAACCTTCATCCCTCGTTCCGACTCCTTTAATCCCCTTTCCTCAAGTCTTACGCAGTGGGCGGTAATCGCCAAATTCCACCGCCGGGGTTCACGCTTGGTGTCAGGAGCTTCAGATGATGGTGGTGGGACACGCGTTGCGGAGGTAATTCCCGATGCGACAATACAGCCGTGATACCTGCATCGGCAGGGGCTCATGAGAACGGTCGATCGAAGGACGTTTCTGAAGAATGCGGCTTTCGTATCTGCCGCCACCGCCTCCACCGCCATGGTCCCGGACCTGGCGTTGCCTGCCGGCGCCAGCCTTATGCGCCCCCTCAAAGCAGGAGCGGTCTGGAAGAAGACGCAGTGCCGCCTCTGCCCCGTCGGCTGCGGCTTGCTCGTGGCCATCGAGAACGGACGTGCGGTCGCCGTCAAGGGCGACCGTGACTCTCCGGTGAGCAAGGGGTCGGCGTGCGTGAAGGGCTACCACTCGATCCAGGTGCTCTACGGCCGCGACCGGTGGACCCGCGCGATGATGAGGCGCGGTGGTACCCTCGTAGAAGTCTCCCTCCCGGAAGCGTTTGACCTCGTAGCGGGCAAGCTTCGCGACACCATTCAGCGGCATGGGAAGGACAGTGCAGCTCTTTACGGATCGGCCCAGTGGACCATTCCCGATGCCTATGTAGCCTCCAAGCTGTTCAAGGGTGCCTTGGGCACGAACAACCTGGAGACCAGTACGCGCCTTTACGCCGCGAGTGCGATGACCGGGCTTCAGGGCACATTTGGACTGGATGGCTCCATCGGGTGTTATGAGGACATCGATCACGCCGATGTCTTCGTTCTATGGGACGGCAACCTCGCCGAAACCGACCCGGTGCTCTTCTCGCGCATGCTGGACCGGCGGCGTTCCAACCCCGCCGTCCGCATAATCGCCCTGTCAACGCGCACCACCCGGACCAGTTACGCAGCAGATCAATCCCTGCTGCACGTTCCCCATGGGGAACTGGCGCTCGCCAACGCCATCTGTCATGAGATCGTCGCCCGGGGCCTGGCTGACCGCGAGTTCGTGGAGCGGTACGTCGCCTTCAAGCAGGGGAAAACCGACATCGGCTATGGGCTCTCGAGCGACGTCCTCCTCAGGGACGAGCCCACCGACGTGACCTGGGATGCGTTCGTCGCCTTCCTCGCCGACTACCCTCCGGAGCGGGCGCAGGAATTGTGCGGGGTCCCGGCCGAAAGCATTCGCTGGCTGGCCTCAGTGTACGGTGATCGCTCGCGCAAGGTGATGTCGGTATGGGGTCCCGCCGTAAACCAGGATGTGCGCGGCACCTGGGTGAACAATCTCCTCTACAATATCCACCTCCTCGTGGGCAAGATCGCCTCCCCGGGTAACAGCCCGTTCGGCACGACGGGACAGCCCAGCGGCGGCAACGCCGTGCACGACGCCGGCACATTGACGGATACCCTGCCCCGCGGGGTGGTACAGAACGAGGCGGACCGCCGCCGCGCCGCGAAGATCTGGGGAGTGCCGCTGGGGAACATCGATCCCCGCCCGACCCACACCGTCATCTCGATGTTCCGTGCCCTCGAGCAAGGCGACGTCCGCTTCCTCTGGATCCAGGCCACCAATCCGATGGTGAGCCTGCCGGATCTGAGCCGATATCGCCGGGCCGCGGCAAAGGAGGACCGCTTCATCGTCGTGTCGGAGGCGTATCCCACTCCCACCACGGACCTGGCGGACGTCGTGCTGCCGAGCGCCATGTGGATCGAGCGGGAGGGGGTCTTCGCCAACGTGGAGCGCCGGATTCAGCACTTCGAAGCGATGGCCGCGCCACCCGGGGACGCCACCAGCGATGCATGGCAAATGATCGAGGTGGCGCGGCGTCTCGGTTTCTCCCATCTGTTTCCCTGGGGGCAGCAGCGTCACGTGGAGCAGATCTGGCAGGAGTACGGCCGATTCCACAACGACGCGCAGAGCGCCTTGCCTCCGTGGTCCGAGCTGCGCACCCGAGCGGGCGTGATGTGGCCGTACGCGAATGGACGCGAGACACGCTGGCGCTACAACACCGCGCACGATCCGGCAGCCGACCGCCGGCGCGGGGCCTTCGATTTCTATGGCCATCCGGACCATCGGGCCTGGATCTGGCTGCGGCCATACGAGCCAGCGGCCGAATCGCCTGACCGCTCGTATCCGTTCTGGCTCGGCACCGGCACGGTGCTCGAGCATTGGGGCACGGGCTCGATGACGCAGCGTATTCCAACGCTCCATCGCTCCAGCCCGCACGCCTACGTTGAGGTCAACCGGGAGGACGCGAAGGAGCTCGGCATTCGCAACCGCGAGACGGTCCGCCTGGTGAGCCGCCGCGGAACGCTCGAGATCGAGGCTCGCATTGACTACCGCTCCCAACCACCGCGCGGCCAGCTCTTCGTCCCATCGTTCGACGAGGGGCTGCCCGTCAACCAGCTCACGCTCGATGCCTGCTGTCCTCTGTCGGGACAGCCCGATGGGAGGAAGTGTGCCGTCCGGATCGAGCGGCTGCCGGCAAGGAGCGGCAGATGAGCCCGGACAAGCGCCCTTCCGGACGGCTGCTGTTCGTCCTCCTGCTCGGCTCTGCGGTCACGGCAATCGCCGCCGTTATCGTGGCGGTAAAGCGGGCGCCCGCGCCGCGCGGTCCCGAGCCGGAGCCCGTGCCGGTGGCGGTGTTGGCGCCCCCCGCCGAGCCGATCGCCGCCGAAGCCCAGGTATTCCGCACCGAGCCCGGCATGATGGCGATCGAGCCCGCGGCCCAGCGGGAGCGCTCCGCCCACGTACGTACCCTCGAGACGTGGCGCTACCTTCGCGCGTATCCGGGTGCACCACCGCGCATTCCCCACGGGCTCACTCCGGCCGAGTTCCGGACCAGCTCCTGCAATCCCTGCCACGAACGCGGGGGCTACTCGCGTCGCTTCGCTGCCTATGTGCCTTTGACCCCGCATGCCGAGAGGGGGATGTGCATCCAATGCCACGTGGGTGTCGACGCCGTGACCGGCAGTTCGCAGCGCAGCTTCGATCCAAACAGCCGTTGCGCCCAGTGCCACGGCACCGGCGGCAGTCCTCGGGCGAAACGCAATGCCGGGTTGGATTGGCAGGCAGCCGGCTGGCCGCGACTGGCGCGGCGGGCTCCAGGCCGCAGCCCACCGTTGATCCCGCACGATCTCCAGACCAGGGGAAATTGTCTGGCGTGCCACGCGGGCCCGGCTGCCGTCGCCGAGATCCGCACGGCGCACCCGGAGCGAGCCAACTGCCGTCAGTGCCACCTCGTCCCGGAGATCGGAGCAGCAGAGTTCAGCCGGCCGGTGCGGGACGTCGCTGCTGAAACCGGAGGGTCGCCGTGATGTCGACGCGGCTCTGGCTGGCGATGATCTGCCTCGCGGGGGGCTGGGTAACGGCTGGTTGTTCCGAGGACCGGGTCTCGCGGGCCCCACCCTCGCCGGCGGCGGATGCGCGCGACGAGAGGCTGGAGCCCGGCGCATTGAAGACCGTCCGGAGCGCCCCGGTGCATGGCTGGGCCGGTCCGGGTGACGAGCCATTCGACGTTGCCCTCCGAACCTTCGGGCTCGAGCCCGGCCACGCGCGCCGGTTTGGCTCCCTAACCTTGCAGACCGCCCTGCGCGAGCCCTCCCTGGACCAGTATCCCTGCACCTCGTGTCATCTCGGCCCGAAGCTGGTCATGGCCGAAAAGCGCATCGCCGACGCCCACCAGGACATCCAGCCGATACACCCGAAGCAGACCGGCGCCCTGTGCTCGACCTGCCATACGGCCGACGACGTACAGCGGCTGGCGTTGGAGGGTGGTAAGCGGGCTACCCTGGATGAGAGCTACCGGCTCTGCGCGCAATGCCATTTCGGGCAGGCCGATGCCTGGGCTAACGGCGCCCATGGGAAGCGGCTCGACGGCTGGCAGGGTCGGCGGGTCGTCATGAGCTGCGCCGACTGCCACGACCCCCACGCGCCCGCCCTCCAGGCGCGCATACCCTTTCGCGCGCCGCAACTCGAACGGCGCAGGAGCTCCGGGAAATGACGGATCAGGGCAGAGTAGAAATGCCGCGGGCCACCGGCGACGGGACTGTGCTGCAGAAGCCGGTTGACCGGCGGCTCGCCCTGAAGGTCCTCGCGGGGGGGGTGGTGGCGGGTGCGCAGGCGCTGAGCGCGTGTGGGCCGCTCAGCGCGACGACCGAGGAGGAGCGCGAGATCAGGGTCCTCGCATGGCAGGAGTACATCAAGGGCAACTACCGCTTCATGACCGAGGCGGAGCGGGCGGAGACGATCGCCCGGCTGGAGCGATTGGCTGAGCTCCGGCGCGGTGAGGACGTGACCATCCAGACCACCGGCGCGCAGCCGGGGGTGGTGTTCGGCTACGCATTCAACATCTCGAAGTGCAAGGGATTCCGGCGCTGTGTGGAGGCCTGCATCAATGAAAACAACCTCGACCGCAACGCCGACACCCAGTACATCCGGATCTTCGAGATGGAAGACGGCGTCATCGATCTCGATCACGCCGATGCGACCTTCCAGCACGAGGTGCCGGCCGAGGGCCACTTCTATATGGGGACCCAGTGCTTCCAGTGCGCGGACCCGCCGTGTGTGAAGGTCTGCCCGGTCGGCGCCACCTGGCAGGAACCGGACGGCATTACGGTCGTCGATTACGACTGGTGCATCGGGTGCCGCTACTGCGTGGCCGCGTGCCCGTATTGGGCCCGGCGGTTCAACTGGAGCGCGCCGGAGGTTCCAGCCGAGGAGGTGAACCCGAACCAGCACTATCTGGGCAACCGGGCGCGGAAGACGGGTGTGGTCGAGAAATGCACGTTCTGCATCCACCGAACCCGGCAGGGCCGCCTGCCGGCGTGCGCCGAGGCCTGCCCCACCGGTGCCAGGGTATTCGGCAACCTGCTGGACCCGGATTCGGAGATACGCTGGGTGCTCGCTAACAAGCGCGTCTTTCGGCTGAAGGAAGACCTGAATACGGAGCCGCGCTTCTGGTATTTCACCGACTGAGGCGATCGTGCATCTGAGGCCGTTTCTGAGCAGCGCACTTCATTCGGCGACCTCCGGGGGCCGGCGCTATCACCTCTGGATGGCCAGCCTTACGCTGATCATCCTCGCCGGGGCCTACGCGTACTCGGTTCAGCTTCGTTACGGACTCGGCGTCACCGGCATGAACGACCACGTGAGCTGGGGACTCTACATCTCCAACTTCACCTTTCTCGTCGGCCTGGCGGCAGCTGCCCTGATGCTGGTGCTTCCCGCGTACATCCTGGAGGACGTGGACTTCGGCCGGGCTGTGCTCATGGCGGAAGCCGTCGCCGTGGCAGCACTGGTCATGTGCCTCAGTTTCGTGGTCGTGGATCTCGGCAACCCGCTGGGCTCCTGGCACCTCATCCCCGGCATCGGCTATCTGAACTGGCCCCGTTCACTGCTGGCCTGGGACGTGATAGTGCTGAACGGCTACCTGGCGCTCAACCTCGCCATCCCGTTCTACATCCTTTACAGCCACTTCGCCGGCCGTACGCCGGACAAGAAGAAGTATCTCCCGTGGATGTACATCGCCGTGATGTGGGCGGTGAGCATTCACCTGGTCACGGCGTTCCTTCTGGCGGGCCTGCCGGCCCGACCGTTCTGGAACACGGCGCTGCTCGGCCCCCGGTTTCTCGCGTCCGCTTTCACCGCCGGCCCGGCGTTCGTGATCGTGCTCCTCTGGTTCATCCGGCGGGAGACGAAATACGAGATCGCCGACGGCGCCTTCGCGAAGCTTGCGCTGATCACCACGGTGGCGGCCCAAATCAACCTCGTGATGCTCGCCTCCGAGCTGTTCTACAAGTTCTACTCGCCCACGCATCACGGCATCAACGCGAGGTACCTGTTCTTCGGGCTGGGCCAGCACCGTGCGTTGGTGCCGTGGATCTGGACGGCGATCGTGCTGAATGTCCTGGCAACGATCGCCCTCATGATTCACCCGCTGCGGCGCAACCCGCGCTGGCTGATGCCGGCCTGCGCCGTTCTCTTCGTCAGCATCTGGATTGAGAAGGGGATCGGCCTGGTGGTCCCGGGCTTCATTCCCTCGCCGCTCGGCGAGATCGTCGAGTACACCCCCACCTGGGTCGAGCTGTGGGTGACGGCGGGTATCTGGGCGCTGGGCCTGTTCGTCCTGACCGTGCTGGTGCGGGTGGCGCTTCCGATCGAGCTGGGTGAGGTGCGCAGTCCCTATCTGGAGCAGGGGCCCGCCACGCGGGCCGTCCGGCCCCGCGCCACCCGCGCCCGGCACCAAGACGTCCGGCCGGTCCGGACACGGTGATGCGAGGGCCGGCACGTCGCCGGCTGACTTTTCTTTCACGAGGTGAGGGACATGACCAGACACAGGCCAAACGACACCCGGTATTCGTTCGC
>CAYYRT010000156.1:0-9574 GCA_964474055.1 uncultured Acidimicrobiaceae bacterium | reverse complement strand
CGCCGGGTTCGACGGCTACGATCCGGACGGTCGGCTTGCGCTCTTTGAGGAGCTGGCCGACGCCGGTGATCGTGCCGCCGGTCCCGACCCCGGCCACGAACACGTCGACCGCACCGGCCGTGTCGTCCCAGATCTCGACTCCGGTCGTGCGGCGGTGGATGGCCGGGTTCGCCGGGTTGCCGAACTGATCGAGCCGTACAGAGCCGTCCATCTGGGTCGCCACCTCATCGGCCTTGGCCACCGCGTCTGCCATCAGGATCCCCGGCGTCAGCAGCACCTCAGCGCCGAGCTGCTTGAGCAATGCCACGCGCTCCGCCGACATCGCCGCCGGCATGGTCAGGATCAGGCGATAGCCGCGGATGGCACAGGCCACAGCCAGCCCGATCCCGGTGTTGCCACCAGTCGCCTCGATCACCGTCGCGCCCGGTCCCAGCCGGCCGGAGTGCTCGGCGTCGTCGAGGAGGGCCGCCGCCAGTCGGTCCTTGACGCTGCCGCCAGGGTTCCGCATCTCGAGCTTGGCCAGGACGCGGCCCGCCAAGCCGGCGCCGAGGCGCCGCAGCGCGACGAGCGGCGTGCGGCCAACGGTGGCCATCGCGTCGTCGAAGATCACCGACACCTCCTGCCGCAGCGGATCGGGCTGACTGTAGTGCACGCGCGGTTGACCGACGCCGCGCCGCTCAGTACGCTCGCCCGACGGCGATGGTGTCCGCCGAGGCGCGAAACGCGCCTGAACCGCCCGCATGGGCTGATGGCTCCTGACGTGATCGGTCAGGGGCATTGCTGTGGCCCGAACGGGGAGTCCACGTGGACAACGACTACCTCATCGCCGCCCTGTGGATGGGCCTGGCGCTGGCCGCCAGCCTGATCTCCATCCGCCTCGGCATATCGGTCGCTCTCATCGAGATCGGGCTGGGCGTCATCGGCGGCAACTTCCTGGACCTGCACACCACGCCGTGGATCGACTTCCTGGCCGCCTTCGGCGCCGTCCTGCTCACCTTCCTGGCCGGCGCCGAGATCGATCCGGGGTCGCTGCGCCGTCACCTGCGGGCCAGCCTGGTCATCGGCGCCATCAGCTTCGCGGCACCTTTCGCGGCGGCGTTCAGCGTGGCGTATTTCGGGCTGGGCTGGTCGCTGGAGGCGGCCGAGATCGCGGGCCTGGCCCTGTCGACGACTTCGGTCGCGGTGGTGTACGCGGTCATGATCGAGTCGGGGCTCGCCGGCCAGGAGCTCGGCAAGCTCATCCTCGCGGCTTGCTTCGTGACCGACCTCGGCACCGTGCTGTTCCTGGGGCTCCTGTTCGCCGACGTCAGTCCCCTGCTCCTCGGCTTCGCGGCGGCCACGGGGCTCGGACTCATCCTTGTGCCGCGCCTGACCCGTCTCCTCGTCACCCGGCTGCCGGGTCGCGTCTCGGAGCCCGAGATCAAGTTCCTGTTCCTGGCCTTGCTGCTCCTCGGTGGACTGGCCCAGCTCGCCGGCAGCGAGGCCGTCCTGCCCGCCTATGTCATCGGACTCGCCGTCGCCGGCGTCTTCGTTGCCGACCGGGTGCTCGTCCACCGCATGCGAGCCACCGCCTTCTCGCTGCTGACACCGTTCTACTTCCTCAAAGCCGGCTCGCTGGTGTCGCTGCCCGCCATCGCCGCCGGCGCCGGGCTGATCGGGCTCTTCCTGGCGGTCAAGGTCGGCGCCAAGCTCATCGGCGTATGGCCGACCGCGCGCGCCTTCGGGCTGCCGACCCGCGATGCCAACTACACCACCCTGCTCATGTCGACGGGACTGACGTTCGGCACCATCGCCGCCCTGTACGGGCTGACCAACGGCTACATCGATCAGTCGACCTACACGATCCTGGTGACGGTCGTCATCCTCAGCGCCGTCGGTCCGACCCTGGTCGCGACCACGTTCTTCGAGCCACAGCCCGCCGGCGATGACGCGTTCGAGGACTTCGAGGCTGCCGAGGAGATCGACGCCGGACCGCTGCGTCCGCCCAGGCACACCGTGGGCGCTTGACAGGATGGCGGCCGGCGGTCCGCCACCAACTCGATTCCGCCCGATCTGCAATGGGCGCACCAGCACCGGTACGCGGCGCTGATCCGTCGTCACCCCAATGCCACATTTGGCATGACCGAGCACCGACAAGACGTGCCGAACGGCCATAGTTCGTCGAAGTCCCGCCTCGTACCGTCGATCCCGCTTGCAGCAAGCCCGCCCGAAAGGACCTAAGTCAATGACGAACATCAAGCGCGTCCACGCTCGCGAGATCCTTGACTCGCGGGGCAATCCAACGGTCGAGGTCGACCTGACCCTCGCCAGCGGCGTGGTCGGTCGAGCGGCGGTTCCCTCCGGCGCTTCGACCGGCAGCCACGAGGCGGTAGAGCTCCGCGACGGTGATCAGCGACGGTTCGGTGGGAAGGGTGTGCGGGACGCAGTCCGCAACGTGAACGAGCGGATCGCCGAGGTCGTCGTGGGGCGGGAGGCCGAGGACCAGGCAGGTTTGGACGCGGTCCTCATCGAGCTCGACGGCACGCCGAACAAGGCCAGCCTGGGCGCCAACGCAATCCTCGGCGTGTCGCTCGCCTGCGCCAAGGCGGTGGCGGCCGAGCGCGGCCTGTCCCTCTATCGCCATCTGGGCGGCGATGCGGCGCAGACCCTGCCGCTGCCGATGTTCAACATCCTCAACGGCGGCCGGCACGCCGCCGATTCAACGGACTTCCAGGAATTCATGGTCGCACCGGTCGGCATGCCGACCTTCGCCGAGGCGCTGCGTGCTGGGGCCGAAGTGTTCCACGCCCTGCGCGCCGAGCTGCACGAGCAGGGCCTCGCCACCGGGCAGGGCGACGAGGGCGGCTTTGCGCCCTCGCTCGCTTCCAACCAGGCCGCCATCGAGCTCGTGCTGCGCGCAATAGAGCGGGCTGGATACCGGCCAGGCGAGGACGTCGCGATCGCACTTGACCCGGCGGTCAGCGAGATCCTCGCAACCGATGCGGCCCCAACCTCCGACGGCGACCTCACCTACCGCCTGGCCAAGGAGGGCCGCAGCCTGAGCACGTCGGAGCTCATCGACTTCTGGGCGGACTGGATCGAGCGCTACCCAATCGTCTCGCTCGAGGATGGACTGGCCGAGGACGACTGGCAGGGGTGGGCGCGCCTGACCGAGAAGCTGGGGGCCAAGGTGCAGCTCGTGGGCGACGACATCTTTGTCACCAACCCTGAGCGCCTGGCACGCGGTCTCGCCGAGCGCAGCGCCAACGCCATCCTCATCAAGCTCAACCAGATCGGGACGCTGACGGAAACCCTCGACGTCGTCCGAACCGCGCGCCAGAACGGCTGGGGCGCCGTCGTCAGCCACCGCAGCGGCGAGACCGAGGACACCACGATCGCCGACTTTGTGGTCGGCGCCGGGATCGCGCAGATCAAGACCGGGGCGCCGTCGCGCACCGAGCGCGTGGCCAAGTACAACCAGCTGCTGCGAATCGAGGAGGAGCTGGGTGCGGCCGCGCGGTTCGCCGGGCCTGCCGGGCTATCCGGCTGATGCGGACGGGGTCAGCCACGTTTCGCGGTCGGTCGACGGAACGCCTGGAGCCCTCATGCCGCGTTCGCCCACGCTCGGCGCAGGGCCCGGATGAACGCAGTGGCCTCGTCGCCCAGCGGCCAGGGGAAGCTCACGGAAGCTGAAGATGGACCAGCTGCCAGGTCGATGCGGCCGACCAGCGGGGAGAGCGTCACCCGGAGGTCCGTGAGCTGAGCCAGTCCCACAGCGCGGGGAGCAACCTCGTCGTCGACGTGGACGGCCGATGTCGTCAGCAGCAGCACGGTGGCCGTGGGCACCCGCTCCCGCCGGGGCGCGTAGAAGGCCGCGAGCATCGACTCTCCCGTGCCAGCGGCAACCCGTCGAACGCGCTGCTCAGCCTCCTCGCTCTGCCCGTAGGGCCGCAGGCGCTCGCAGTCGAACGGGCGCGGGTCGACTCGGTAGTGGCGCCGCAGTGCAGCGCCTCCCTCGACGAACATGCGGAGCGGTTCGTAGACCGCGTGAAGCGACGCGTCCGGAACCTGGGACCCGAGGACTGTCCATCCGTCTGCGACTGCGACCCGCAGCGCGCCGTCGGGCTGCAACTCGGCCGCGCGAATGGCCTCAACAGGCATGAGCTGGCCGTCAACACCCCAGTCGGTCATCACCGGCCCGGCCTGGAGATGGTCGACCAGCCACAGCACCTGACGGTCGGTGAGTACCAGCACAGCCGCCTTGGTGCCCTTGCGCCCCCATGGCATCGATGACGCCGCGACCTCGTCACGACCTGCCCACGCAAGGAGGCGCTCGTCGTCATCGAGCAGCTCTTGGAGTCCGCGGACGAAGCGAGTCTGAAGCGTCGCCAGCGCCCGCTCCGACGACGAGTGAACTCCAGGCTCGACGTGTCCCGTGCCCATCCCTTTCGGCAGCCATGCGGGCTGGTCCACGCGGCGGTCGGCTGATCGCCGGCGTCGATACCGCTCGCGCGACCGGCGGACCTCGCGCTCGGTGGAGCGAGCGTCGAGCCAGCGAGCATCCGGCGTGGTGCCGGCTGCCACGCGGGCAATCGCTGCGACAGGCGGTCCGCCTCCCGGGCCGCGCAGGACCACCACCAGCCGGCCGTCGTGCAGCAGCCCGCCTTCCACGCTGGCCTGGACCCACGCCCCTGCGCTGCTCGATGCGCCGAGGGAGACCACAGCCGCCAGCCGAGACCCGTCGCCGGCGTCGGTGCCTTCCGCGGACCCGCGATCCAGGCCCAGCCAGGATGCGGTGTCGCGCGTGCCGGCAATCACGATCCCCCGACCCGGCTCCCAGGCAAGGTCGACGCCCCTGCCGCGCGGCTCCTCCACCTGAACCCAGACGTCCATCACCGTCCCTGAGCGGTGCGCTGATCTCCGCTGTGGTGAACGTACGAGCGCACCGTGGCCTGCAGCTCGCGAAGCCGCGCCAGCTGTGCGGCGTAGACCGATGGCGCTCGCGCTCGCGGCTGTCTCATCTCCACAAGGCGGCAACGAGATCGGTGTTGTCCACGACTCCTCACCCGGCAATCAAAGGCCCCTGACAGAATCGCCAGGAGCCATCAGCCCGATCGGGGCGGTTCAGACGTCGTGGGACGCCTTGGCGGACACCATCGCCATTGGGTTCAAGCCTAGCACGGGGCGGGCCGAACGATGCGCGGACCGATGATCTGCCGCCTTAACAGGCCGAACAGCCGATCAGCAATCGATGAGGCCTTGCTGGCTCTGCGTGATGCCGCTTCCAGCCCGCCATCAAGCATGGGTCCGGGATCGGCCTCGAGCGCCCGGACGGTTGCGCAAGTGGACTTTCCCGCGTAGATTAGCCGTCAAAGAGAAGACAGCGCGATGAAGCTCGCGTCGACTTCCGCCGTGGCGGTGATGGCTTCTGGAGATCCTCCGGAAGCCATCGTTCGTGCCACGGAGCCTCCTCCAGATCGCCGGGACCGGTCCGGTGCGGCGCGGCCGGAGATGGAGGCACTCAATGAGCACCGATCGAGCCCGATGGAGTCGTTGGCCATGGGTCGCCGACGCTCCGACCGAGCATCACGCCGGCGATGACGCCGTTGACGCGAGAAGCGACGCCGGATTCAGCGGCGGCGGCCAGAATCCGGGCGGAAATGGCTGGGCGCGCGGTTACCGATCGGCGCGATCCACCTCCCGCCCATGATGGAGCTCAACACAGGTCTCAAACCTGGAGTCGGCTCCATGCCCCCCGAGGATCCTGCGCGCTCGTTTCAAAGCGTGCTGTTTGACAAGGCGCCGGTGGTCGCGCCCGATGAGCTGGCCCCGCCTCCACCGTTCTTCGCCGATCTCCACCTGGATGACATCGTCACGGCGGTGCTTCCCACCCGCGAAACGTCCGAGACCGCCCGCGTGTTCTACGAGCCGCTCCGCGACGTCGCCACTATCACGTACCGCCACGACGTCTTCCGCGACCTCGAGGATCCAGCCCTCCTCGACGCGGTCCGCGGCTTCGGCGTGCAGATGACGACAGTCCAGCGATGGGCCATGCATGGGTCGAAGGCGAGCTACATGGCCGACCGAGACCGATGGTTCCTCCGCGCCGCCGAGGGCTTTGCCGCCGCCGTTGGAGACCTGCACGAGCGTCTGACATCGACGCCGCCGAAGTCCGCGGCGCTGTCCGCCCTCCGCGACTACCTGGCCAGGTACATCGCCACAGACGACTACACGATCCTGGTGGCCGACACGAAGCGGATCATGGCGGCGATCGCCGGCGTTCGCTATCGGATTCGGATCCACGATGCCAAGGTCACCGTGACTCGATATCGCGATGAGCCTGACTTCAGCTCCGAGGTGCTGAAGACCTTCGAGAAGTTCCGGCAACACGGCGCCGGCAAGCGCTACGAGTGGCGGTTCGAGCAGGACTCGGACATGAATCACGTCGAGGCGGCGATCCTCGAGCGCGTCGCGCGCCTGCACCCGGAGCCCTTCGCCGCGCTGCACCAGTACGCCACGCGCCACGAAGGATTCATGGACCCGACGATCGCCCGCTTCGACCGCGAGGTTCGCTTCTACCTCGTCTGGCTCGACTTCGTCGAGCGGGTCCGGCTCGGCACAGGACTCCCGTTCTGCTATCCGGAAGTCAACGCGAACTCACGCGAGGTTGAGGCGTGCGGCACCTTCGACTTGGCGCTGGCCGCATCGGTACTCAAGCAACAGCGCCAAGTCGTCCCGAACGATGTCGAGCTTCACGAGGGCGAGCGGATCGTGCTCGTATCGGGGCCTAACCAGGGCGGCAAGACGACGTTCGCGCGCGCCATCGGTCAGCTCCACCACCTGGCATCGATTGGTGTGCCAGTCCCCGGCACGCGCGTGCGCCTCCCGCTCGTCGATGCGATCTTCAGCCACTTCGAACGCGCCGAACGGGTCGAGGATCTGAGCAGCAAGCTCGAGGAGGATCTGCGGAGGATCCACGCCATCCTCGAGCGAGCGACCCCACAGAGCCTGCTGGTCATGAACGAGAGCTTCACCTCGACCACCGTCGACGATCAGTTGTTCATCGGCCGTCGCATCCTGCGTAAGATCCTCGATCGAGGTCTCCTCTGCGTCATCGTCACCTTCCTCGATGAGCTCGCCGCGCTCGATCCCGCCATCGTGAGCATGGTGAGCACCGTCGACGCCGAGGACTTCGCGCGCCGTACCTTCGAGATCGTCCGTCGTGATCCTGATGGGCTGGCGTACGCCCTTGCCATTGCCGAGAAGCATCACCTCACCTATCCCCAGCTGCGAGCTCGGCTCAGCGCATGAAGGTGCTCCTCGCTTATCGCGACCGCGACCTCGACCTTGAGACGGAGCCCCCGCCGAATGCCAAGGCCCTTACTGAGGATCTCGGACTCGACATCGTGTTCGGCAGCATGGCCGCCGGCGATGAGTACCTGGACCGTGTCGCCCGGGCCGCGGTGTTCGCGAGCCTGCGCGAGCCGGATGACATCCGCTACCGACAAGCCATCCTCGGCGACTGCCTCGCTTACCCCGCCGTCGTCCGGGAGCTGTACGCGATCGCCGTCGAGGCCCTGACCCAGGAGCGAGGATTCTGGATCTACTCCGATCGCACCCCGGAGTCAGTACTCCGCCGCTCGCCCGGGCTCATCGGCCGCTTTGTCGTCCACCTCCGCCGCCTCCGCAACCTCGCGCAGGAACACTCCTCCACGTTCGCCTCGGAAGGCTTTCGCCGCCTGTTTCGGGAGCTGATCGATGAACTCGACGAGAGCTACCTCCGGTCGGTGGACGAGCACCTTCGATGGCTCGCGTTCCGCGATGGCGTCGTGCTGAGCGCCGGCCTCGGCGGGACAAACTTGGATACCAGCTACGTCTTGCGCCGCCGGGTCGAGGCGCGAGGCTGGCGCGACTGGATCGGCCTGCCAGAGGCGGACAGCTATACCTGGGAACTGCCCCCGCGTGATGAGGCTGGCGGCCAGCTGCTCGCGGACCTGCGCGGCCGCGGCCTGGCACTGGCGGCGGCCGCGCTCGGCGAATCTGCGGACCACGTTCAGGCCTACTTCACCCAGCTGCGCGCCGAGCTCGCGTTGTACCTTGGCAGCCTCAACCTCCATGAGGCGCTGACGGCCAAGGGCGAGCCCTTCTGCCTTCCCGAGCCAGCGCCAGCCGGTAGCGCGGCGCTCACGGCACGTGGGCTGTACGACGCTGCCCTCAGCCTGGCGCTCGGTTCGACGCGGGCGGTCGGCAGCGACGTCGAGGCCGACGACAAGCCGCTCATCGTGATCACCGGTGCCAACCGCGGCGACAAGTCGACGTTCCTGCGCAGTCTCGGCCTCGCGCAGCTGATGATGCAGGCCGGGATGTTTGTCGCGGCCGAGGAGTTCCGAGCCGACATCCGCCATGGCTTGTTCACTCACTTCAAGCGCGAGGAGGACGTAACCCTCCGCAGCGGCAAGCTCGACGAGGAGCTCGCGCGCATGAGCTCGATCATCGACCAGCTCAATGGCGACAGCTTCGTGTTGCTCAACGAGTCATTCGCCTCGACGAATGAGCGCGAGGGCTCTGAGATCGGCCGCCAGATCGTCCGCGCCATGCTCGAGGGCGGCATCAAGGTTGGCTATGTGACCCACATGTTCGATCTCGCCGATCGGTTGCGCGCCGAGCGCGATGGCGATGCCGTCTTCCTGCGGGCGGAGCGGCAGGCGGACGGTCGCCGGACGTTCCGCATCATCCCGGGGGATCCGCTTCCCACCAGCCATGGGCAGGACATCTATCGCCGGATCTTCGGCTCCGAGGATCCGACCGATGCGCAGTTGGAAGCCGAGGCCAGCTGAGGCGGGCCATGGCAGCTCCAACGCGCTACTGCCCGGCCTGCTACGCCCGAAATGACTGGGCTGCCGAGCGCTGCACCGCGTGCGCAGCCGGGCTGGGCCGCGACGAGCCGTACGACGAGCGGCTGACGTGGGCCCTCGACCATCCCGACACGGCGACGGCGATGCTGGCGGCTGAGCTCCTCGGGCGGCGGAACACCCGAGCGGCCATCGACAGCCTCATCGAGGCCACCCGATCGGCGGACCCGTATCGGGCAGCGGCGGCTGCACGAGCTCTTCGTGCCATGGACGACGACCGGGCCCGCGAATTCGTGCGCACATTGCGCCATCACCCATCTGCCCTCGTCCGGCGGGCGGTTGAGGGTCCGCCGACCTGATGCAGAGCATTGAGTCGGCGATGAGCCGCCCCGGTTCATGCGTCCGGAGATTTCGTTGCCGCCGGTTCGAACGTGAGGATCGAACAGCAGCGGCTAGCGCGGTCCGTGACGTGGCGCCCGTACTGCCTTAAAGGCCGTAGCTACCGCATGCTCGCTTCGGGAGTGGCAATCCGTCTCCCCTACAGGCGGGTTCCGCGCGCCTTCAGGCCGACTCCTGGTCGAGCGGGATCTCTGCGACGACCCGGGTGCCGCCACCAGCCGGACTCACCACCGACAGACTGCCCCCGAGGGCCGTCACTCGGTCGGCGAGTCCACGCAGCCCGCTCCCACCGCCCGCGTCTGCTCCACCCACCCCATCGTCGGCAACCTCGACACGCAATGACG
>CAYYRT010000155.1:0-19920 GCA_964474055.1 uncultured Acidimicrobiaceae bacterium | reverse complement strand
GAGCGTGCCGGGGTTGTTGTGCATCATCAGCCGCACGTCGAACCGCACGGTGCCCGAGACGGTCTGGAGCAGGGGGAAGCACATGCCGGCGTGGATATGCGACTGGCCCACCGCGCCATCGCCGCCGGGGTTGGCTGGCAGCGGCGAGCCGGTCCACCACTCCTGCACTTCGAGCCACACACGCGGCTCTGGATAGCCGGTGCAGGCTAGTCGATCGGGCGTCCCGGCCGGAGGTGGGGTAGCGGTCGGCGCGACCGTGGGCGCCGCAGTCGGCGCAGGCGTAGGTGCCGCGGTCGGAGCTGGCGTGGGCAGCGGGGTCGGGGTTGGCGGAACGGGAGACGGCGTGGGCGGTGCAGTCGGCGCGATGGTCGGCAGCGGGGTCGGAGCAGCAGTCGGGACAGCGGTTGGAACTTCAGTCGGAGACGGGGCGCCTGCGCATTCTAGCGTGGCCTCGGTGGGGGTCGTGGTGACGCGATCCCAGCCCGTCTCGCAGTGAGCTGCCAGCGTATCGCCGGGCGGTACGTCCTGCGTGACTGTTGCTCCGAGGACGGAAACCGAGAGAAGGGCCAGGGCAGCCAGGCCGCCGACGATCACACGGGGGATGTTGCGCATTGTCACCATCCTAGCACATCACTGACATGGACAGCACCTTTCGACACGGATAGCAACGCCAGGCCACGAACTCGACTGTTTGCGCCTCGTCATCGAAGGCGAGCTGCATGCGTCCGTCGCCGCCACAATCGATGCAGGGCTGCCGATCGGGATGCGCGGCCTTCATGGACTCGTACAGCGGAGTGCGCCACGGCTTGTTACGGCGATACCAGTCGGTGTGCGGCGCGATCCTCGCGGCCTGGTCCTCGGGCGACAGCCGTGTCCATGCCTTCTTTCCCCGCTTGCTTCGGGTCGCGGACGTCTCTCCCATGCCTAGCATCCTAGCAGATCACGGACATCGACGGATGGCTGGACAGATACCGGACACGGGGAAGGACAACCCTACGGGGTTGTCCCTGTCCTGCCAGACGTGTCCGTGCGACTTGTGTCCAGCGATGTCCGGACATGTCCGTGGACACTCACAGAAGCACCATCACGGCCAGCAGATTCGTCCCAGCGAACAGCAGGGTTAGGCCGACCGCGGCCCGTACGCCCCACCGTCGCAGCTTCGACATGCGGCCCAGGATCAACAGCGCGCCGATCATCACGCCACCCTTCAGCAGCGCCACACCGACGAGGCCGGCGTGAACATAGAACAGGCGCACCAGCGGGTTCGATTCGCCCGCGATCGGGTGCAGTGACACGGCCCAGGCGAACGTCACCCAGTCGAGCGCAGCGGCAAGGACGAGGATCACGGGTCCAGCCGCTCCAGCTTGCGCAGCAGTCGGAGAAGGACGCTTGGCGCGGCAGCCATCTGGTAGTACAGCTCTTCGGTGTCCGGCACGCCAGCCAGGACCACCTCGGCCCACGGCATCTGGAAGTGGCGAGCGCGGTTCCTTCGCACGACCCGCTCGGCCAGCACCCGCAGGCGTGCAGCGCGTTCCCGATCCGTGGTCCTCACGGCACCTCCGGCCGGATCAGCGCCCACGTCACGCGCTTGCCGTAAATCCACACGCCCTGCTCACCGGCCAGTCGGCATGTCTCGTCCGCGATGGAGCGCGGCACCGGGTCGGAAAGTAGGAAAGTCTCACCTTCCAAACGTACGTCCAAACGTACAAGTTCGCGCGGATCGCCGGGGTAGAGCCTCACTGCGACTCCACCTGAACCGGCATCGACTCTTCGACGGGCGCATCGATACCGGGCGGCTCCATGTAGCGCACATCTCCGCACCACTCGCAGAAGATGACGCCCTGCTGGGTGCCGTCCGGGTTGATGTAGGCCCACGAGCCGCTGAACTTGTGCGGCGGACAGATGTCGTCCTTGTCGTGTTTGTCGCGGCACAGGAGTTCTCACGACGTCGGCCCGATCTGCGGCGTCAACTCACGGAAGGCGTTGGCGAACATCTTGCGCAGGTCGGCCATGATCGGCGCGGTGAACGCCTCGGGATAGCGTTGCGCGGCGTTGACCAGGAACAGGCGGAAAGCAGCGTCCAGCCTCGCCCCTTGCGCCTCGTGCAGCCGCACCACGCGCTCATCGATCTTGGCAGCCGCACATGCCTTAGCTGCC
This sequence comes from uncultured Acidimicrobiaceae bacterium, assembly GCA_964474055.1. Taxonomy (GTDB): domain Bacteria; phylum Actinomycetota; class Acidimicrobiia; order Spongiisociales; family ZC4RG35; genus JAICND01. Next base: position 17,763 of record CAYYRT010000155.1, on the reverse strand, counting down.
TTCACCTGGCGGTCGTGCCACTCGCCGTACAGCTTCACGATGGCCCGTGCTTCCTCCGACGTGGGGACGGGGAAGCCGTCCTTCGCCAGTGACAGGATGTCGCCGCGCCAGTCCTCCAGCTCCATGACCTGTTCGCGGAGGTAGGCCACGACCATCGAGGCTTCCGTGACGGCATGCAGGAGCGCGCCGATCGGGTCGATGTACTGTTCGGGTGTCAAGGGCTCAGCGACCAGCCGTTCGAGCTGCTGGCGAGCACTCAACGTGGCAGCGTGCTTGCGTCCATTCGGGCTGCGTCCACCGTGGAGCTTGCACCGGCCCACGTCCGACTCGGTGCCCCAGCCGGCGGGTCGTTGGCAAGGCTGACCGGCACGATTCCGGGCGCCGCAGATGTCATAGGCTTTCGGCGGGCGTGTGTCTATCACAGGCTGGTTGCGTACTTGCGCAAGTGCTGAAGTCGTGTCTGTCGCGTTTGTCATGTCGGGTGTGCCTCGGCGTGTTCTTGGATCGCCCGGTGCAGCAGCTCCTCGAATGAGATGCGGTCGAGCATGGCGATCCCGCAGAGCGCGTCGAACATCTCTCGGGTGATCTTCGGTCGGCAGAAGAACCGTCCGCGCTCATCGCGGAGATCAAGAATCACGTAGTCCACGGCGGTCGCCTCCGCATCCATTCGGTCCTGCACCTGTCCGCTCATCGCATCCCCTTCACGAACACTTCAGGCACCTCGGCCCGTGCGACCGTCGATCCATCGCGCGGCCAGTTACAGCAAATTCGCCAGCCCGGCCGGCCCGAGTAGTTCGAGGCGCCGCGGAAGAACCGACACGGCTGGCACATCCCGATCGTCAACGGCTGCTCGTTGATCGGGCACGGCTCGCCCTCGGTGCGCTGGGTGCTCACGACACGGCCCTTGTCGGCATACCGTCGTACGAGCGCAAGCCGTCGTCTCGTTCGAGTGGCTGCCGTGGCTTCATGTAGTACGCGGCGCGTTCATGGAGCAAGCCGCGTTCGGTTAGGCAGTTGTCACACAAGCCAATCGACCCGAGCGCGCGAGATGTCCGCTTCCCGTCTGTGAAGACAGAGCGACGCAAGGTGTAGCGATACACGCGAACACCCTGCCCGTTGCCAGCCACGAGGTCACAGAACTCACAGCGGGCACCGCGGGCGAGCATGCGCTGACCGAACGGAGGCGCACCGCTACGCTCACGTTCTCGATAGATGTCTTGGCACTCACGGCACTGTTCGGCTCGATGAGTTTCGTCATACGATCCACACCGCGCAGTCATCGCCGGCCCCACTCGATCAACATCAGGACGACGGCAAGGAAGAGCAGTAGCATCAGCATTTCGAGCGGGCTCACGACGCCGCCTCCATAGCCGGGTCATTTGCAAGACAAACGGCCGCTACAACGTCAAGCTGGTGACACCGACGTTCACCAAGAAATGGACGCACCTGTGGCAACAGAGCGCGCATATCGGCACGGGCATTGATTGCCCACCCCCAGCACGGTTTCCTGTCCGGCCGATTGTTCCGTGTGACTTGATGGAGGCGACCTGCTCCGGTGATCCGTACAAGACGCTGAAGCACGTCTAGGTCGGTCAACTGCATGGACACGCGACCCTTGCGCACACCGTGAGAGAGGGTTAGCACGAAGGACCCTTCGCCCTCCAATAGCCCTGCGACCCAGGCAGCCTCAACGGGGGTCATGTCGCGTACTGATCGTTCAGCGTAGTGTCGCGGCATCGCTAATCGAGCCACACAAGGTAGTCAGCCGAAACGCGACCCTTCAGTGGAGCTACGAAAAACAATCGTTGGCACGGGCGGCCGGCCGCTGCCAACTGCTCTAGTGCATATGTGTTCGAGCTTTCAGTGGAACCGTTGATTCGAACCAGCACTTCATTGAGTGGCAACGTACATGGCTGATGCCAATGCCCACACGCGGCCTCGGTGAAGGGCTCGATGATCTGGCGCCAGCCGAGCACCTTCTTGTAGAAGCCGTACCACGGCATGCCGGCGAAGCCGCCACGAATCTGGTCGCCGTGGAAGAGCATGGCCGAGTAGCTGCCGATGTGATCGACCGCGTACCAGTTGCGCTCACCGTCAGGTGGAGCGAGGGTCCAGGTCAGGCGTTTCTCACCTTCGAGCAGATCGCGGACGATCTGGTACAGCATCCGATCGCCGTTCGACTCGGGGTGCATATCTCGCCGTGACGGGCCACCGATCGCGCCGTGGTTGCCATCGACGGCGGTGACGTGGACCTCTTCGAACTCGGTCAGCATGCGACGAAGGAAGCCGGACAGGATGCGCGGCCCATCGACCGTCACCTGGCGGAAGAGCGAAGCGTCGATGCGGTGGACCTGCCCGGGGAAGATAAGTTCGCCTTCGATCAGGTCGCCGAGCAACCATACATGGAGCCTGCGCACCGGATGGTCCGCCCGTTGGATGGCGGCGAGTTCAGCCACCTTCGAGGCGTACAGGCCGACCCGCTGCTCGCAGATGAGCGAGTCGTATGACGGCGTGCTCTTGCCGAGCTGCCAGTCGGACAGCATGGCGACCGCTACCTCTCCTGCCCGCTTGCGACCATCGCCGTGCTGGTGGGCGACGGGCGGGATGACAAGCGCCGACGCGGCGTCACGAGCCGCGCGGTACACCGCTTCGACCAGCTCTTCGCGGCTCGCTTTCGCCTTGTCCAGCCCGCGGAGGGCGCGGTCGAGTGCTTCGCGCAGTCGGCCATCGGTGACAGCCTGCTCGATCTCAGCCGTCAGGTCTTCGGACACGGGCATTCACCCTTGCGATGGCGCTCGACCGTCGAGCGTCCGGCCTCGTATCCATAGGCCCGCATGACGGCGTGGATGGCCGTGTGCTGGAGCGTGCTATTGGCGAACACCTCTTCCCACTCGGCGCTCGTCGGACGACGGTCCCGCCCCTCGGGTGCGGGCCATGACTCCTGTTCGTTCAGGAACCGCTCGATCGAGCAGCCCCTGTTACCGGGACGGCCGTTGCGCGCGGCCACCTCATCCATGAGTGATTGCATGGCACCTCCCTGCCGTGTGTGTGATCTAGGTGCCCTTTGGCGGGTCGCCGACGTACGCGATGCCGGTCGCGGCGGCTCGGTCCACGAGCACCTTCGTTGTCTTTGGGCTGAAGACGGACAGGCGGTTCTTGATCGCCAGCCCGACAGACACGAGGGCAACCAGCGCCCCGATGCCGCCTGCCATGACGGTCTGCTCTTCAGCGGTGATGACGATGCCGAGGCTGCCCGCCAGAATGGCGACCAGTCGGATGACTTCGAGGATGGCGGTGGGTTCGGTCTTCATTAGAAGAGGCCCAGCAGCTTCAGTAGAACGATGACCAGGATGACGACGATGAGCAGGTACATGGGCGATCTCCCTAGAGCTTTTCGATGGCGACGGCGCCGCTTTCAGCGACGGTGGCTAGATCGGTGTTTCCCTTGGCTAGCCGCCGAATGAACACGGCGGCTTCCGTCTTGACGGTCGCGGTGCGCGTATTGGCTGAATCGAGCGCGGCCTGGAGCTGGCCCGAGGCCGTGTCGGTGAGAGGTTCGGCGCCGATCTCCTGGCTGCCGTGGAAGACCCAAAAGCCGCCGTTGTTCGACTGGTACACCTTCCACGTCTTCGCGCCGCTGCCCTCCGGCCACTCGGCACCTTCGACTTCGCCGACCACGACCAGCCGGGCAGTAGTGCCGGCCGGAATCTCGTATGGCGTGCTGGCGAAGTCGGGTGAGGGGCGGGTGCGCGATGGCGCCCCGACAAGGGCGACGTAGGGTGGGACGGGCCGAACATCGGCAACCCAGCGCATGGGGTCTACCTCCGGGGTGACGGGTGGAGCGATGAGCCCAGCGAGCTGGTCAATGAAGTCCCCGCTGGGCGCGTCCATTTCGTAGCGGTCGATGGGCTGAATGTGGCCGTGGCCGAAGTGCGGGGCGTCGGTGACGGTAGGGTGCGCGGCGAGCTGGCCCGCGAGGTCCTGCACGTCGGCCTGAAACACCGGGCACTCCATGTCATTCGCCAGGTCAACCGGCATGCCGGCGTAGGCGATGGCAAGGCAAGCTGCGTTCGGGTCCGCGGCCCTCGCTCCGAGGATGCGACGCACGTCCGCGAACCGAGCTTCCTGAAGCGCGCGGTCCTTGTTCGAGTGGAACAGAAAGACCCGCGATGGCGCGATGGAGTGGGCCGCCACGGTCGTCGGGATGACCCACTGGATGATCGTCCGGCAGCCGACATGTCCGGCCGCGTGCTCGCACCAGAAGCCGCCGTGGTAGCTGGCGTTTGTCGTGGATCGAGTGAGGACGAGATACCGAACTGTCCCGTCCCAGCCTGCCCGACCCGGCCCGCCGGCCGACCAGTGCCACGCGATGCCGGCCGGCGCCCAGCCGGGGACCGCTGTCTGCGGGACGCCGGAGACGTAGTTCTGCTCAACGACCAGCATCGAGCGTCTCGCTTGTGGCGTCATGTGGGTCCCCACCGTCCCAGCCGATCGGCAAGCCATCGACCGGGTAGGCGCCGCCCATCTCAATGTCAGGGTCGATCGTCACGGCCGTCCCGAACGCCTCGGCCTCGTTCTCGGCCAGCACACGGACGCGGTGCCCGTTCTCGGCCGCGACTTCCCACTCGCCTGCGGTCATCGCTTCGGCCTGTAGAGCCAGAGCCAGTAGAGGGCGGGGATGGTGGCGAGTCCGAGCATGAACGCCCGCGTGACGAACTTCGTCGCCTCGGTATCGAGCGGCGGCGGAAGGGTGTCGTTGTTGAGGAAGATCAGCCCGAACAGGGCGACGACGAACAGGACCGCCAGGGCCACCACGAACCGCTCGCGCAGCACCCGTAGATGGGGAGCCTTGTGGAGCTTCCATCCCAGCATCGTCGTGACGACCACGTTCAGCGGCACACCGATGACGAGGACCAAGATGGCGGTGAGTTGTGAGTTCACTTGGCTATTCCCCCAGTGCGGGCGCGTTCAGCCCGCGCGTAGTCTTCGATGATCCGATCGGTGCGCAGACGGACCTTCTCGGATGCCCTTCGCAGGCCGTCAAGTGCGGCCTTGTCCTCCCTGATTTCACGACGAGCATCGGAGCTGGGTCGCTTCCACAGTCGTTCGAACCATCCCATCAGGCCCGCCTCGCCTCTCGTTCGGCCTGTATCCGAGCTTCGTCAAGCCGGTTGCTTGCCTCCACCGCATCGGCCAGCCGCTTGTTGGCGTCGATCGCCTGCCGCGCGTGCTCCATCGCTTCCTTCTTGTCGGCTCGCTGCTCGTCAAGCCGTCCGCGCGGGATGACTCGTTCGGTGACGAACGCATAGAGGGACAGCAGCGCGAAGCCCAGCGTGCCAAGTGTCGAAACGGCATCGAGAATGTCCGTCAGGGACATGCATCGGTCGCTGCGATAGGACCCCTCATGCGGTCATCCTAGCACACCGCTGACATTTGTCCACTAGCGAGTTAGCACGCGGCTGACAATCTCGATGCAACGCGGACACTTCTCTGTGGTGTAAGTCGGTCGATACCAGTGCAGGCGCGACGGGCAATAGCGCATCCGCGGCGGCCGTGGTTTCGGGAACCGCGCCGGGCGTCGTCTGTGTATCCGCCGCATGTTCTCGGAGCGCGTCACTGCCTGAATGTGGATGGGATTCACACACCGCCACCGGTTGCAGAGATGGTCCGTCTCGAAGCCTGGAAGGATCGGCCCGTTGAATAGCTCAAAGGCGACACGATGAACTCCGGCCGAACGGCCACTGCCGACGCTGATATAGCCGTAGCCCGACGAGTTCGTGGCGCCAGTCCAGAGCCAACAGCCGTCTACGTCGAAGGTCACGCGACGAAACAAGCGCTCGACAACCGTGGATGACATTGTGCTGACATTATCGCACAAAACGCTTGCAATGCTGCTGACACTGTGCTAATGTACTGGTATCAGCCGGGACACACCGGCACTACGGGAGGCGAAACCGATGGCCTACAGCACAGACATCATCGAAGCCGCGAAGGCGGTCATCGAGCGCGAGCACCGCGAAGAGCACTTCGATGATGTCGTCATGGACTGCCCGATCTGCGTCGCCGAGTGGGACGAGCTGACGGGCGGTGCGCGATGACGAGGATCACACCGGAAGAGCGGCGCGCAAAGTACCCGCTGCCGCTGGTCACACCGCTAGATGACACAGAGATTGAGGAACTGGAGGCGCGCGCCCGCGAATGGGTTGAGCGGCCGACCTTCAGCGAGCGATCCCTAGACAGGTCGTATCACACCTACCTGCGGCTGATCGCAACGATTCGAGCCGCGCGACCGACGCGCTTCAACCCTGAAGATTGCCAGCCTGATGCTTACGGCTACGGCGAGACACCGCGATGACCGCACGAATCACACTGGCCGAGCTGATCGACCAGGCGGACGGCAGCTACAAGGCGCTGCTGGCCGCGGAGATTGCACAGAAGACCGGCCGCCAGCACGGCCCGATCGACGGCCGCTGCGAGGTGTGCGGCGCCGAGGCCGAGTCATTCATCCTTCAGGACTGGACCCGATGGCACTGCCAGCCGTGCGCGATGGCATCCGTGCGGCTGGCCTACATGGAGGTGGCGGCGTGAGCAAGCGATACACAGTCGTCGTCGTGGAGACAGTGCGTCGAGTCACTCACGTTGACGCGGCCACGAAGACTGAGGCGCGGCGGATCGTCCTCACGTCCATGATCCCCGCCGGGGTAATGAAACGCCGCATCGAAGGCGTCTATGAGGAAGACCGATGACCGAACGAATCGTAGAAACCCACTGGACGGACGCGCACACCGCAGGCGGATGCAACGGCTGTGACGCGCGCGGCGCCGTCCTGCGCATCCGTCTTCGGACGATGGAGGTGCGCGTGTGCCGTGAGTGCCTCGCGCTGATCCGCAAGGTCGGCCCGGCATGACCGCCCAGCCCCGCTACCTCACCATCCGAGAGGTCATCGAAGACCTGGGCATCGGTCGCAACCGCGTCTACGAGATGGTGGCGTCCGGCGAGATTCCCAGCGTCCGGTTCGGGGAGCGGATCGTCCGCATCCCCGTCGAGGACTACGAGGCGTGGCGGCGCAGTCTGGTGGCGCGGGGATGACACACTTTCACTGCTGCGACGAAGTAGACGCTAACGAGGCGTATGAGCGGGGTCGCACGGAGGGCTATTGGCAAGGTGTCCGGGATGGACAGCACAAGGCCGTCGCGCCGCCCCACAATCCGGCGCATGACTCCCGCGATTGTCCCGAGTGCGACCACTGGATCGCGCTTCGGGATGGCTCATTCGCACACGGCTATCGCTCTACGATGGATGAGAAGCGCGCGGCTGAGGCCGAGAGATGAACGGACCATGCCAGCGGTGCAGCCAGCCCGCGCAGGACGGCTCACGATGGTGCCGCACGTGCGATCCGTCGCGTCAAGTCGAGCAGGCTGTATCGGTTGCAGGACGGTTGTATGCGCTTCACCAGCGCGGACCCATCGGGAAGATCGAGGCCCATCGCATCGCCCGGACAGCCTTCGTGACGTGCCCGGCATGCGCGGAGCCGATCCAATGACGACCAAATGCCCCGAAATAAGGGCAGGATTTGTGTCAAACGTGATGCCATGCCAGCCATGACCGACCTATTCTGCGAATACTGCGGCGGCAAGCTCCTGCCCGGACAGGATCAAGAGTTCGGACAGCTCGTCGGTGATCCATTCTTCGCCTATCACGCGCTGTGCAAGCGGCTGGCGGATGAAGGCGTTAGAACGAAGCGGGCATACGATCCACTATCCGGCGAGCTGACGACCAACAGTAGACCAACGGGTCGTCATGCACCGGGACCCAGCGGACAGGATGGTAGCGGACCGGCTGACAATCGGGACCAAACGGGCTGACATGGGACCTGACGTAACGCCTTACCGACCGCCTTCTAAGCGGTTGGCCGTGAGTTCGAATCTCACCGGGGACGCCACTATTCCGTGCTCAGTTTGCGTAAGTACGCAAGTGACGGCGCACCCGTGACGACCGACTATCAGACCATCCGCCGTCGCCCGAGTGGCACGGGTAGCCTAAGCTGGCGTTCGCGCGATAAGCGATGGGAAGGCAAATGGCGCGAGGGAGGAAAGCGCCGAGCAGTGTACGCCGACACGAAAGAAGCGTGCGAAGTAAAGCTCCGAGTCGAGCTAGACAGGATCGGCGCAGCTCCCCGCGTCATCATCGGGCCGGATGGTAAGCCACCGCCGTACCGCCGCTCCCTGTCGAGTCGAGTCCGTTTCACGATCCTCAACCGCGATGGCTTCCGATGCCAATACTGCGGTGTGACTCCACAGGACGGCGCTAGGCTCCACGTCGATCACGTCATTTCGCTGAATGACGGCGGGTCCGACGATGACTCAAACCTCGTCACCGCTTGTACCGACTGCAACCTCGGGAAGAACAGCCGCTCAGTTATCCGCTGACCGCCCCCAACAGCGCCTCCAGCTTCGCGGCGGCATCGTCGTACTGGACCGGCGCAAGGTGCGCGTAGGTGTCTGCGGTCAGCGTGATCGAAGCATGGCCCAGCATGGCGCTGACTTCCTTCAGGGTGACGCCCGACTGAAGCGCGAGGCTCGCGTAGGAATGGCGCAGGTCGTGGAAGCGGATGTGCGGCAGCCCCACGGCCTTGCAGAACCGTTGGAACCGATGCGTCACGTTGGTCCCGTCGAGCGGCCCGCCGCGCTGGTTCGGGAAGACGTAGCCTTCGATCGAGCGCACCTGGGACGCGCGGTGCTCGCGCAGGATCGTGACGAGCGTCGGCGGGATGGTCAGCCGGCGCACTGAGGCTCGCGTCTTCGTCCGCTTCGAGGTTGCCGTCTTCGTCACCTGTAAGGAACTCTTGCCGTCAGTGATAGAGATGCTTACATCAGTCCAGCGCAGCCCCAGCGCCTCACCCTGGCGCAGCCCGAGCAGCAGCGCCGTGGCGTACAGCGCGCCGTGCTGATCCTCCCTCCATCGTTCGATCAGCACGCGCGCCTGTTCGGCGGTGAGCGGGTGAATCTCCGGCCGGTCCATCTCGGGCACGTCCACCAGCGTTGCCACGTTGCGAGCCAGCAGCCCCTCGCGCATGGCGTAGTTCAGCGACAGGCGCAGGGCGGCCCGGAAGTGGTGGACCGACTGCGTGCTCATCGTCCGCGCCTTGCGGTTGAGGAATATCTGGAGGTCGTGCGGCTGGAGCTGTTTCAGCGGATGGTGGCCCAGCCCGTCGATGAGATGATCCATGCACCAGCGGAAGTGCGAGCGGGTCTTCGGGCGCACGTTCGGCTCGGTGGCGGCGTACCAGCGCTCCAGGTAGGACTCGACGGTGAGCCGGTCATCCGTGGCGATCGGCAGGCCGTCGTCGCGCGCCTTCAAGGCGTCGCGGAGCTTGCGCTGCACCTCGGCTCGGGTTGTGGCGTAGTACGCCTTGCGGACCCGCCGGCCGTGACGGTAGCCGAGGCTGACCTTGGCTTCCCACCGGCCATCCGCGCGCTTCGAGATGCTGCCTTCACCGTGGCCGCGCACTATCGCCCTCCCTGTTTCGGCTGATTCTACGCTCGAAGAGCGAGCGCCCGCCGAATCCACTCGACGGTCTGTCCCGAGTTGACCTGACGCGGCGTGCAACGCAGGACCGTCCAGCCCAGCAGCGCGGCCTCGTTGTACTTCTCGATGTCGGCTTCGTAGCCCTTGCCCCGGCTATGGCGCCCCTGGACGTACACGCCGCCCTCCACTTCGACGGCGACCTTCTGCTCGGGCCACGCGAAGTCGAACCGCCAGCGGCGGGTCGGGTGGAATCGGGCCTCGCGCTCGGGCACGGGCAACTTCGCCCAATCGAGCTGCACGAGCAGCGTCACGTCAGCAGGGATCATTCGCGCGCCGCCAGTCCCCACCGCTCGGGCACACCGCCGCCGCTCGGCAGCTTCACGAACGCCTCGCCGCGCGTCAGCCCCTTGCGCACCGCGTCGATGCTGGCGTCCAGCTCTTCGGCGATGTTGTGAATGGTCATAGGGCCGGCCTTCAGCAGCAGGACCATGCGCTTCGGCACGGATAGCTGCGACACGAGGGACGGTTCCTCGGCGATGGCGCCAGCCGACACGCCGACCGTCGTGCCGTGCTCGTCGCTGAAGTGCCAGCGGAGCCCCATCGTTCGCTTGAAGGACGACTCGCTGTTCTTGCGCTCGAAAAGCGCGACGCTCACGGTGCCGTCAAGCGAGTCCTGTTCAGAGCGTTTGATGTACCACGTTGCGCGCGCGCTGTTGTGCCAGAACGCCGACCCGAATGGCTTGTCCGCCCCGTTCTTCGCGTCCTGCCGGTTGACGTGCGCGAGACAGAGCGAGGGAAGGCCGATCTGCTCCAGCGTGCGGAAGAACGCCATTGCGTTCTCTTGTTCCTCGGCCGCCCCGGCGCAGGCGTAACCCACCGAATCTACGATTAGGAACTCTAAGCCGTGATCGCGCACCTCGCGTCGTAATCGATCGCGCTCTTCGGTGATGGGCTTCGTGCATTTGACGTAGCGAATCTTCGGCAGCGGAGCATCGATGGGCTGCCACAGGGCGCGCAACCGTCGTGCATGGCGGGCGGGCTTCCACTCCCAATCGAGATACCCGACCTTCATGGCGCGATCGGGGACCAGGCCCGAGATGACTTCGAGGCCGGAGGTGAGCGATCCTGCGCTGGCAAGGGCCAGGTAGGACTTCGTAGCTTCTCCGTCCCCGAAGATGACCGTGTGCCCATCCGCGGCGAACAGCGGAAACACGGGCGCGGCGGCCTGCTCTTCCTCCGGCACGTCATCGAGGTAAACGCCCGGCTCACCCGCGCGGTACTGGTGCAGGACCCATTGCACCGCGTCGTTGAGGTAGGTGGCCCACGGAATCTTCAGCGCCGGCATGCGCTTGTCGAGCGACCCCGCCAGCCTCGATACCGAACTGTCGGCGAGCAGGTTCAGGCGCGTCTTCTGGTAGTGGCCCTTGTCGGTCGGCCCGCCGACGACGATGGTCAGCTCGGCCGTGATGTCCCCGGACGAGCGGCTGTTGTGGAGGTAGTCGAACTCCAGCATCGTGAACACCGGCTGGTCCCACGACACGCGGTAGATGCCCTGCTCGACCGCCATGCGCGGGCGTTCCTTGCTGATGGCCCACTCGAAGAACTCCGGGTCGCGCGTGGCCTCGCGCTCGACGCGAGCGGCGGTAGACCGGCGCCCCGCTTCAGCCCGATCCTCGTCCGGCGCAAGTGGTCGTGCGGTCACTCGTCGGCGGCCTCGATATCGGTGCCGTCATACGCGGCTTGCACTTCGAGGAAAGCGTCGTGGCCCGACATGAAGGGCGGCGGCTCTTCGAGGTCGCCGTCGCGGGCGATGATGGCGGCAGCTTCGAGGTCCCAGCCGGCGGGGTTCATGCCGGCTCTCGGTGAGTACGCATGTGATCTTCGATGTCACCGTGGGCGGCATCCCACATCCGGTAGTAGCAGTCCGGCTCCGAACAGATGTACACCTCGGGCCGCCATTCACCGCAGGCGCCGCATGCTAGGCCGCCAGCCGCATCCCACACGTGCTCGTGAAGACTCACGTCCACGGCTCCGCGCACTCAGCCTCGGAGCGCACCAGGAACTTGCGCGCTTTCGCCTCGGCGACGTTGCGGTGGATGTAGTCGTGACAGATGGTGTGGACCGTGACCAACACGGACGGCACGTCACGGGCGCCCTGCGACCGCCTGAAGCGATGGTGGGGGACGAGCGCCCCGCCGGGTACGCGGCACCACTGGCAGAGGAACTCGTCGCGGGTGAACGTGTCCTCTCGGACGCGCGTCGGGATCGGGTGGGGGACCGATCGCAGCGGCTTGCGGGCCTTACGGGGACGCGGGGTCGGCTTGGCGATGGGCTGGATCATCGGCCCGTCACCAGCGCCCACCACATCCGCGGCCACGACAGGGAGCAGTACCAGTCAGCGTGCCGCTTGGATCGGTCGGCGCGGGTGTAGGCGCGCGCTTCCTCCATTCGATGACGGAGGTGGCGCAGGAACGCGCCCTCCCCGGTGAGGACCATCCCTAGACCGTTCAGCCACGTCTCGGAAATGACGTGACCTTCATCGGACAGCGGCCCGAGCACGCTCACATCACCACCTGCTGGGTCAGATGGAACCCCGCGCAAGCCGGGCACTCGTACACGCGCAGCAGGGCGCCACGCTTCACCAGCGCGCCGCGCGCGACTTCCTTAGCGAACTTCTCCGTCGTGTAGCGGCGCTTCGAGTGGCACATCCGAGCGGCCTGCGCCATGTCCAGGGGCAGCGACATATCGTCCCTCCAAGACGTTGTGCTCCGACTGCATGAGCCGGTCAACAGGGGTGAGCGCGAACTGCGGCGGGTGGCAACGACCCTTGCTCCGCTGGTCGAGCTGATAGAAGAGCAGGCAGTCCTCACACGCAGCGGCGCGTGCCGAACGGGCTTGTCGGCTCTGTCGTTCGTCGGTTGTTTCGTGCTGTACCAGGAAGGGGGTCGCTGGCATCCGCCAGCCGCCATCGGCGAGCGAGAGGACGTACGGCGGCCATTCCTTCGAGGTGAAGCACAACGGGGGATCGGCGAGCACTTCCGGCGCGATCGTCTCCCTGATGGTCAGGACGTAGGTGTTCCGCCGCCGCCATGCGCGGGCAGCGCGGACGCCCAGTCCGGGCCGCTCGCCCAGGTGGGGGTAATGCACGTCGGCGTCGGGCACCGCTAGAAGGGAATGTCGTCCACGTCCATCTCGGCGGATGACGCGGCAGCGGCGACGGCCTCACGGGGAGCCTGCTGGGAGTCGTCGGCGTCCTTCTGGCGCCGTTCGAGGTTCTGCACCCGGGCGAACCTCAGGTCGATCGAGTAGCGCGGGTTGCCGTCCCGGTCTGTGTAGTCGCGGACCTCCAGTTGGCCCTCGGCATAGACGAGGTTGCCCTTGTGAAGCTGCTCGGCCAGCCGTTCGCCGGCCTCGTTCCACACCGCCACACGGACCCACATCGTCTCGTCGGACCATGTGCCGTCCGGTTGCTTCTGGCCGTTGTTTACGGCAACGCTTAGGTTGCAGACGCCCTTGCCGCTCGGCGTGTAGTTGTACTCGGGGTCGCCTCCGAGGTGGCCGATGATTTCGAGCCTGTTGAGTCGTGCCATTTAGACGGTCGCCTCCACTTTCGATTCCGTTCCGTTCTTGGATGCCTCGGCCTGCGCCTTCGCGCGGGCGGTCAGCTTCTCGACCTGCTCGGGGCGCAGCTCGTCCCAGCCGGACACCTTCATGTCGGCCTTCATGCGCTCCTGGTCGGCCCCAGCGGCGGTGAGCCACTCATCGAGGGTTGCCACCTGCTCGTCGGTGGGATGCAGCGCGGCCTCTTCGGCGGCTACGTCCTTCGCAGCGGCCTCGTCGTCCGTCTGCATCGTCCGCTTGCCCTTGCCCTTGCCCTTCAGCGCGTCGGCGAAGAGGGTCGCGAAGGTGGGGGACTCGACACGTCGGCCCACGGTGGCGTCTTCCACCAGCCGGTCCTTCTGGATGATCCCGACGCGGCCGGTGGGTGTCTTCACCATCCGAACCACCACGTCGAACCAGTAGGCCAGCCCCTTCTCACCGTCCGCGCGGTACTCGCCGGTCCCCTCAAACTGCTTCGTCTTTGGGTTGCGGACGGTGACTTCCTTCTCGCGCGCCGTGACGATGACGTGCATATCGAGGTTGACCAGTTCGGCCATAAGGTTGTTGTGGTTGCGCTTGATCCGGCCCCAATCGGACTGCTCCAGGTCGGCCTCTTCGGAGTCCGTGGAGCCGTAGTTGCGCTTCGCGTTCTGCTGCGCGCGCCGCATGGTAGCGGCCGTCTGCTGGGTGCCGTAGATGATCGTGATGGGATCGATGACGAGCGTCTGGTAGTCGTGCTTCTCGGTGGCGAGCCACTTCACGGCCGCCAGCGCGTCGGCGAACGTCTTGGAGGGCAGCACGTCGAACGGACTGAGGCTCTTGCGGCCGGCGTAGTGTGCCGTGCCAGCCTCGGTGTCGATGACCGCGATCCGCCCCGGCGCACTCAGCGCCGCGTACGTCTTCCCGCTATCTGTGTCACCGATCAGCAGCCCCTTGATCTTCGGCGCCACCTTCTCGGGTGGAGTGAATGGATTGGTCACAGTGGATGCCTCCCTTGTCAGTGGAATGTCCGTATCCTAGCAAATCGAGACGCAAAGTCAACCCCTATCGCACACCTCCCTGCACCAGCGTCAGGGCGGGCCGCAGCGACACCTCGTCAACGCTTACGACTTGCGGCAAGATCAGCGTGGCGGGCGTGCCCGCCTTCTCGTACTTCCGGTGGTCGTCGTGGGTCGCCTTCGCTGCCAGGAAGGCGGCGAACTCGTCACCGTTGGCCGGCAGGTTCAGGAACATCCATTGCTCGGGCGCGTCCGAGGGAATCCACAGGATCGCGCAGTCATCGACGGGCGGCATCGTCCACTGTTCGTCGTCACGGAAAATGAACTCGCCGTTGCGGTAGGCGGCGAGCTGAAGCGACCAGTCCCGCGGGACTTCCTTCCGCTTGCCCTCGTCGTTATAGAGGCGCCCGGTCTTCAGGTCGATCATCATCGTGCGCCCGTAGATGCGCACGAGCTTGTCGCCCGAGCCGGCGTAGCCGTGGGTGAGGTTGACGATCTGGAACTCGGACTCAATGAACTCCGGTCGGTAAGCGTCGCGCCATGCCTCGATCTGCTCACGGCCCGGCGCGTCGATTGGGAGTGCTTCGCCAGCCGCGAGGGCGTCGAGCACCTCGAACGTGGTATGCTGCTCTTCACCGTGCTCGGCCGCCGCGTCCCGCTTGCGCCACGGGGCGCCCTTCAAGTAGCGCGTGGCCTTCTCGTCGGCGGTGAGCTTGTCATACGGGCACTTATTCTTGTGCCGCTCCTGGTGAGTCTTCGTGGCGGCGTGCTCGGCATCGAAGGTCGTCGCCCAATGCACAATCGCCTCGAACCCGCCGAACTCCTGAATGCCCGCCATCGCCAGCAGGGCGGTCACTTTCGCCGACCAGAACCCCATCCATTCTTGAGGTCGCCCCGTCTTCAATATGGACGTGACCGAGGGGAGCCGAACGCCGCGGTGCTCGTAGTACCGGCTGCCCCACTCGTTAGTCGTGGCGTTGCGCGGGCCGGTCATAGCGGCACCTCATCCGCCGGACGCGCTGGCGGAATGCTAAGAGCGTCCGCTGCGATGCAGCCGGTACACCACTCCGGCCGCGGATACCCGGTGCGGCCACGACACTCGGACGGCCACACCAGCCTCTCGCAGCCCTCAGAGCGGCCATGAATCTCCAGTAAGGCGGATCGGTACCGGCGAGCGAACCGCTGCGCCTCGTCGGTAGTCCTAAGCGTCACTGCAACCTCGACGCGATGCCCGTCCGACCGTTGACCGGACGCGGTTCGCCGACGACCTCCGGCTCGTAGATGATGTGCTGGTTGCCTTCCGCGTCGAGCAGGGCGACCCAGCCGAACGGACTGACCCGGTAGACGCGGCCTTCGATGGTGCGATCGGTGAAGCCAGCCCTGCCCCGCACGAGGGCGTCGAGATGGACGGTCATCGGAATCGTGCCAGCGCGTGGCGCGCGGCGAGGATGTCGGGGTCGTCCGGATTGTCGAAGCCGACCCTGCCCATATAGATGCGATGCAGCGCCTCGACCGCCGCTTCGTAGTCGGGTAGGCGGTTGACGGCGTAGACGATAAGGGCGGCGTCCCTCTCGCCCACTTCGGCGTTAGCGGTTTCCGCGACGTACAGCGAGGTCGGTCCAAGCGACCCGACGGCACCGATCATCGGCCCGTCGTACAGCGAGTGATCCATGACGACGCCCCACGGCAGCGGCGTCGCCTCATCGAGCAGGCGCTTCACGTCAGTCATCTCAGCGACCCTCATGCTGGTAGACCTGGAGGGACGACGTGTAGCCGACATCCTTCCAGGCGATCTCCAGCGCCTCTTCAGTGGCAGCCTCGGCGCGGGACTCGACCAGCGTCCACGAGTGGCAGTCGCACCCGCCCTCGCATGCTTCGTCCTGCCGGTTCGGCTCATCGAAGAGGTCCATGTCCCAGCGGCAGCCACAGGCGTTGCAGACTTCTCCGCAGGAGCGGACGAGACTCATACCGCACGCGAAGCAGCCCGGGTCGAACTCGTGGTGCTCAACGGGATAGATGAGAGCGGTCATAGCGACACGACCCACGCGATGATCGCCACCCACAGGAGCAGCGAGGCAAGGGTGAGATTCAGCAGCCGCACGGGCGGGATGCCGACGACCGGCCGAGCCTGGTAGATGCGCGGGCAGGGGCGGCCCGGATGGTTGCAACGCTGGTAGGCGGTCATCAGTCGTACCACGAGAAGCGCCGCTGCTCGACCTTGACGGGGAGCTGGTTGGCCTTCGCGCGGCGGACCCACTCGGGGATTCGCTGCTGGATCATCTAAGATGTCCTCCGAGGCGTCTGTCCGGTGGCCCATCCATCGGCGGGCGCCTCTACGTTGTCTAGGACACTAGCAGATTGCGCGGGCTTGTCAAGCCTTTCCTGCGCGAATGTCAGGGCAGGAAGTACGATCGTAGCTCGGGAAACTGGACTAGTAGACGGAACCGGTGTCCGTCCGTGAACCGCAGATGACCCCCGATGACGTTGCTCCACAATCCACGGCTGAAGCCGAGGCGCTGGGACATATCTGAGTCGGAGATGCCTAACCGAAGCTGGAGGTCCACGACAACGGCCAGGTCGGACTCGATCGGTGTGGGCCTAGCTCGGCGACGATGCGCCATGTTCTCTGCATTCGTGCCTTCGACAATGTGCTTCGGGCGGACGCATGACGGGTTATTGCAGAGATGCAGCGCCATCGGCGTCGGCCACCGGCCATACTCGAAGAGGAAGGCCAACCGATGTGCCCGGTGGTTTCTTCCCTCAAAGTACAGTTGTCCGTAACCATCGAAGGTGCGTGGACCGGTCCACAACCAACATTCACCCGAGCGATCTACGCGAGCCCAAAACTTCGCTTCCGCAAGGGCACGGGCAGCCTCAGTAACCGTAGTGTCCATGTCTAGGAGTCTAGCACACATCTGACAGGTGATGGCGCGCTGTCTGCATCCTAGCAGGGAGACGTTCGTACTACGTCATTCGTCCCTAGCCCAGCATTGACAGCGAACGTACAATCACAGGTCTAATGGTGCGTACACGCACCGGACACGACGCTGACAGCAGGAGGACAGATCGTGACAGCGGGGCGGCCGAAGACGCCAAGCCGATTAGCTCGTGCCGTGCGGCTCGAACGGGACCGGAAGGGCTGGACCTCCGAGAAGCTAGCGGACGCCGCCGGGGTCAGTCATTCGTGGGTCCGCAACTTCGAAGCTGGCATCATTCAGAACCCGGGCGCCGATCGATTACGGGCTATCGAAGATGCGTTAGGACTGCGGATGGGGGAGCTGTACGCGGCCTCGCTGAACGTGCCCTACGACAAACTGGTGGCCGATCTACTCGCCGGCCAGGAAGGGCAGAAGGTCCCGTGGGAACGGCTCATGGAGGGCCAAGACGCGATTCTGAAGCAACTACGCGCGCTGGCCCAGCGCCTGAGTCCTAGTGTGAATGAAGGGGCTGTAGAAGAACTGGTCGGGAATGCTGTCGAGCAAGGGATTCGACAAGGGCGCGCGCGCGCAGCTCTCCCCCCGGAAACTGACGGAGCTTCGTCGTAGCGACCTCGATAGCTTCGGCGATCGAGTCGCAGCATTCGCGCTCAATGGCAGCGATTTGTGCGTCGGCTACGACTGACATTGCCACGTCTGCA
>CAYYRT010000154.1:0-9172 GCA_964474055.1 uncultured Acidimicrobiaceae bacterium | reverse complement strand
GGACGCTTCGCTCACTGGGGGGAGAAACAAAACGGACGCTTCGCTCACTGGGGGGAGAAACAAAACGGACGCTTCGCTCACTGGGGGGAGAAACAGAGCGGATCCCTTCTCCCCCCAGGAGGCCCGCAGGGCCGACGTTGGGGGGAGTACCCCAAAGGGGGGAGGGGGGCCATGGCAACGCCGGCTCTCCCCCCAACGCTCGCTTCGCTCGCTGGAGGGCAGCGCGGGGTAGGTTGGCCGGCAATGTCCCTTGCCTCAGACGAGAGAGAGCTTCCCAGCGGAAACCTCTCCTTCCTGTTTACCGATGTGGAGGGTTCAACCGCCCGTTGGGAGACCGAGCCCGAGCTCATGCGAAGTTCGGTGGCTTCGCTGGAGAAACTGGCTCGCGGTCAGGTTGCCAGCCAGGAGGGCTGGGTGGTCAAAGGCACCGGCGACGGGGTCTTGGCCGTCTTCGCTTCGGCGGATCAGGCCCTGGCTGCCGCCCTTCGTATCCAACTGGATAGCGGGCAGCAAGCGCCCCCGCTGCGGGTCGCGGTCAACACCGGTGAGGCAGAACCGGTAGGTCACGACTATTTCGGTCCCGTTCTCAACCGGTGCCATCGAGTGTTGGAGTCGGGACACGGCGGGCAGTTGCTCGTCACCCGCAGCACCATCGACTCCCTGAGCGGTCACCTGCCGGAGGGGGCGGCCCTCATCGACCTGGGGAGCTATCGCTTGCGGGGGATTTCCGAACCGATCGAGATCCTTCAGATCGTTCATCCGGGTCTGCGGGCTGACTTTCCCCGACTCCTCACAGAATCGGAGGGACCTAACAACCTGCCGGTCGAGCTGACCAAGTTCGTTGGCCGGAGCAAGGAGCTGATGGAAACAGCCAAAATGCTCGAGGCGGAGCGAATGGTCACCCTTATCGGTGGAGGCGGCTCCGGCAAGACCCGGCTCGGTTTGAAGATCGCGGACCTGGTCCTGGGTCGGTATCCCGACGGAGTGTGGCTGGTCGAGCTGGCCCCACTCACCGAAGGCACTCTGGTGCAAAAACAGCTCGCCCAGGTTCTCGGGGTGCCTGAGGAAACCGGGTCGTCATGGTTGGAGGCGTTGCGAACCCGCCTCCGCCACCAGAAGGCGCTGATCATCTTCGACAACTGCGAACACCTCCTGGGAGCGGTGGCCGAGTTGGTCGACGATCTGCTGCGGCGCTGCCCCGATCTCAAGGTGCTCGCTACCAGCCGTCACCGACTGGGGGTGCCGAGCGAAGCCGCCTACGTGGTGCCGCCCATGTCGGTGCCCGATCCCGAGGAGTCCTCCCTTGCCATCATCGGGGCCTACGACTCGGTGCGCCTATTCGCCCAACGTGCCCGGCTGGTCGACTCCGGCTTCGCTCTCACCGAGGCGAACGCTGCTTACGCAGCTCGCATAGCCAGGGCCGTCGATGGGATTCCGCTGGCGATCGAGCTTGTGGCCGGCAAGACCGGAACCCTGACAATGATCGACCTGGCCGATCGACTGGACAAGAGGCTGCTGGCTCTAGGGGGGGCAACCCACAGCGGGCCGGCCCGTCACCGAACCATGCAGGCGACGCTCGACTGGAGTTTCGAACTTCTCGACCAGCAGGAGAGGAGCCTGTTGGCGCAGCTTTCGGTGTTCAGGGGCGGCTTCGATGTGAAAGCGGTCGAGGGAGTGGGGCGGGTTGATGGTGACGTGGTGGAGACCCTCGAATCGCTCAACGACAAGTCACTTCTGGTGCGCAATCGTGCCGACGGTCGTTTCCGTCTGCTCGAACCGGTGCGGATCTATGCCACGGAAAAGTTGAGCGCCGGTGGAGCGAGCGCGACAACGGCCGCCCGCCACGCTGACTATTACGCCGCCTTCTTTCCGAAGTCGGAGCCAAGCCGCGATGCCGTGGGCCAGCTCGCTTGGCTCGACCGGCTGGCCGCTGATCACGACAACTTCAGAGCAGCCATCCATTGGGCGCTGGAGTCTGGCGAGGAGAACCTTGCTCTTCGAGTGGCTGCGGGCATGTGGCGCTTCTGGCGGCTCCGAGGCCACGTCACCGAGGGACGCCAATGGCTCGAACGGGCAATCGATGCGGCAAGCAATGTGGACACCGAACTCCTCGGCCACGCCCTCACAGGAGCCGGGTCCTTGGCCGGCAACCAGGGTGACGATCAGGCGGCCGAGTCGTCGCTGAGCC
Organism: uncultured Acidimicrobiaceae bacterium; assembly: GCA_964474055.1. GTDB lineage: Bacteria > Actinomycetota > Acidimicrobiia > Spongiisociales > ZC4RG35 > JAICND01. The sequence continues at coordinate 6,984 of CAYYRT010000154.1, read as the reverse complement.
GGGCCATCGAGATCTTCCGTCTGCGGGGCAACGACCTGGCGGCAGCCGCCGCAGCGCGACTCCTCGCCCCGCTTCCCCATCGGAAAGGTGACGTCAGGCGGGCGGCCGGGTTGTTCGAAGAGGCAATGATGCTGGCACGGGCGGGAGGGGACCTGGGTCAGGTGGGTGAGATACAGGCTGCCCTTGCGCTCCTCTACGACGACCTCGGCCAACCCGGGGAGGCGGAAGCCATCGCCGAGCAGGCCGTGGCGACGGCTCGGAGTTTGGGCGACGGCTATGTGGAAGCGGACGCTCTGCTCTCCCTCACCGAACTTGCCATCAACCGGGGCGATCTGGAGCGGGCGTCTGTCGCTGTGGCGGAAGCCGCCAACCTGGCGACGAGATCGGGGCTGCAGGAAGTCACGGCCTGGGCCAATGCGTACTCCGGACAGATCGCCTTTGCCCGGGGCGATGGGGACAAGGCCGTGATACACCTGGAGCGGGCCCTGTCCGACTTCCAGAGTCAGGGCCAGCCGGTGGGCGAGGTGTGGGCGTCTCGACATCTTGGCCGGGTCGAGCTTGCGAAAGGCGGCCTGACCCGTGCCCAGGCGCTCTTTCGGTCGGCTCTAGACCTCGCTCTCAAACATGTACTGCCGGAGGCGCCAGCGGCATTGCAGGGTTTGGGGGAGGTGGCAGCGGCGCGCAACGATGCCGAGGAGTGTGCAATCTTGCTGGGCGCCGCCCAGGCCGCCGCCGAGGAGATGGGACTCGAACGCCACATCGGTGACGTCGAGACAGCCAGACGAGCGCTGGATGTGGCTCGTACCGCTTTGGGGGCTGACGAATTCGGTGCCGCCGTGGCCAAGGGTCGCGCCCTGGGCCTGGAGGCGGCCAAAAGGGTCCTCTGAGGACTGACTGCTAGTTCTCCTCGAGCTTGTAGATCGAAATGGCGATCTCCTTGGACTTCTCCGTCTTCAGAAGGAACGCGGTTCCAATCCGGGGGTTGAGCGGTCGGTGGTGATTGATGATGGTCGTGACCGCCCTCCACCCTTCGCGATCGGGGATCAGGCCACCGTTGACAAGGTCCTGGAGGGGGTCGTACAAGAAGGCCCGCCAATTGTCCGCCTCCTCGAGAACCGACGTGTCGAACTCCCTGTAGAACAACTCCATATCGGGTTCAAGTTTCACCGAACGCGCTGACCGTGGCAGCGGCACCGGAATCCAGCCCGAATCGTCTTTCATGTGAGCCTCCTTCGTGGGCAAGCTAGTCCTTGCCCCCTTCTTGCGTAGATCCTCGTCGTTTCCGGCCGGGTTTGTACGCAGGAAGGAGGATGGGTCAGCCCGGGGCGAGTCTTTTGAGCAGGTTGTCGTTGAATGCTGTCGTCCATAGTGAATCAAAGGCCATGACCATGTCCCCGGGAGAGAGCGGTCCATTGGCTTCGATGGTCTCGACCACGGTCTGATTGACCGGGTCGAGTCGGGTGAGAAACGGTGCGCCATCGCGGCGTACCCAGACGCTGTCGTCGGTGGCCAGGATCGCACCGACCGGCCCGGGGAGGACGTCGTAGAGGGCAACGACCTCCATGCTTTCACGGTCAAGTTGGGCGATTCCGGAACCGAAACCGACAAACGCAAAGTCGGCAACCGAAATCTGACGCGCATTCTTGAACATCGCGGGGGCTGCGGTTACCTCGTCGTTGGCTTCCACGCGCATCACCACGCCATCAATGGGACACACGGCCCAGATCACGTCGCCATCCGCAGCCAGGTCAGTGCAGCGGGTTCCGAGACTGATCGGGTCGCCGAGTGTGTTGGTAGCTGGATCGATGCCCATGATGGCGTCGCCCAGTCCGTTGAGGACCCAGATCTTTCCCCGGGCATAGACGAGCTTGCCCTGATCAGGCGCCTTGCCCACCACGATCGTTGCAATCACCTCGTCGCTCGCCGGGTCGATGCGGGCGATGTGGATCGGTTGGTCGAAGTCACGCGTACAACTCCAGATCGCCTCGGGACTGGCACCGAGCCCCTGGCAAAGGTCGTCCGAGACCGGAATCTCAGTCAGGATCGTGTTGGTGGCGGGGTCGATTCGACGCACATCCCCCTGGTCGACTTTGACCCACACTGACCCGAAGCCGTCGGCAAGCCAATCAGGGCCGCCGAGGAGCTGCCAATGAGCTTGCTCCCGGTCAGCGAGGTTGACCACCGCCGCCCCCTCGGCCGTGATCGGCTGCGGTAACGCGGCGACAGTCGTCGTCGGGGCGACGGTGGTCGCCGCCGATGTGGAAGTCGGAGCGCTGGTCGCCGACGTCGCCGGGTCGGATCCGGTCCCACAGGCCACGAGCGCCATCAAGGCAACACAAAAGACAGGCCGTCGGATCGGCTTCAACACTTCGCTCCTCCCGGGATGGCTTCCAGAGGCGACCTTAGAGTGGCCACACGGCGGCTCGAAACACCTTTCCTGCGTAGATCCCGCGTCGTTTCCGGCCGGGTTTGTACGCAGGAACAGGTCCCAACTTAGAATCGGCTCCCGGTCGCCCCCGGCGACACCAAGTGGAGGCATCGGTTGGCCGTTGAACCGATCGAGATCATCCTGCTCCGCCAATGGGCGAGCTACATCGCCGTTCCCACGTGGATAACCGACAACGAGGGGCGACTGCTCTATTACAACGAGCCAGTCGAGTCGATCATCGGGCTGCGCTTCGAGGAGGCCGACGACCTCCGGGCCGAAGATTTAGCGGATCGTTTCGCCATGACCGAGGTGGACGGCACTCCCATCTCCAATTTCGATCGTCCGCTCATCATCGCTCTCACCAAACAGATGCCCGCTCATCGACGAATCGGGCTCCGCCAGGCCGATCAGACGATGCGCGAACTGGAGGTCACCGCCATCCCAATTCTCAGCACCGGGGACCGGCACCTGGGGGCGATGGCCACGATCTGGGATCCCGACTATCAACCGCACTCACCCGGCCCCCTGGCCAAGTTGAGAAGAGGTCAGTATCCGATCGAGGTGATCCTCACCCGCCGCTGGGCGTCATATCTGGCGGTTCCAATCTGGATCACCGACCTGCCTGGCAACCTCATCTACAGCAACCAGATGGCCGAAACAGTCACCGGAGCTCGATATGAGGCAGGGGACTTTCCTGCGGCAGTTCACGCCGAAATTTTCAAGGTGTGCGATCTCGACGGCTCCCCGCTCGCCAATGAGGACCTCCCCATAACGATCGCCCTCACCAAGCGGGTGGCCTCTCATCGGCCACTGCGATTCTGTGGTCTGGACGGAGCCTGGCGCAACGTCGAAGTGACCGCCCTGCCGCTGGTGGGTCAGGGCGACCGGTTGCTGGGATCGGTCGCCATGTTCTGGGAGGTCGACGCTTGAGGATCACCCTGTGTGGCACCCGCGGATCGGTCGGCAGGGCAGGTGGGAACACGGTCCGCTATGGCGGTGACACCTCATCGGTGGCTGTGCAGGGACGTGGTGGCGACCTGCTCATCCTCGACGCCGGATCCGGCATCGCCAATGCCCACGATCTCATCGGGCCCGGGGTCAACCGCATCGACATCCTGCTGACCCATCTGCATATGGACCACATCCAGGGGCTCGGATTCTTTCGACCGCTCTACAACCCTGCGATCGAGACCCACATCTGGGGACCGGTTTCGACCACCGCCGGACTCGCCAGCCGGTTGAGTCGCTACCTCTCCCCTCCGCTGTTCCCGGTTCGACTCCGCGACCTTCAATCGGTCCATCTTCATGATGTCCACCCCGGTTCGTTTGGGGTCCCGGGGTTTGCGGTTGCCGCCGACCTGGTGATCCATCCGGGGCCAACCCTGGGATACCGCGTCGAGGAGAATTCGCACAGCCTCGCCTACCTACCCGATCATGAACCCGTTCTGGGATCGCCGGATCTGACCGAGCCCGCCTGGCTGTCGGGCCTGGCGCTCATCGAGGACGTGGATCTGCTGATCCACGACGCCCAGTACTCCGAAGACGAATACCGGGCCAAGGTTGGTTGGGGACACAGCAGTTACCGCCAGGCTCTCGCCGTCGCCCAAACTGCCGGGGTGCGGACTCTCGTGACCTTTCACCACGACCCCGAACACACCGACGAGGAGCTCGACCGCCTCCACCACGAGCTGCGGGAGGCAAAGCCGGAACTCGAGTTGGTGGCTGGACTAGCCGGAGCGGTTCTGGAGATCTGAAAGCGCTCCGCCGTTAAGAGGGCTCGATCCCGTATCGGAGATAGACCGTGCCGTTGCGGAAGCGGCGCTCGTCCAAGAGTTCGAGCTTGACGAGGACATCGTCGGGAAACGCCTTCTTGCCGCCTCCCACCAGGACTGGCGTCATGAAGAGGTGAAATTCATCGACCAGTCCCGCAGCGATCGCGGCAGCGGCAAAGCTGGGACCGGCCACGGAGAGGTCGGTGTTGGCCGTTTCTTTCAACCGTCGGACGGCCACGGGCTCGAAGGTGCGCTCGATTCTGGTGCGAGCGCTGGCTACCGACTCCAAAGTCGATGAGTAGACAATCTTGTCGGCGGCCTGCCAGATCTGAGCGAAGTCATGCTCGTGGGGCAGGAGGTCACTTTCGGTGTGAGCGGTCTCCCAATAGACCATCACCTCGTACATCCGGCGGCCCAAGAGAAAAATGCGGACAGGACGCGTTATGTCGTTGATGAACTTGTGCACCTCCTCGTCGGGCATTGACCAATCGAAGCGACCATCCTTGTCCTCGATGTAACCGTCAAGGGATGTGATCGCCGAGTAGACGAGTGTGGCCATCAGCGCCAGATGATGGAGACGACGGCGACCGGTTTGGCGACGCCTTTCAAAGTTGCCTCGCGCTCTTCACCAACACTCACTTTCCCGGCTCCGGCAATCGTCTCGGCACTGGCCACGATCTCCTCCCCTCCGGCCAGAGCTGAAACTCTGGCAGCAATGTGAACACCAACCCCGCTGTAGTCGGAACCGACCTGATTGGCCTCGGCGGTGTGCAGCCCAATCCTCACCATCGGGGCGAAACCTGTGCTGATGCGGTGGTCACGCAGCCGTTGCTGGATTGTGACCGCGCACTCCACAGCATCCGGGGCCGAGTCGAAGGCGACAAAGAACCCGTCGCCGGTCGAGTTGGCCACCTCTCCCTTCTTGCGTGCGAACTCCTCGCGGAGAGTGGTGTCGTGCCAGCGAAGCAACTGGTCCCAGGACTGGTCTCCCAGCATCTCGGCCAGGTTGGTAGAGCCAACGATGTCGGTGAACATGAACGTCTTGCGAGCCTGAACCGGTCCCAGACGACGGTCGCCTGCGGTCTGCACCTCCTTGCGAACGGCTTCGACATCGCGTTTGGCTCCGAGCATGGTCAACGCGTTAAGAGCGACCTCCAATTCGAGATCCGCCTCATCGATGTCGTGCAATGCCCGCAGCGACTTGGAAAGAAGCCAGCGCGACACGGCGGCTTCGTAGGGCCCCGGGACCCGGCTCCACTGATCGAGCGCCCGGCGCAGGCGGGGGATCGCCTGGGCGAATTCGCCCTCGGCCAACAACACCCGGCCCCACGCCAGCTCCCTCTCGGCCTGCATGGCCAGGGCGTCGTAACTCTCCACCAAGTTCGCCAGTTGCTCGGCTCCCAATCGAGCGGCGGCCAATTCGCCGGCGGCGATGGCGATCTCGACGTAGGCAGGAAGCATGCGAACTGTGACCCAGGAGTCTGTGGTGTGTTCATCCAGGGCCGCCTTGACCCCGCTGAAAGCGGTGCGGAGGCTCCCCCTGGCAAGCCGGATCAGCGAGAACACGGGCTGCGTGTGTCGACCGAGACGATGGGCTTCCTTGAGAGCTTCCTCCGCCCCATCGAGATCACCTCGCCGGTAACGGAGTTGGGCAAGGGCGTAGAACCCGTCAGCCATGGGCGGGGTGGCGTTGTAAGCGGCGAGCTCCCTGGTCGCCTTGACAAGTTCTTCTTCGGCCCGCTCCCAACCCCCGGTCTGGGCAACGATTTCCGCCCGGTGGACCCGACAGACCCCGGGAAAGCCGGAGATGGACTGCTTCTCGCACCACTTTTCGGTTGCCTCGGTCCATTCACCGGCCCGCTGGTAGTCGGCCAGGTCTCGACACACAGATATCACCGCGCAGTAGGTGACGCCGGTTACGAGAGGGGACAATTCGCCGTTGAGAGCGGCCAGAGTCGCCTCCTCCATGCGCCCGAAGCCGTCAGCCACCTCACCGGCGGCGATCTTGATCGAACCAAGGCCGATCAGCGCCAGGGCTTCGAGGTCAGCATTCCCGGTCTGACTTCCGATCCGAACGGCGGACTCGGCCAGTTGGCGAGCTGATGCCATGTCTCCGGCTGAGCGGGCTAGGTCGGCGTGGGCCATGGCGAGATAGCCATGGGCAAAGGACTCAGGCTCCCCTTCCAACTGGCGCTCTCCCCGCCGCAGCCAGGCCGAGGCGATCGAGCCCTTGCCTTTGTAGACATACTCGCGGGCCAGATCGATCGCCAAATAGGCGGCCCGCATTCGATCACCGGAAGCGAGGTGGACCTTGAAAGCCCGCTCTTTCAACTCGATGACCAGATCGGCGAGACCGGAGAAGAAGGCGGTGCCAGCGGCCAACTCGAGGTCGGCGCCCGACAGTTCTTCCTGGGCGTCGGCTTGCTGAAAGCTCTCCAGAGCCACTTTCCAGGCGTGGTTGTCTACCGCCGCACGGGCGGAAGTGAGCAAGCCGGCAGTGGCAGTTGACAAGCGATCCCTTCCCTGGCCGATTCTTGCACGCCACAGGCGTGACCCAACCCCTTCCTGCGTAGATCCTTCGTCGTTTCCGGCCGGGTTTCTACGCAGGAAGGGTGGGGTGGCAATGGGCTCGGCATGATTACCCGGTTGCTGGCATGCTTCCTATGAAGCCCGACAACAGGAGGAAAACGAATGGCGAACTATCTGCTCAGCTACCACGGTGGCGGCATGCCGGAGTCAGAGGAGGAAGGTGCTCGGGTCATGGCCGCCTGGACCGACTGGTTC
>CAYYRT010000153.1:0-7310 GCA_964474055.1 uncultured Acidimicrobiaceae bacterium | reverse complement strand
GAACGACTCTTCAAGCATCTCGCCGAGGGGATCACCGCCGGCAACGGTGCCGCGGTCGATCGACTCAGACAGTTGCACAGGGCGATCGTGGAACGAGAGGAGCAGGGCGAGACCCTCTCCCGGCTTCTGCCAGGCGGCTTGGCCGACAAACTGCGACGCGAAGGCAGACGGATCGGCGAGACCGAGGACCTCGAAGTGACTGTGTTGATGTCCGACGTCCGCGGCTATACGACCATCGCCGAAAAGACCGATCCCGCGTTGCTGGCCGGTCAGCTCAACCGCCACCGGGCGGTGATGAATCGGGCCATCCTCGACCAGGGCGGAACCGTGATGCAGTTCGTCGGCGACGCCGTGATGGCAGTCTTCGGAGCACCTGAGGCCCTTCTCGATCATGCTGCCAAGGCCGTGGAGGCTGCTGTTGCAATGCACCGTGCTCAGGAGGCAGTCAATCAGGAGTGGGAAGCCGAGGGCAAGGAGCCCTTTCCTCTAGGAATCGGTGTTTCCACCGGTCGGGTCGCAGCGGCCGTGCTGGGTTCCGACGAGCGTCTCGAATACACGCTTGTCGGCGACACCGTCAACCTGACCCAACGGCTCCAGCAGTGGGCCGAACCGGGAGAGACCGTGTTGAGCCAAGGCACTCATGACGCTCTGGAGGATCCACCCGATGCCGATGTGCTGGAGCCTGCACTCGTCAAGGGCCGGGTAGGGGCGGTGGCGGCCTATCGATTCCCCCGGCGGGCATCATGACAACGAAGGCTCTCGAGTGGCGGCGGCCACTGGCTTGGGTCCTGGCAGCGGTCGTGGCGCTGGAATTGATCTCCTATACGACCTTTCTTCTGAACAGCAGCATTGCAGCCGCTTCTTTCGATCTGTATTGGGCGCTCATTCCCGCCATGACGGTCGTGGCCGCCTTGCTGATCCTTCTCGCCCGTCCCAACAATGGGATCGGATGGTTGCTCATGATCTGGGCCGTGGGCATCGGTCTCGAAGCTTTTGTATCCGTCCCGCTCGCTGGGCTCCAGGAGTCCCCCGACCGGATGACCGTGGGTGTCTATCTCCTCTTGCTCTTGCAGAACTTCGGCTGGGTGTTCTTGATCTTCCCGATCTTTCACCTTCTCCAGGTCTTTCCCACGGGCCGGGTCATTGGCCCCCGTTGGCGTTGGCTGATGCGGCTCGAATTCCTCATGGCGGGGACATTGCTGGTCTTGGCGGCCTTCGCGGAGCACTTGGGTCCGCTGGTGGAGGACGAGAACCCTTGGGTCCTCGATAATCCGATCGGCTTCATGCCCCAGAGCTTCGTTGATAGTCCATGGTTCGGGATTCCGTGGACCGCGGGCCTCTTAGCTCTCACGCTGGGAGGCTTGGCTTCCTTGATCGTGCGATATCGCCGGGCCGAGAGTGAGGAGCGCGGACAGATCAAATGGCTCCTCTATGCGGTGGCCTTGTTCACCGCAATCTATTTGGGCATGGCTCTTTTCAGCCAAGGCTGGAATGTTCCGCTTTTCATGGACATCCTGTTCGCTCTTTCAATTGCCCTCATGCCTCTGGCTATTGCTGTAGCGGTGTTGCGGTATCGGCTCTTTGATATTGATGTGGTGATTTCGCGGACGTTGGTTTATGGGGTGTTGGGGTTGTTGATTTCGGGGGTGTATGTGGCGATTGTGGTGGGGGTGGGGGGTTTGTTGGGTGGGGGTGGGGGGGAGCCGGATACGGTGTTGTCGGTGGGGGCGACGGCGGTGATTGCGATTGGGGTTCAGCCGGTGCGGCGGTGGTTGCAGGGGGTGGCGAATCGGTTGGTGTTTGGGCGGCGGGCTTCTCCGTATCAGGTGTTGTCTGATTTTGCGCGGAGGTTGTCGGCGACTGATGAGGGTTTGGTGGGTCAGGTGGCGCGGTCGTTGGCGGATGGGACTTCGGCGTCTTCGGCGGGGGTGTGGGTGCGGAGCGGGGATCGGTTTGAACGGAGGAGTGTGTGGCCTGTGGAGGGGGGGTCTGCGGTGGATTGGGTGCCGGTGGGGGTGGAGGTGTTTCCGGGGGTGGATCGGTTGGCGTGGGTGACTCATGATGGGGAGCGGTTGGGGGCGTTGGCTTTGTCGTTTCCGCGGGGTCAGGTGGCGACTCCGGTTGATGAGCGGTTGTTGTCGGAGTTGGCGGCGGGGATGGGGTTGGCGTTGCGGAATTCGGTGTTGACGGAGAGTTTGCGGTTGCGGATCGAGGAGTTGCGGGAGTCGCGGCGGCGGATTGTGGCGGTGCAGGATCAGACTCGCCGGCAGTTGGAGCGGGATTTGCATGATGGGGCGCAGCAGCAGTTGGTGGCGTTGAAGGTGAAGTTGGCGTTGGCGCGGCGGTTGGCTGCGAATGGGGCGGCTCCGCGGACGGCGGAGGTGTTGGAGGGTTTGAACGCTGAGGCGGAGGGGGCGATCCAGTCGATGCGTGACTTCGCTCGGGGTATCTATCCGCCGTTGTTGGAGTCGGAAGGTTTGGCGGCGGCGGTGTCGGCTCATGCTCGTAAGAGTCAGATTCCGGTGTCGGTTGATACGGGGGGGGTGGGCCGGTTTCCCCAGCAGGTGGAGACGACGGTCTATTTCTGCATCGTGGAAGCTCTCCAGAACACGGTTAAACATGCCCGGGCTTCGTCGGCTCATGTGGCTTTGGCAGAAGCTGACGGTCAGGTGACGTTTACGGTTACCGATGATGGGACCGGGTTCGACCCTACGGGACCGCGGGGGCATGGGTTGACCAACATTGCGGATCGGCTTGACGCCAACGGCGGCCACCTCCACCTCGATACCACCCCCGGCCACGGCACCACCATCACCGGCACCATCCCGGTCCCGGCGCCAGTACCCACATGAATGCAGCGTCCGTGTCGAACTGGTCCCTGCCCCCTCGACTAGGCGGTCGCTTTGGGATTGCAGTGCGGGCGGCGTGGCTCATCGTGGCCGCAGGGTTGACCGCGTTAGGCACCGTGGGGCTCGTGCGGGCCTTCGCTGATCCGCTCCTCGTCGCGATCCCCCCGCTGACCGACATCTTTGACGATCTGGGTCTGGAATTCCGTTTGATGATCGCTCTTGCGTTGGCCACCCCTTTCGTGGTTGCGGTCGTAGTCTGCGGACTCGTCTTTTGGCGCCGATCGCACGATCCGATGGCCTTGCTGTTCACGATGACCCTCCTCGCCTTCGTGACGTTTCAGTCCCGGAGCCTGGTCACCTTCGAAGGTGATCCCACCCTTCGACATGCACCTTCGGTCGTCTTCGGCGTGCTGGGGGTGGGCGTCGCGCTGGTTCTCGGGCTGTTTCCAAGTGGGACCTTTGTCCCAAGGTCGGTTCGCTGGCTGACCCCGGTCGTAGCGGCTCTCGTGCTCGCACTCCCGGACGCTGGCAACCAGTTGGTTTCGATGTTCGATGGCGACGTCGAAGTCAGCGGCCGAGCGCGGACTGTGATTCTCGCAATGTTCGCCGCCCTCTTGCTGGGTTTGCTCGCTCAGACTTACCGCTACCGGAGAGTCTCGAATCCCGCAGAGCGACAACAAACCAAATGGGTTGTACTGCCACTCGGTCTCCTATTTGTGGTCGTAGCTGTGGCCGCGACCGTTTCGCTTGCGTACCCGACGGGCTCCGACCGATGGGTCGGATGGGCGTTGTTCGTGTCGATTCCACTGTCGATCCTATTTCCATTGATGGTCGCCAATGCGGTACTGCGATACCGCCTCTACGACATTGACCTTGTCATCAACCGGACCGTTCTGTTCGTGTTGCTGGCGGCCTTCATCACGTTGGTCTACTCGGTGATCGTCGTCGGTTTGAGTGCTCTGGGAACGCAGGGAGATCTGGTTCCATCGATTGTGGCTACGGCTGTGATCGCCCTGGCGTTCGAGCCGGTCCGATTACAGGCACAGCGATGGGCCGATCGCTTTGCCTATGGGAACCGGGCCACTCCGTACGAGGTGCTTTCTGATCTGACCAGGCGATTTGCCAGCACTGAGTCGGTGCACGGTCTGTTGGATCGGACCGCTCGCCGTTTGGCGGATGGCACGGGGGCTGAACGGGCGGCGGTGTGGGTCGCCGAGGAGGGTCGGTTGACCCTGGTGGGCCGTTGGCCGGCTGAGTCCGGCGGAGCCCGAGTGGCCGACTTCGTTGATCTTTCGGGGACGGTGGTCGAAGTCTCGGCTGATGGCGAGAGGTTGGGGGCGTTGAACGTGGAGAAACGGAGGGGTGATGCGATGACCCCGAGGGAGACCCGACTTATCCAGGATCTAGCGGGCTCAACGGCGCCGGTGTTGCAGCATCTGGCATTGCAGGCAGACTTGGAGGCAAGCGCCGAGGAGTTGGTGGCATCCCGGAGGCGTCTCTTGGATGTGCAGGTCCAGGAGCGGCGTCGGCTGGAACGGGCACTCGACGAGGGTGCCCAGCAACTGGTGGTTTCGCTCAAGGTGAAGCTGAATGTGGCGTCCCGGTTGGCGCGTATGGAAGGCCTGGAGCGGCTGGCTGCGATGCTGGAAGGGATGGATCAGGATGCTCGTGGTGCGATCACCCAGATCCGATCGTTGGCCCGGGGTCTCTATCCGCAGCTGCTAGAGGAGGGGGGAGTGGTGGCGGCTGTGCGCTCGCTTTCCGAGGATGCGGCGGTGCCGGTCGAGGTGGAGGCCAAGGACATTGGTCGGATGCCGACCGAGCTGGAAGCGGCCGTCTATTTCTGCATCTCGGAGGCGATCACCAATGCCGCCAAACACGCCCCTGGCGGCGTGGTCAATGTGAGGATTGAACAGCAAGACAGCCATCTGTCGTTTTCGGTGAAGGATCGCGGTCCCGGTTTCGATCTTGCCACCATCAAGGCAGGCTCGGGCCTACGCAACATGGCCGACCGTCTCGAAGCCAACGGCGGCCGCCTCGCCATCAACTCCCGTCCCGGCCACGGCACGACGATCAACGGAACGCTCCCCACCCCAAACCTGGTTTCAGCATGATCGGTCGAGTCGTCCTCTGGGTCCTGGTGATTCTGGTGGTCACGACGGGCGTTGTTTCGACTGCCGTGCTTTCGCCCGACGATGTTCCCTGGATGGTCGCTCCCGCGGTTGCCTCGGTGCTGGGCGCTTTGATTGCTGCCCGCGTTCCCGGCAATGTCATCGGCCGCTTGATGATCGCTTTTGGAGCCTCGACCCTGCTCAGCGGGACCACGATTGCCTGGCTGGACGGTTTGTCCGCCAACGCGGCCGGCTGGACCGATGCAATCGCCAATGCGGTCAACACAGCCGGTGTCCAGGTGCTCGCCTTGATTTTGTTGCGGTTCCCCGACGGTCGTCCAGCCAGCCCCCGTTGGCGCTGGGCGGAGTTGGTGGTCATCGGAGCGATGATCACGGGAGCCACTGCGGCGCTCCTCAATGGCGGTTGGGGGGGCGATCCCACCCAGGCTTTGGCACCGAGTCCGCTGCGGGTGGTCACGGCTCCTTGGGGCGACATCATGGCCAACATCCTTTACCTCTTCATGCTGGTGGGTTTAGGCGCCGGCGCTGCTTCTCTGTTCGTCCGTTATCGCCGAGCAGGGGGTGAACAGCGTCACCAACTCAAGTGGCTGGTGTTTCCAGCAGCGCTGTTGGTGCCAGGTGTAATGGCTGTGAACGTCAATGCATCCACCGGTTGGGAGGTCTGGGTGGCAGGAGCCGGGTTCGCGTTGATCCCGATCGGCATCGGCGTGGCTGTGCTTCGTTATCGACTGTACGACATCGACCTCGTGATCAACCGGACCGTCCTGTTCGCCCTGCTGGCGGCCTTTATCACGATCGTGTACGCGACCATGACCGTAGCTCTATCAAACATTGGGCCTTTTGGCTCCTCAATTGCCGCCACCGCGGTCATAGCCATCGCCTTCGAGCCGGTTCGTCAACGTGCCCAGAGGTGGGCTGACCGCGTCGCCTATGGAAATCGGGCCACTCCCTACGAGGTTCTCTCTGATCTGACCCAAAGACTGGCAACCACCGAGTCGGCCGAGGGCCTGCTCGACCGGACCGCCCGCCGGCTGGCCGATGGCACCGGAGCTGAGCTGGCGGGAGTGTGGGTAGCCGGAGATGGTCTCTTTCGGTTAGCGGGAAGATGGCCGACAGAGGTCGGGACAACCTCTGTCGACAAGTTCGATGATCTGCCCGGGACGGCGATGCCGATCGAGTCGGATGGCGAGCTGCTCGGAGCGCTCACCGTCGAGAAGCGGCGCGGTGATACTTTTACTCCGAAGGAGAACAGACTCATCCATGATCTGGCGGGCTCCTCAGCCTCGGTGCTGCGCAACCTGGGGCTCCAGTCAGAACTCGAGTCGAGGGCCGATGACCTCGCCTCCTCTCGCCGTCGGCTGGTTGACGTCCAGGACTTCGAACGGCGGCGCCTAGAACGCGACCTCGATGAGGGTGCCCAGCAGCTGGTCGTTTCGCTCAAGGTCAAGCTCAACGTCGCCGCCCGCCTCGCCCGGATGGAGGGAGTCGAGCCCCTAGCGTTGATGCTTGAGGCCATGGACCAGGAAGCCCGCGGGGCCATCACACAGATTCGATCGCTGGCTCGGGGCCTCTACCCGCAGATCCTGGAAGCAGAAGGTCTGGCGGCGGCCGTGCGCTCGATTGCCGGGTTTGCCCCGGTTCCGGTCGAGGTCGATTCGGACGACATTGGGCGTCTGCCCGTAGAGCTTGAAGCGACCGTCTTCTTTTGCATCTCGGAGGCGATCACCAACGCCGCCAAACACGCACCGGGGCGTCAGGTCTTCGTGAACCTGCGCAGGTCGAACGGGGATCTGGTCTTCTCGGTCCAGGATCAGGGAGGGGGCTTCGACCGGACCACCATCAAGGCCGGTTCCGGACTGCGCAACATGTCCGACCGGCTCGATTCGGTCGGAGGTGTCCTCGAAATCAACTCGGCCCCTGGTCGAGGCACCCAAGTCAGCGGCCGGGTGCCCCTGGGTCGTTCATTGATCGAGGTTGGTTAGCGCATCGGGGTCGAAGTCCGACTTCGAAATAAAGGCGACGGCCCCTGCTTCGAGGGCCCGGCGTTCGAACTCGGCCGCTTCGTAGGTCGACATGATGATGACCTTGGTGGCCGGAAGCCGGCTAACGATCTGGCGAGTTGCCTCGAGTCCGTCAATGCCCGGAAGATTGATGTCCATGAGAACCCAGTCCGGTGTCAACGCTTCGGCGAGTTCAACCGCCTGCTCGCCGGTCGCAGCTTCACCAACCACCTCGAAGCCGTCGGCCAGCTCCACGACCATGCGCGCAGCGGAGCGGAAAGGCTCCTGGTCATCGACGATGAGAACTCGCTTCATGCAACACATATCAT
>CAYYRT010000152.1:0-9937 GCA_964474055.1 uncultured Acidimicrobiaceae bacterium | reverse complement strand
GGTAACCACGTCGCCGATCGGCGGGCACCCGGCGATGTTCACCACGGGCCTGTCCTTGACCACCTTCGAGACCCCCACCGCTCCGGTCGGGTTGGGACGCGCCGCCTGCACACTGCCCCAATGAGCGCAGGCCCCGATGGCGATTACTGCCGCGGCACCCTTGGCCGCTTCCTCCAGGATCTCCTTCGCTGTCCGGCCACCGATGGTGGTGTAGATGCCGTTGGCCTCGAGCGGGATCGAGCCGGTCACCACCAGCAGGTACTTGCCCGCGTTGGTGCGCATGGAATCCTGCAGCGCCCGCTCCGCGGCAGTGCCGGCCGCAGCCATGAGGGTGTGGGAGTAATCGAGGGAGACCAGATCCAGCACCAGGTTTCCGATGGTGGGCTCCGCGGTGCGGAGCACGCTCTCGACGCACCCGGTGCACTCCTGGAGCTGGATCCATACGACACTCGGGCGCCGCACGGACTGGAGCGCCCGCGCGAGCTGGGGGACCATGAGGCTGTTCAGGCCGAGGACGGCTGCTAGACTACCGCAGAATTCGAGGAACTGACGACGGGAGACTCCCCGGGACTCCAGATGCTCACCGAGGGTTTCCCCCTCGGACCAGGGAATGGGGCTCGGGACGTACATTTTCGACTCCTCCGATCGAGCGGGACCCTCGGACAGCCGAATGAGACCAACCGATCACTGCGCGGGCGGCATACGATATGACATAATGCAGAGCCAAGTATGAAGGAGAAGTTAATCCCAAGTTAATGTTTGATTCCTAGTGCGCCAGCTATCCATTTCCTGATACCGTTTCCTGATCCGTGAGGGCACGCTGCTGGATACCTCCAACCCCGAGGGCAACGTGCGTCGGAGATCGTAATGCGGGACGGCAACCAGCATCGGCCGGTGGTCGGTCCCGAAGCCCGGGTGGGAGAGTTGGAGCGGGTGATTGCGGCCGAGGCGCGGATCGCGGCTCGGATCGAGCAGGCCGGAGCGGAGGCACGGGCCCTGGTCGCGTTGGCTCGGACCCGCGCTGAGGAGGCCGAGCGCGGCTCGCGCGACGAGCTGGAGGAGGCCACCGCCCGGCTCGAGCGAGAGATTGAACAGGATCGGATACGGCAACTCGGTTCCGTAGCCGAGGACCTCGATCGCCAGCTTGCCTTCCTCCAGGCAATAACTGAGGAACGGATAACCGAGCTCGCCGCCCACGCCCTCGGCCGGCTGCTTCAGGCCGCCAACGCGGGCCCGCGGCCGTGATCATCCATATGGCAAAGGTACGGCTCCTGGGGCCGCGAGACCGGCTGCCCGATGTTCTCCGGGTGGTACAGGATATCGGCCTGCTGCACCTTGCGCCGCTCACCACCGGGGTGGGGATCCTGTCAACCGAGCTCACTCCGCTGCAGGAGCGACAGCACCGAAACCTGGCTCGCATTCTCGCCGACCTCGACGCTGCTGTTGCCCTGCTGGGCTGCAGGGAGGCGAAGCGGACACTCGTTCCCGCTGGATCCGCCTCCCCGCCTCGGTGGGCGCGGCTGGCCCGCGATACCCGGTTGCGTGCCGAGAAGCTGTCGGCTCAAATAGCCTCGTTGGAGGAGGAGCGAGCGCTCCTGCAGAAGTACCAGGTGTTCTTCGCCGCGTTCGAGGGACTCCTCCCGACAGAGGACACGGCTCACCCCGCGAGGGCCTATCCACTCATCCTCCGGGCGGGTCAGCTCCAGCACTCTCATCTGCTCAAACAACAGTTGACCGCTCTGCTTGGCGGTGGGTTCGAGTTGCGGGAGCGGGCACTTCCGGGCGGGGAGGTCGCCGCCTTGCTCCTGGTGCCGCCGTTCAGCGCGGATCGAGTGGAACGGCTGCTCGTCGAGGGCCGAGTCGAGGAGGTTCCCCTTCCCCGAGGATATACCGGAGGGCTGAGCGACGCGATCCCGCACATGAAGCAGCGGCTCGGGGCGATTGCTCTCGAGGAGGCGGGAGTCCGACGCGAAGTGGGGCAGTTGGCCACCAGCCGGTGCCGCGAGCTGGTTGCCGCTCGGGCGGCGGTGCACGACAGCGTGGCCCGCTTCGAGGCGCTTTCGCTTGCCGGAGGGACGCGACATGCCTTCGTCCTGGAGGGCTGGCTTCCGGCCGACCGCCGCCAGGTGCTCACCGGCAGGTTGGAGGAAGAGGTGGGGAATACCGTCGTGGTCGAGGAGCTGGCTCGGGAGCGGTGGGCAAGGGACGACGCCCCGGTAGTGCTCTCGAACCCACGGCTGTTCCGGCCATTCGAGCTCATCGTGCGGCTCATGCCGCTTCCCCGCTATGGCAGCCTGGATCCGACCCCGTTCGTCGCCATATTCTTCCCGATGTTTTTCGGCCTGATTCTGGGTGACGTCGGCTACGGCATCGCCTTGGCCGCACTGGGTCTGGTTCTGCGAGCCCGTTCGAGATCAGGCACCACGCTGCGCTCGCTGGCGGAGATCGCGGGTCCCTGCGCCGCCTTCAGCGTGATCTTCGGTTTCCTCTTCGGAGAGTTTTTCGGCGACCTGGGCCGGCACTGGTTCGGGATGCGTCCCTGGTTCAACCGGGAGGAGTCCATTGTGCCGTTCCTCGGGCTCGCCGTGGCTCTCGGGCTGGTGCACGTGTTGCTGGGCCTGGGGCTCGGGGTGGCGACTGCGCTGCGAGGCAACCCCCGCCTCGCCTTGGGCCGCGGAATCACCGCCCTCATGGTCATCCTGATCGCCATCTGCCTGCTCGCGGCTTTCGAGGTCCTCCCGGCGGCTCTCTTCTCGCCGGCCGTCATCGCCCTCCTCATTGCGTTCCCGGTGCTGATCCTGGCGGAGGGCATCGTCGCGCCGGTCGAGCTGCTCTCGACGTTGGGGAACATTCTCTCCTACGCCAGGATCATGGCGCTGGGGACCGCGTCCGTCATGCTGGCGGTGGTCGCCAATCGGATGGTCGGAGCACTGGGAAGCACCCTGGTCGGTGTGATGTTCGCCCTCCTCTTCCACCTGGTGAACTTCGCCCTTGGTCTGTTCAGCCCCACGATCCACGCGCTGCGGCTCCACTATGTCGAGTTCTTCGGAAAGTTCTATAGCCCTGGGGGGACGCAGTACCGCCCCCTCGCACACTGGTACCCTGCTCCCAACCGACCGACCTGAGCGAGGAGTGACGCATGGAAATCCTGTGGATCACGTTGAGCGCCGCGCTAGCAGTTGGCATTCCGGCGTTGGCGACCGCCTGGGCCCAGTCGCGAATCGGCCCTGCCGCCGCGGCGAGCCTGGCCGAGAAGCCTGAGCTGAGCACCACCGTGATCGTCATGCTCGCGATTCCCGAGACGATGGCGATCCTCGGCTTCGTGGTCGCGGTGCTGATTCTCCTGCGGGGCGGGGCCTGAGCCCCGATGGCGCTCGAGCACCTCGTCGTGGCGCTGGAGAGGGAAGCCGAGACCAGGATTGGGGTGGAGCTCGACGCTGCCCGTGCGGAGGCCACCCGACTCGAGGCCGAGGCGAGCAGCCGGATCGCGCAGCTCCGCACCGAAGCGCTACAGGAGCGGCGGGTCCGACACCAGCAGGAAGCAGAGCGGATAGTGGCCGCCGCCCGGCGGGAGGCGCGCCAAGAGCTGCTGCTCGCCCGCCACCATCTCCTCGACCGTGTGCTGCGTCGTGCGCTCGAGCTCGCGCCGGGCGTGGCGCGGAGCCCAGCGTACCTGGTTGGGCTGCCGGATGACCTGGTTCGTGCCATGAGCTACATCGGGCAATCCGGGGCGGTCGTCCGCTGTTTGCCGGCGCTGGCAGCCGCGGTGCAGCCGTTGCTGGCGGGGCACGGGGAATGGAAGCTCGAGGTCGATCCAGCGCTGGCCCCAGGCTTTCAGGTGGCTGCGCCGGATGGCTCAGTCGTCGTGGATCGAACCCTCCCTCGACGGCTGCAACTGGAGCACGCGCGGCTTCGCCTGGAAATCCTCCAGGATCTCGGTGAGCCATGAAGCCGCTCTGGGACGACGTGAACGCCCGGGCTCGAGGGCTGGCATCTCACCTGCTGGGCGCTCAACGCCTGCAGGACCTGAGGAACGTCGTCGGACTCAAGGACCTGGTGACCCGATTGGAGCAGGCGGGGCTTCACCTCGCGCTCGACGCCGCTCCCCTCACCCCACCGCTGGTGGAAGCGGGACTTCGGAGGGACGCCGGACGGAAACTGCTCCTGCTGGCTCGCTGGTGCGGACGCCGGAGGGAAGTCCTCCAGGTCGTCTTCGAGCAAGAAGACCATCGCAGTCTGCGGGCCTTGCTGCGGGGGGCGGTCGCCGCGGTCTCTCCGGAAATCCGGCTCGACGGCCTCATCCCCACACCTGCCCTCCCAATGCGCGCACTGGAGGAGCTGGCCCGCCTGACAGAAATCCGGGTCATTGGAGCGCTCCTCGCCTCATGGAACAGCCCATACGCCGGTGTGATCAGGAGGCAGGATCATCGGGTCACCGACCTCTTCCAGCTCGAGATGGACCTGGCGCGGGAGTTCCTCAGGAGATCGCTTGCGGCGGCCCGGCGAGGGGACCACTTCCTCCAGTCGTACACCCGGCTCGTCGTGGACCTGGAAAACCTGCGGTCCGCACTCGTTCTCGCCTCCGAGAACCACGAACAGACTCCGGATCGGTGCTTCATTGCTGGCGGTGAACGGGTGACGCTGGATCGCTATCGCCAGGCGGCAACGTCGGGGGGCGCACCCGAGGCCGCCCGCCTCCTCGCCCCGGTCTTCCACCTCGCCACCATGGGAAGTGCCCTGGTGCGGCAGCTCGATAACCCGGCGGACCCGGAGGACATGGTTCTGGCTCTCCTGATGCGCGAGGCCCGCTCGGCCGCGCGGGTTCTTCCCCTCAGCTCCGCGCCGGTGCTGCTCTACGCGTTGAGCCTGCGCTCAGAGCTGAGATACTTGCAACGGCTGGTGTGGGGCCTTGCGCTCGGAGCCCCCGCACCGGCCGTGCCCGCGGCTCTGGCCCTCGCTCCATGAGCTACGCCGTCCGGGTGGTGTGCTCACCGGAGGTGGCGGTGGGCTATGCCTTGGCGGGGCTTCCCACCTCGAGCGCAGGCACACCGGCAGAGGGCAACGAGTGCGTGAAAGCGCTCCTTCTCCGCTCCGATGTCGGTGTGATCCTGCTCGAAGACCGACTCCACGCGGCTCTCTCAAACGACCTTCGCCGGGAGCTGGCCCGTCGGCCTTTGCCGATCGTCGTACCCCTTCCCGGTCCCAGTTGGGCGCCCCGGGTGGAAGGTCCCGACTCGTACATCCTCGAGCTGCTCCGCCAGGCGATCGGGTATCGGGTGAGGCTGCGGTGACCGACCCGCACGTGCTCCGGGTGAGCGGAGGCCTGGTCGATGCCGCACCGGTGGCAGGGGCGGGGCTCTACGAGCTTGTTCGGGTCGGCGAGCGGCGACTCCTGGGCGAAGTCATTCGCCTCGCCGGTGACCGGGCCACGCTTCAGGTCTACGAGGACACCACCGGGCTCGAGGTTGGAGCGCCGCTGCAGCTCTCCGGTCAGGCGCTGACCGTCGAGCTCGGCCCCGGTTTGCTCGGATCCATTCTGGACGGGCTGGGTCGGCCCTTGCCCAGCCTGGCAACGGCAATGGGTGATTTCATCCATCCCGGCGCCGAGGCAGCCACGCTGGATGCCGGCCGGCGCTGGGCCTTCGTCCCCTCGGTCATGAGTGGCACGGAGGTCGGGGGTGGAAGTGTACTGGGTAGCGTAGAGGAGCGGCCCGGCTTCCAGCACAAGGTGCTCCTGCCCCCATGGGCCTCCGGCGTCGTCGACCAGATATCCGGGGGGGAGTTCTCGCTCGGTGAGCCGTTCGGAAAGCTGCAGGACGGCACCCTGCTCTCTCTGAGTCACCGGTGGTCGGTGCGGACCCCTCGTCCCGTCTCCCGACGCCTGCCGGATGGGCCGCCATTTGTCACCGGACAGCGGGTGTTCGATTTCCTGTTCCCGGTGGCTGAAGGTGGAACCGTGGCTGTGCCGGGGGGCTTCGGGACCGGAAAGACGGTCATCGAGCAATCGCTGGCAAAGTTTGGGGACGCCGACGTCATGGTATACGTGGGCTGCGGGGAGCGGGGAAATGAGATGGCAGAGGTGCTCAATGAATTCCCGGCACTGCGCGACGCCCGCACCGGACGATCCATCATGGATCGCACCGTCATGGTGGTCAACACGTCCAACATGCCGGTCGCGGCTCGTGAGGCCTCGGTCTACCTGGGTGTCACCATCGCGGAGTACTACAGGGACATGGGATACCGGGTGGCTCTTCTGGTGGATAGCCTCTCCCGCTGGGCCGAAGCTCTTCGAGAGATCAGCGCCCGGCTGCAGGAGATGCCAGGTGAGGAAGGTTATCCCACGCATCTCGCCAATCGCCTGGGCCAGTTCTTCGAGCGGGCAGGACGGGTCTTGGCCATGGGGAGCCCGGAGCGCCAAGGTGCCCTGACGCTCATCGGCGCAGTGTCACCCCCGGGCGGGGACTTCTCAGAGCCGGTGACGCAGGCAGCACTCCGGGTGGCGGGGTCCCTCTGGGCGCTCGATCCGGGGCTCGCACACCAACGACAGTTTCCAGCCGTCGACTGGGAGACCAGTTACAGCCTTTACCTCGAGCGGACCGCGGACTGGTTCGAAGTCGAGGGTGGGGCGGGCTGGTCGGAGCTTCGCCGCGAGCTGCTGGAGCTGCTCCAGCGGGGACGGGAACTGCGCGAGATCGCGACTCTGGTGGGCCCTGAATCGCTCCAGGACGGCGACCGGCTGACTCTGGAAGTGGCTCGAACGATCCGTGAAGTCATCCTGGGACAGAGCGCCTATGATCCCAATGACGCCTGGTCGCCTGTAAGGAAGACGTACCGCCTGGCGATGCTGGCAAGAGAGTTCTACCGGGCTGGTCAGGCTGCCGTCCAATCGGGGATGCCGTTCGATCTGCTGGATCTGGGCACGGCCCGCCGCGCGCTCGCGGCGGTTCGGAACGCGAATGAGACGGAATACCCAAGGATGGCCGCTGAAGCCGCGGCCGCTCTCGCCGCGCTCGCGCCGACCGGAGCCGCCCGATGACCGGTGTCGCCCGCACCTACAAGGGAGCAGAGGGGCTGGCCGGGCCCCTCCTCCGTCTGGGGCGAGCCCGGCGGGCAGCGTTAGGTGAGATGGTCACCATCAGAAGCCCCGGCCAACCGGATCGCCGGGGCCAAGTGATCGAGGCGGGGGAGAGCGAAACTGTGATCCAGGTATTCGAGGAAACCCTCGGCCTCCAACCGGCACGAGCCGAGATAACCCTGTTGGGGGAGGTCCCAACCGTTGCGGTGGGACGGGAGCTCTTGGGCCGATCGTTCACCGGAACGGGCCAACCGCTCGACGGCCTTCCTCCGCCCGTCGGTGAAGCGATTCGCCCGAGCAGCGGAGCCCCCATGAATCCAGTCCGCCGGCTCTCGCCCGCCGTCTTCATTGAAACCGGGATCTCAGCCATCGACGGGATGAACACTCTGGTGCGGGGACAGAAATTGCCGGTCTTCTCCGGACCCGGTCTCCCCGCCCTGGAACTCGCGGCGCAGATCGTCGAAGGAGCTCGCGCGCCGCTGGGGGAACCGTTCGCCGTGGTGTTTGTCGGGATCGGAATCACCGCGCGCGAGACCCTCGCCTTCGTCGACCGCATCGAGCGGAGTGGGGCGATGGAGCGAAGCATCCTGTACCTGAACCAGACCCGGGATCCGCCGATCGAGCGTCTCGAGGCTCCGCGGGTGGCTCTCGCCGAGGCCGAGTTCCTGGCCTTCGAGGCCGGGATGCATGTACTCGTGGTCATGGCAGATATCACCCACTATTGCGAGGCGCTCCGTGAGATCGCGACGGCACGGGAGGAGATCCCCGGCCGCCGAGGATTCCCCGGCTACATGTACAGCGACCTGGCCACGCTGTTCGAGCGCGCCGGCGTACTGCAGGATCGTCCGGGATCGGTGACTCAGATTCCAATACTGACTATGCCGGACGACGACATCACTCATCCGATTCCGGATCTCACGGGCTACATCACCGAAGGCCAGCTCGTGCTGTCTAGGGAGCTCCACCGGCGCGGCGTCTTCCCGCCCATCGATGTGCTGCCTTCGCTCTCCCGGCTCATGAACGCCGGCATCGGACCTGCCAGAACCGTCCCGGAGCACCGAGAGTGGGCCGACCAGCTCTATGCGGTGTATGCGCAGGGGCGGGAGGCGCGGCTGATGGCCGCGATCGTGGGGGACAGCGGGCTGGGAGCCTCCGACCGGCGCGCACTCGCCTTTGCCGAACGCTTCGAGCTGGAGTTCGTGGGGCAGGGCCGGCGCCGGCGCAGCCTGGCGGAGACGATCGAGACCGGGTGGCGGCTGTTGGAGGCACTGGACCGGGAGGACCTGCTCCGGATCCGGGAAGCGACCTGGACGGCCAGGCACAAAGTGCGGAAGGAGAATCCGTGAGCCGGGACAGCGGGATAGCTCCCACCCGCTCCAATCTCCTGGCCGGGGAGCGACGCCTCGCGCGGGTGTCCAAGGGGGCGGAATTGTTGCGGCGGAAAAGGGAGGCGCTCGTGGCCGAGATCGTACGGCTCGCGCGGCCGGCCGCAGACGCGAGGGCGCTGATCGCCGAGCGGGCGGCCCGCGCCTACCCCGTATTGGTGAGGGCACTTGGCATGGAAGGCTATGCCGGCCTGCGGGCCATCGCGTGGCCTCTCCGGGAGGTCGCCCTCGAGATCAGACCGGCGCAGGTCTGGGGGATTCCGGTGGCGGAGATCGTCGCTCGACCGCCGCTGAGACGAACCCTGGAGGCCCGTGGTACCGCGGCGAGCGCGATCGGTCCTGCGGCCGCGGCCAGCGCCACCGAGTTCGAAACCCTCGCCGAGCTGCTGCTGGATGCCGCGCCCCGCGAGCTGCTGCTGCAACGCCTGGGGTTCGCGTTGACTCGGACCTCCCGGCAGGTCAACACCTTGGAGCACCGGGTGGCCCCGAGTCTCCGGCGCGAGGTGGTTCGGGCGCGGCGAACACTCGAGGAGCGTGAGCGCGAAGAGCACACCCGGCTTGGGTGGCTCATGCGAGGACGGCGCTAAGCGCCTGGCCCAGATGGCAATCGGAGACGGCCGCCTGCGCCGAGTCTCTGGGGCGATCGCCTGGATCAAGGATCACTTCGCGGAACCGCTGCAGATCGAGGCGCTCGCAACGCGGCGACCTGCCGCTGGTTAGAAGCCGCAGGCGCATGATGGCGTCGCCGCCGTCGAACGGCCGGCGTGAGCGAGAGGGGAGGCCCGCCCGGTAATCCCGCTCAAGTCGCTCGATCAACCCGCGCTCGACTCGTGTCGAATTACGACCAGCATCAGCGCTCGGGCGCGCCTCGGTTCCACATGTAGGACGTGACCCGCCAGTCACCGCCGTCCTTGCGCCACGCGGTCATGTAGGTTCCGGTCTCCTGGCGCTGCTTTCCGTCTCTGGTATACCACACCCGATAGGTTCCGGTTTCGGTGGCGATGTCACCGGACGAGGCGACCTTGATCCGGAGCGGCGTTCGCTCCAGCCGAAATCCGGGGCTCGTGATCTCTTTGGCCCATCGAGAAGTGATGGCATCCCTGCCTCGGATCGCCGGACTGCCCTGCGGAGAGTAGATCCCATCCTCGGTGTAGAAGGTCTTGATGGCCGCGGTATCGCGCGCGGACATGAGATTGCGCCAGCGGGTCTCCTGCTCCCGGATGGCGGCTTCCTGTGCCTGCACGTCTGCTGCGTTAGCGGTCGCGGCGACGGTATCAGCTCTATCGGCCTTCGTTGTTCTCGCTGTGCCGTCAGGGCTGCACGCGGCCGCTGCGATGCCCAAGGCGACGGGAAGGAAACGCATAAGCACCTCGCTGTGAGCAGTCACCATTGGCGGGTCGGCGGTTTTGGGCCCACGCGGCGCTACCACGACGGCAGCGCAGAGAGCGAGGACCCCTGGCTTTGCGGCCCCGGCTTC
>CAYYRT010000151.1:0-3854 GCA_964474055.1 uncultured Acidimicrobiaceae bacterium | reverse complement strand
GTGGTGGGGGCGGGGGAGGTGGAAGGGGCGGGGTACTGGGTGCGGCAGGTGCGGGAGCCGGTGCGGTACGCGGCGGCGGTGGAGACGATGCGGGCAATGGCGGGGGAGGGGCTGTGGGTGGAGGTGGGGCCGCACCCGGTGCTGACGGGGCTGGGGCAGGAGTGGCTGGCGGGGGGCGAGTGGGTGCCGACCCTGCGGCGCGGCCGCGACGACTGGGAGCAGATGCTGACGGGCCTGGCCACGCTCCACGTGCGTGGAGTCGGCGTGGACTGGACCGGGCTCGAGGGTGGTGTCCCGCGGCGCAAGATCTCCCTTCCCACATATCCGTGGCAGCGCGAGCAGCATTGGGTCGAATCGGCGCGCCAGGAAGGGCCCTCCGGCAGCCGACAGGTCGATCCCGAATCACGCTGGGCGGCGATTGTTACCGCGGGTCGAACCCAGGCGGCGCAGGTACCGCTCGACCTCGAGCTCGGCAGCTATCCGGTCAAGTGGCGCGTCCTGGATCGTCTGTCCACGGTCTACATCGTGGAGGCGCTCCGGCACCTCGAGGTGTTCGGCACGGCGGGCGAGACCCGCACCGTCGCGGGGCTGCTGAGCGACCGGGGGATCTCGCCCACCTATCGGCATCTGATCCTGCGCTGGCTCCGACGACTCGCGAGCGAGGGACTCCTGCGAGCCGGGGCCGACGGCACGTTCGTCGCCGACCAGGCGCTTCAGGAGCGCGGGCTCGACGCGGCGCTTGGTGAAGCGCGCGCGGCGCTCCGCGATGTCCCGCAGCTCCTCGCGTACGTGGAGCGATGCGGCCCGCGGCTGGCCGAGATCCTCACCGGCAAGGCGAGCCCGCTGGAGACGCTCTTCCCGGATGGCTCGTTTGACGTGGCGGAGGCGCTCTACCAGGACTGGGCGCTGTCACGCTACTTCAGCGGGATCGTCCGCGCCGTCGTCGTGGCGTCGATGGATGCCGCGTCCGACCGGCGTCCGCTGCGCGTGCTCGAGGTCGGCGCCGGAACCGGCGGGACGACGGCGGCGGTGCTCCCGGCCCTCCCTCCTGATCGCGTCGCCTACTGGTTCACGGACGTCTCGACCGCCTTCCTGTCGCGCGCGGAGCAGAAGTGGGCGTCCTATGGATTCCTGCGGTACGGCATTCTCGACATGGAGCGGGAGCCGGCCGATCAGGGCTTCCCCCCGCAGGCGTTCGACATCGTGATCGCAACGAATGTGATCCACGCGACCCGTGACAGCGGCGCCACGCTCGCGCGTGTCCGTTCGATGCTGGCGCCCGGCGGTCTCCTGGTGCTCTGCGAGGCGACGGCGCATCTGCCCTGGTTCGATGTCACCACGGGCCTCATCGAAGGCTGGCAGCAGTTCGATGACGCCTCCCGCGGAGACAGTCCGCTCATCGAGGCGCCGGCCTGGATCGAGATGCTCCGCCGGGCGGAGTTCGACGCGGTCGAGAGCCTGCCGGAGTCCGGGTCGCCGGCCGAGATCCTCGGCCAGCACGTCCTGATCGCGCGCACGCCGGCCGGGCACCCGCGCCGCGACGGCCGCGCCAGCCGCGGGCCCGAGGTGACCGGGCGGGTAGCGGGCGGGCCAAGCCCCGCCCTCGCCCAGGCCGTCGAGACGGCACGCCGACTCGCCGAGGCGCTTCCCGTGGATCGCGTGCCCCTGGCCGTCGAGTTCGTCGCCTCCCAGGTGGCCGCCGTGCTCCGGGTGGTGCGGGCGGATTCGCTCGACTCGCGCCAGCCGTTGATGGATCTCGGGCTCGACTCGCTCATGGCCGTCGAGCTGCGCAGTCGGCTGGCGCTGGGTCTCGGGCTCTCGCGTGGTCTCCCGGCGACGCTCGTCTTCGAGCATCCGACGATCGAGGCGATCGCCCGGCTCCTGGTGACGATGCTCACCCAGCCGGACGGGGTGTCGGCGAACGGGACCGCCGAGGCGCCGGTGACGACCTCATCCGACGTGGCGGCCCAGATCGCCCACCTGTCGGAGGATGAAGTGGCCGCGCTCCTGATGAAGAAGCTGGAGAGCTTGTGAGGAAAGGCAGAGAATGACCAAGCCGGTCGACCCCATCGGCGACCTCTCGCCGCTCCGGCGCGCGTTCGTCGCCCTGGAGGAGATGCAGGCGAAGCTTGCGCGCGTAGAGGGCGCGCGTACCGAACCGCTCGCGGTGATCGGCATCGGTTGCCGGTTCCCGGGGGGCGCCAACGATCCGGAGGCGTTCTGGCGTCTGCTCCGGGACGGGGTGGACGCGATCTCCGAGGTGCCGCGCGAGCGTTGGGACGCCGACGCCTGCTACGATCCCGATCCGGCGACGCCCGGCCGCACGGCCACGCGATGGGGTGCCTTCATCGAGGACGTCGATCGGTTCGACGCGGCCTTCTTCGGGATCTCTCCCCGGGAAGCCGTGGCCATGGATCCGCAGCATCGGCTGCTGCTCGAGGTGGCGTGGGAGGCGCTGGAGCGCGCGGGGCAGGCGCCGGACCGATTGAGCGGCAGCCGGACCGGCGTCTACGTCGGCATCGCCAGCATGGACTACGCTCAGCGGCTGCTCACCCAGCCCACCCGCATCGACGCCTACTACGCCTCCGGCAATGGCCACAGCATGGCGGCCGGGCGCCTCTCCTACCTCCTCGGCCTCCAGGGCCCCAGCCTGACGATCGACACCGCGTGCTCGTCGTCGCTCGTCGCGATCCATCTGGCGTGCCAGAGCCTCCGGAGTGGCGAATGTCGCATGGCTGTCGCCGGGGGCGTGCATCTCACGCTGTCCCCGGAGAACACCATGGCGTTCTCCAAGGCGCGCATGCTCGCGCCGGACGGTCGCTGCAAGACGTTCGACGTCGGCGCCGACGGATTCTCGGAGGGAGAAGGCTGCGGGATCGTGGTACTCAAGCGGCTCTCCGACGCGCTCGCGGACGGCGATCGCGTGCTGGCGGTCGTCCGGGGCACCGCGGTGAACCAGGACGGCGCGAGCGCCGGGTTGACCGCGCCGAGCGGGCCCGCGCAAGAGGCGGTGATCCGCGAGGCCCTCGCCAACGGCGGAGTCGCCCCGCACGACGTGGCCTACGTGGAGGCGCACGGCACCGGGACGTCGCTCGGTGATCCGATCGAGGTCCGCGCGGTTGCGTCCGTCCTTGCCGCGCGACGGCCCGAGGATCGACCCCTGCTGCTCGGGTCCGCGAAGGCCAGTATCGGACACCTCGAAGCGGCAGCGGGGGTGGCCGGCCTGATCAAGGTGGTCTTGTCGCTGCAGCATGGCGAGATCCCACCCCAGCTGCATTTCCGCACACCCAACCCCCACGTCGCCTGGAACGAGCTGACGGTCGAGGTGGTGACCACCCGACGGCCGTGGCCGGCCGGACGGCATATCGCCGGGGTCAGCTCGTTCGGCTTCAGCGGGACAAACGCGCACCTGATCGTGGAGGCCGCGCCCGCAGTCGTCCCGCCCGCCCCGCCGTCGGCGCCGGCCCGGCCGGCCCACGTCCTCACGTTGGCCGCCAAGAGCGAAGCGGCGCTCGACGAGCTGGCATCGCGCTACGAGGTCGCGCTCGAAGCATCCGACGCAGCCTTCGCCGACATCTGCTTCACTGCCGCCACGGGCCGCGCGAGCTTCGAGCATCGGGTCGCGGTAGTGGGCGCGACGGCCGCGGAAGCGCGCGCGGGGCTTGCCAGCCGTGCGGCGGGTGCCTCGTCGGCGCGGGTCATTCTGGGCCATGTCCGGCCGGGCGCCCGGCATCCGCGGGTGGCCTTTCTGTTCTCGGGGCAAGGGGCGCAGTACGCGGGGATGGGGCGGGGGCTGTACGAGGGGGACGGGGTATTTCGGGCGGCGGTGCAGCGGTGCGCGGGGGCGCTGGGGG
>CAYYRT010000150.1:0-4859 GCA_964474055.1 uncultured Acidimicrobiaceae bacterium | reverse complement strand
ATGGCGGTCCGCTTCGATTTCGTTCTCGACGCTATAGAGTCGCTTCTGGATCGAGCGGTAGAATAGGACGGCGAACGTGCCGGGATCTAGGCGCGCGAGCCGGGCCAGCTTTCCGCTGAAGTAGTCGAGGTGCCCCAAGTCGTGGTGAGCAATCTCGTGCGCAACGACAAAGGCTACGGCATCGTCGCTGCGGCACCTCTCCAGTAGCCTCCGGCCGAAATAGATGTAGGGACCGGGACCGGTGAACGCCGTGGGTAGCCACATCCACGGGATGAGGACGATGAGACGATCCGCCTCGGCCCGGTCGGCCTGAAGTCTGGTGGCGACTCGGCCGACTTGGTCCACGAAGAACCCATCGCGCTCGATGACGACTTCACGGTTGATCTCGCCTCGGAGCCACTCCCCGAATGTAAGCCCCGGCTCGACCTCGAAATCGATGGGCAGGAAGCCTCTAGTGCGACCGCATGAGAGTCCAAAGGATTCCGTCTAACGGACCCGGAATTCTGCTGGCGCGGGCCTTCAGGTAGCAAGTCTGATGGCACAACAGTCTACCCGCCACAGACATGTGACGGGTACGGAAGCGAGCCCCGCCGAGCGCTGCTCACGAAACAAAGACGGTCGGGAACCTCTCCCCACCGGCAACCCGCGCAGCAGCAATTCCCTGTTAGAGTGCACCCGCCGTTGGCCCGACGAATCCAAGCCCCGGCGGGCTCGGGCGTGGTGCTGTACTAAGCGGACGATACCAGAGGAGCGTCCCAGTTGAAACAGACTGCCGAGAACCGCCAGTTCCCGTGTTGCTTCCGGGCGGTGGCGAGCACCTTGCCGGCCCCAGCCAGCTTCTGGCCATCCACGACAAATGAACCAGCAAACGTGGCATGCACTGCAGCAAGTGACGAGTCGCCTGTCGCTGTCACCAACGTCTGTGAGAACTCAAGGAGTTGCGGAAAGTTGTTGAGGAACTCCTTCAGCTCATTCCTGCCCCTGACCCAGGGGGTGTCCGCCGGCATGTAGTTGACGTCTTCGGTGCAGAGTGCAGTCGCAGCATCCCAGTCAGATCGCAGGCAGGCGTCCACCCAGGTCTCCTCGACCATGGTCCGAAGCTGATCGCGATCCTGTTTCATGAGGTCGGCCATGGTCCCTCCTTGGGGCTACAACACCGTGGGTGAGGTGCACTCTCACGGACTCGGAATTCTGCTGACGCGGGCTACAAGTGCACAAGGCCAAGACTGCGCGCACAACTTATCCGCGGGCCTACTGGCGCAGAAGCGAGCTCCGTCGAGCGCTGCTACTAAGAGCTGCTCTGCTTTGAGACATCACCACCACGGCTACCCGCGCAGCAGCAATTCCCTGTTGGGCGGCGCCCACGGACACCCGCAGCCGCCCTGCTAAGGCTGCTTCGACTTACCGCCTGATGCAGCGAGAACCCGGAGGGCCTTGTTCACCGCCTCGGAATCGGGAAACGCCTCGGCCACGTCAGGGTCCAGGACGACGACGTTGCTACCTTCGGCGTAGGGAGCGGCGTACTTGCCGCGGACTCCACCGCTGAAGTCGTACTCCTGGCGGAGCTCCGGGCTTTGGCTCGAGCTACTCTTCTTGCTCATAGATCATGCGCTCGGCAGGGGTGGCAGAGCGGGCGCTAACGATGCGGATGGAATCCTCGATCTCGGCGTGCGCCACAACGACGAGGCGACCCATATAAGTTAACCCGACTAAGACGAACCTGGCTTCCCCCACCGAATGATCAGGATTAGGGATGGTGATGGACAGCGGATCGCCGAAGGCTGTCGCCGCCTCGGAGAATGCCACGCCGTGTTTCTGCTCGTTCGACCTAGCCTTGTCTGGATCCCAGTCGAATCGGAGCAAACGGTGAATCCAGATCAGGAGTAGGATACGAAGTCAGACGGGCGCCGCCCCAACGGACGACTCTGGAATTCTGCTGGCGCGGACCCTCAGGTCGCAAGTCCAAGACCTCGCGCATAGCTTACCTGCCAGTCTACTGGTGCTAAAGCGAGCCCCGTCGAGCGCTGTCTACCGAGCCGCTCCGTCTAGAGACCACCATCCGCGGGTAACCCGCGCAGCAGCAATTCCCTGTTAGATGGTGCAACTCGAAGGCTGCGACTCAAGCGGTATCCTGTTCAACCCCCGCCCTTGAGGCTTCCAACAGGACCACTCCCAGGGTGCCAAACGCTCCGAGGAGCATGAGCTGGCTACCGAGGTGCCAGAGTTCGACGTGAAGGCCTGCTTGCCCCATGCGGAGGAGGACGTAATCCACGGCGTGAAAGCCGGCAACCAGCGAAAGGAAGATGCCGGCTAGCCGTGACCTTCCCCCCAAGCGTATAAAGCCGACGCCCCAGGAGGCGGTCCAGAAGATGATCAACCAGATCACCATGGTGTGCAGGCTGGTGAAGAGGGCCAGCATAGGTGGAAATGTCTCCGACGCGGCTGGGCTGGTCGCACGGATCAGTCGGTCCGCCCCCCAGGCAACCGCCTCTAGCAGAAACGTGAGGATAGTAAGGGCTCCGAACGCGGCCCCAACCCTAGCCAGTGAGTACTCGTGGCGAGCGAGGTGCTCGTAGGCTGCCAGCGAGGCGACTAGCAGGAAGCACGTGAAGGCGCTGAAGAGGGGGACCCAGGCCCTGAAATCCAGCCCGCCTGTCACCCAGTAGGATGCGATGGAGATCGTGAGGAGCACCACAGCGATGTGTGCCGATCGGCTACCCCAGCGGAGAAGATCCCGGTTGTTCATCAGCCCTCATCCTACTTGGCTCTGCACCATCTAACGGACTCGAAAGTCTGCTGGCGCGGGCTATCAGGTCGCAAGTCCATGACACACCGCGCAACGTAGCCGCCTGTCTAGCAGCACGGAAGCGAGCCCCGTCGAGCGCTGTCTACCGAGCTGGTTCGTCCCTGCGACCTACCCACCACGGTTGCCCGCGCAGCAGCAATTCCCTGTTAGGCGGCGCGGTAGCGTGCACCACCTCGTCGCGATGCCTAGTTCGCGTCGTCAAGCAAGAGCGCCTGATACAGCTCAGGAGCACCAACCCACGTGTCTCTGACCGATAGAAGAAACTCTTGCAGGCCCGGCTTGCTGTGGAAGTCCCGGACCAGGAATTCGACGTAGGGAAACTGTACGTCCGAAACACCTTCGTCCTCGAGTATCTGAACGTGGATGGCGAGGTTGATTCTGTCGAACTGAAATGCGCCAAAACGGGCGAGCTCGGCGGGAGTCAGCGAGGAGAGGTCCTGCTCCCCCCGGACCATCAGGTCGGCCAACCCGCCGTCGTTGCACACACCTGAGTTCAAGTTGCTGAGGCCCTGGGTGAGGGAATAAGAGGCCGCGGCGCGAAGCTGGACCGTGTTCTGACGCGTCTCGTAGCCCAGGAACACGAGGCCGCCGAAGACGGCGACATTTGCCAACACGCTGATGACCTGCGCGACGTTGAAGTTCTTCATTATCGTGTCAGCCGCGAAGAGAGAGCGATTCCAGAGTCGTAGCGGATGGAGCCCTGGACGTCTGCAGGACGCACCAATCGAAATCGTGACCGAAGGAAGCGCCGCCTAACGGACTCGGAATTCTGCTGGCGCGGGCCATCAGGTAGCAAGTCCGAACAACACAACAGCATGCCCGCCACACCTGTCTCACGGGTACGAAAGCGAGCCCCGCCGAGCGCTGCTCACCAACTAAAGAAGGTCGGAGACCTCTCCACCACGGCTACCCGCGCAGCAGCAATTCCCTGTTAGATGGCACCCCTGCACGGCTGTCCATTGCGGCCCCTGCAGTAGAGTCATCGAAAATCGCCTACCTTACCGGCAACTACTAAAAGTGAGCACCGCGGATACGAACTGGACACGTTGGACGATCACCGGTTGTTCGTCCGGGTCAGGATAAAGAATCAGGTTCAACAGCCTGGGTGGGTTCAGCAGATAGTCTTCCGGATCCCGCAGGCGAAGCCCCAACTCGAGACCCGTGGCCACACAGAAGGGGGCGGGACTGAGGCGCGGGTTTAGTATCAAGTTGAGGCTGAAGCCGATCTTGGCGCTCTCCACGATGGGGTGTGGGTCGCTGTCGGACTCGTAGATCGTGAGGTCGAAGCAGCTCTCCCATGGATCGCAAAGATCTGCTTGGACTTCGTATACACTTCTGACGAACTCGAACGAAGCCGAATAGTGATAATGGGTTTCGGGGTGGTCCTGCGCGGTGCCCACGCAGTCTCTGATGACATCCAAGGCCAAGGTCATCGAGCTGTCGTTCTGGAATTCAACCACCGCTGACGGGATGAGCACGTCACAATGGCTTGCGACTCCCTCGACCACCATGGCGCTGTCGCCCTCCGTGAACCCGTTGAGCCCCAGCATATAGCGGGGGATGATCGAGGCCCCGACATCGTTCTCGAGGAGCTGCGTGACTTCTGCGATGCCCTCCTCGGTCAGACCTTCGAAGTCGTCGGGGCCCGACCCAGCATCAGTTCCGCAGGAGGCCAGGGAGACAATGGCGACCCAGGCGGCTGCGAACTCGAGCTTCACAGACCCGCCGCTCAAGTTGGATTTTTCATCGGCAGAGCCCTCGCTTACCCCCCCGCTCGATGCGCTACCCTCGAGGCCGCCTTCGGATGCTCGATGGTGTCGCGCATGGCGCGAGGAAAACGAATGGGGGGACGACTGCCTAGGCGCGATGCAGTCAATTTTCAAAGGGCCATCTAACGGACTCGGAATTCTGCTGGCGCGGGCCACAAGGTCGCAAGCCGCGTACTACACGCACAACCCACCTTGCACGGCCAACTGGTGCTGAAGCGAGCCCCGTCGAGCGCTGTTCACGCGGCTGATGAGTTTCGAGATTCCACCGAGCGGGTAACCCGCGC
>CAYYRT010000149.1:0-15236 GCA_964474055.1 uncultured Acidimicrobiaceae bacterium | reverse complement strand
TGCCCGGGCTGTCGACCAGGCCTGCGCGGGCAAAGGCGCGTTGGGGCTGCGGCTGGACACCTGTGAGGATCACCTTGATTCCCAATCCGTGAAGATGCTGCAGCGTTGACTCGAGAGCGACCAGTCCGGTGGCATCGACCGCGGGAACGTCCTCAAGATCGATTATCACGGTGTGCACCTCGCCGCTCACGGTCGTCAGGGCGCCGAGAGCCTTTTCGGCTGCACCAAAGAAGAGCGGTCCGGCGATGTCGTAAAACACCACTCCCGGTGGGAGACCCTCACCCGGGTGTCCATGGGCTCCTCCGATCAACCTGGCACCGGAGATCTCCACCATCCTCCTCATGAACAGGAAGGCGGCCAGCACGACACCGACTGCCACGGCCACCACCATGTCGAAGACGACCGTCAGGAAGAAACACACCAGGAGGACTGTGATGTCGCTGCGGGGAGCGATCCGGAGCATGCGGGCAAAGTGGTGAACGTCGGCCATGTTCCAGGCGACGACCAGCAACAAGGCGGCCATGGCCGCCATCGGGATGTAACCCAGCAATGGGGCGAGAGCGAGGACGACTACCAGCAGGAACACAGAGTGGATGACGGCCGCTACCGGTGTTCGGCCCCCGGCCCTAACCGCGGTGGCGCTGCGAGCGATTGCACCGGTGGCGGCAAAACCGCCGAAAAACGGGACGATGAGGTTGCCAAGGCCAAGACCGACCAGTTCGGAGTCGGGATCGTGGCGCGATCCGGTCATCCCGTCGGTGACCACGGCACAGAGCAGGGACTCGATCGCTCCAAGCATGGCGATGGCAACCGCGCTGGGAGCGAGCTCCGACAGGGTGGAGAAGTCGAAGCCACCGCCCACGGTCCACGGCAAGATCGGAGTGGGAGGAACTGCGGGGATCCCTCCGAATCGGCTATCGATCGTTGCTACCTCCAGGCCTGCCTGGGTAAGCAAGGCTCCGACCGCCGCCGCCATCACCACGGCCACGAGGGGCGACGGCACCCGCTTGGTCCAGCGCGGAAAGAAGACCAGAACGGCAAGAGAGAAGACTCCGACTGCGATGTCTGGCCAGCTCAACTGCAAGAACCGACTGCCCAGATCGCCCATCCGGTGCCAGATGTCTTCACCCTGCAACGACCCCAGCCCGAGAAAGTCTCCCAACTGGAGGACTGCAATGGTGACTCCGATGCCGGCTGTAAAGCCAGTTGTGACGGGATAGGGAATGAACTGAATGAGTCGTCCCAACCGCAGCAGACCCATCGCCACCAGGATCAGACCGGCCATGAACGTCGCGACCAGTAGACCGGAGAGGCCAAACCGGGTGGTGATGGGTGCAAGCAGCACCACGAAAGCGGCTGTGGGTCCGGTGACCGAATGCATCGAACCTCCAGTGAGCGCCACCACGGTCCCGGCGACAATGGCCGTGAACAGACCCCATTGAGGGGGAGCCCCCGATGCAATCGCCAGCGCTATCGAGAGCGGAAGGGCAACTATGCCGACAGTTAGACCGGCCCCGAGATCGGCTCGAAAGTCGGCCGAGCCATAGCCGCGCGCTATCACCCCCTTCAGGGCGTACGCAAAGGGCAGCTTTCCCTCATCCACGATGAAGCGCTTCGGCACGGGCTTGATCGTATTCTCGACCGATGCCTTCCAAGTTTCAGATCACCATCGACTGCACTAACCCCGATGTCCTGGCACGGTTCTGGGCGCCGGCACTTGGCTATGTTCTGCAACCGCCTCCGGAAGGCCACGACTCCTGGCGGGACTATTGGTTGAGCGTTGGTGTGCCGGAGGACGAAATCGACGATGGCTACGACTCGATCGTGGACCCGAACGGCGACGGCATCAGGATCTGGTTTCAGAAGGTCCCCGAGCAGAAGTCGATCAAGAACCGTCTCCACTTCGACGTGCTCGTCGGTGGAGGACGGTCGTTGCCCATCGCCGAGCGCCGCCGACGGGTTGACGAGGCGGTGAAGCGATTGGTCGCGACCGGGGCAACGTTGGTCAGGGCCATAGAGGCGCCTCACGTCGATCACTACTTCGTGGCGATGCGCGACCCCGAAGGCAACGAGTTCGACGTGGTCTGAACAGGGGTAAAGGCCTGGCAAAACTTGGAAGGAAAGGACTGCTCTCATGGCAAGCTCATGTCTTTCTCATGAAAATCAGAGACACTCGAGCCAGGTCACGAATCCAGACTGTTAGGAGTCACCCAATGTCCAGACGACTTTCGCTACTGTCGGCCCTCTCCGCTCTCTTACTGCTGACGGTTTTCCCGTCTCCGGCCTTTGCAGAAGAAGTCGACTGCACAGGTGCCTTGGGTGCTGTGAAGGTCGACAATCTCAAGGTTCCGGATGGTGCCACCTGCAGCCTCACCGGGACGTTCGTCGAGGGGACCATCAAGGTGGAAAAGGGCACCCTCACAGCCACCAACGTGAACGTCGTTGGCAACATTCAGGCCGATGGCCAACTCAACGTGACGGTCACCGGTGGCACGGTAGGCGGGAGCATCCAGATCAAACAGGGAGGCCCGGCCTCGATTTCGAACGTCGCCGTCAACGGTGACATCCAGTTCGACCACAGCACGGGTCCTTTGGTGGCTTCTCTTAACAGGGTCGGAGGCAGCATCCAGGTTGTCGGCAACGACGGGTCGATCGTTATCAGCACCAACACTATGAAGGGCAACCTTCAGTGCAAGGAGAACAACCCCGGTCCAGCCGGCGGTGGCAATACCGTCGGTGGCAACGCTGAAGACCAATGTGCCACCCTTGGGGGTGGACCAGGAAGTTCCACCGGGTCGACTACTACCGGGTCGACTACTGCCGGATCCACGACTTCCGTTCTCGGGGCCCGGGCCAGCTTTGCCAGGCTGTGGCTCATGAACGGCGCCAGCTTCTTCCTGCAGATTCTGTAGGAAGATCGGGGGGGACCGACCGGCCCGGCGCTTCGGCGCCGGGCCGGTTTGCCATCAGCGACCACCCGGCGGCGTTTCCAGGAAGACCACTTCGAGCTCGGAGTAGGGGATCGCGTTTCGGGCGAAGGTGGAAGTTCCGGGACCGAGCAACTCCAGTGCAGCAGCCTTGAGCGCACCGAATGACGCCCGGCTCAGACTGCCACCCGTGGAGACCCGGTGCACCCCTGCGGATTCCAATTGCGGTATCGACGGACCATCGGCTCGTATCAGTACGTTGACCGGGACGCCGAGTTCGGTCACAACGCGGCGGATCTGATCCAAGTCGGAGAGGCCGGGGGCATACACGACCTCTGCTCCGGCATCGCGGTAGGCGCTCAACCTGGCAATCGTGTTCTCCAGATCTTGGACTCCGTGGAGGTGGTTCTCAGCGCGGGCGGTCAGAACCAGACCGGACTGGCGAGCAGCCTTCGCCGCCGCCGCCACTCGTTCGGTCGCCCGTTCGACCGGGTCGATGGCCATCGTGGTCGGGTTGAAGTCTTCGATCGAACAGCCCGCTGCTCCGGTGTCACCTATCAACCTCACGGTGTCGGTAACCCCGTCGGTGGTGTCGGCGAAGCAGTATTCCGCATCCACGTTGATTGGGACCGAAACCGCCCGGCTGAGCGCCTGAGCGTGGATCAACAACTCGTCGCGGCTCACCTGCTGATCGACCCGACCAAGCGTTGCAGCGTGACCGGAGCTGGTGGTGGCCAGCGCTGAGAATCCCAGCGATTCGAGGTATCGAGCGGAACCCACGTCCCAGGGATTGGGCATGACGAAAAGGCCCTGTCCATGCATCAGCCGAAAGACTTCGCTGCTGGCTCCCACGGTTTTAGTGCTCCTTGCGCGAAGCGAGGACGGCTCCAGCCAACACCAGAGCTACCCCGGCCAGGGCGACCGCGGCTACCCGCTCGGACAGGAACACCGCTCCCAGGACGAGAGAAACCACCGGTATCAGATAGGTGATGAAGGAAGCCCGGGGCCCGCCGACCCGTCCGATAAGCGATGCCATGAAGACGAAGGTCAAACCGGTGCCCACGACTCCCAGACCGGCGACGCCAAGCGCGGAACCCCAGGCGAACTCGGAACGGGCCAGACCAAACAAACCGAACGGCGTCGTCCACAAGGTTCCGAGCGCCAACATCTGTGCCATCACGGTCACCGAGCCGTACTTCTGTTGGATCGACCCGGCCAAGTTGGACGCAAAGCCATAGCACACGGTCGCGGCGAGGGCCATCGCGACCCCGACGATGGCTGTTCCCCCTTCGGCGCTCGAACCGACGCTCACGAGGACGATCCCGGCGAAGCCGACGATGATGCCCAGCCGTTGGGGTCCGCGCGGAACCCGATTGAAGAAGAGGGCAGCAACCAGCCCTGTAAAGAGAGGCGTTGCGCCATTGAGAAGCCCCGCGGCCGCGGAGTTGATGTGCTCCTCGGCCAGCGGAAACAGGGTGAAGGGAATCCCTACCCAGACCACTGAAAGCACCAAGAGTCGGCTCCGGTCCTCTCGGGCGATTCTGGCGCGGGCAGCCGGAATCACCATCAGCGCTAGGGCACCCAGTCCTACCCGGAGCCAGGTGATGAGTCCCGGATGAAAGGAGTCAAGGCCGATCTTGATGAGTAAGAAAGACGAACCCCAGATCAGCCCGACCGCGCTGAACAACGCCCATTCGGTTGGTCCAAAAGGCTCCCGGTCGGAGCGAACGGACGCGGCTACGGGGGCGGTCATGACAGGTGAACACCAAGAGGATTGGATTTGTTGCAGGTGTTTCTCCTGGTCCCCCAACCCAGCCGTGGGCCCTTTACGATTCCCCGCGGAGGTAAACAGGTGACGAAACCGTTCGACATGAACTTGGTGCAACGGGGAGCCCGTAACCGGCGCACGCCCTACTACGAGGCGACCCAGCGGTATGGACCAAAGGGTTTCACCGTCTACAACCACATGTACTTCCCGATTCGCTTCGACTCGTTCGAAGACGAGTTCGACGCGTTGCTAAACGGAGTCACTGTTTGGGATGTTGCAGTGGAGCGTTGTCTGGAGATCTCGGGACCTGACGGCTTCACCTTCGCCCAGCTACTCACTCCCCGTGATCTCGGCAAATGCGCGGTGGGCCAGGCCAAGTACGTCCTCATCTGTGATTCCGACGGAGGGATCATCAACGATCCGGTGCTGACCAGGATGGACGACAACGTCTTTTGGTTCGCCCTCGCCTCGTCTGACGCGCTGCTGTTTGCGCGGGGCCTCAAGAACGCTTACCCCGACCTCGACGTGACGATCCGGGAGGTTGATGTCGCTCCTCTCCAGATCCAGGGACCCAAGAGCAGAGATTTGATGTCGGCGCTCGTGGGCGACGTTGTCAAGAATCTCAAGTACTACTACTGGACCAACGCCGAGATTGCCGGCGCTTCCGTCGTTGTGACCCGTACGGGTTGGACCTCGGAGGTCGGTTACGAGGTCTATCTCCTCGACACCAGCAAGGGGGGCGAGGTATATGAGGCGATCATGAAGGCGGGTGAGCCGTTTGGAGTACGCCCTACCGGGCCATCCGACATTCGCCGGATCGAAGGTGCGATTTTCAATTGGGGTGCCGACATGACCTACGAGAGCAATGCCTTCGAACTCGGTCTGGAGCGTCTGGTCGACTTCGACCTGAGCGACTCAGCCTCGATCTCGCTGGCCGCCTATCGGCGGATTAGAGATGCCGGGGTCACGCGGAAGATCAATGGAGTACTGGTTGACGGAGTCCCGTTTCCCGACCTCAACAACACCAAGTGGCCAGTGCTGGTCGACGGCCAAAGTGTCGGCAAGGTCACCTCTGCCATCTACTCGCCGCGGCTCAACAAGAACATCGGTTTCGCCTGGCTCCCCATCTCGCAGTCGGTGATCGGTCAGGCCCTGACTATCGAAACTGAATGGGGGGAGCGGGCCGGCATTGTTACTCCGATGCCCTTCGTTGACCCCGAGAAGCGGATTCCGGTCTCCTGATAAGCGGGACGCCTGCCCGGTCAGCTGCCTCGGCAAAGGCCGCGGCCAGCGAGGCGATGGTTTCGTGGGCGTTGAGACCGCTGGGGTTTCCTGCAACCAGGAGGTCCGCACCTGCCAGTCCGAGCGCTTGCCAACCGGTCCTCGCATGCGTTGCCCGGAAGGCGATGCGGTAGGCGGTGACACCCAACATCACTACCACCCTCGGTTTGAGCGTGGAGACTTTCCTCTCGAGGCTTACGGCACCGAGTTCGAGTTCCTCGGTCGTCAACTCGTCTGCGCGGGCTGTCGCCTTGTTGACCAGGTTGCTGATCCCCACCCCGCGCCCGCAAAGATCAGCTGCGTCATCGGGATTCAAGCCAGCCGAAGCATCGATCAATCTCGTGCTCAATCCGGCCAGGTAGAGAGCCGGGTAAAAGCGATTGCCGCGTTTTGCGAAATGAGCCTGGGCGGCGGCCGTCCACAAACCCGGGTTGATCCCCACAAACAACAACCGAACGTCGTCCCCGTGGAGATCCGGCACGCTCCGGCCACGGACCGCCTCCAGTTGTACCCGGGTGAATCTCACCGGTTCGAGGCTAGGAGACCGCGGAAGGTGCAGAGCCCGTGAGGCATCCCTCGGCGAGTTGTACGGCGCCATTCAGGCTCAGCGGTGGTG
This sequence comes from uncultured Acidimicrobiaceae bacterium, assembly GCA_964474055.1. GTDB lineage: Bacteria > Actinomycetota > Acidimicrobiia > Spongiisociales > ZC4RG35 > JAICND01. The sequence continues at coordinate 8,644 of CAYYRT010000149.1, read as the reverse complement.
TGGCCTCAAACAAAAGATTGAACGCCTCATGACCGAGCGTCGCTTCGAGCCTCTGTCGTAGATGCTGTGATTGCGCTCTCTCGACAGGCAAGACCCCAAGGCCAGCCATCGTCCTGTCGCCGGCAGCCCAGATTCGAGCGGCCTGCTCATCGAGGCCGATCTCAAGCAGAACCTCGGCCGCAACCCATAGAGCTCCTACGGTCTGGCGATCTCCGGCAAGCTTCACCCTGATGGCCAGCAGTTCCAGAGCGAGTGCGCTGCTCCGTTCGGATTCGCCCAGGCGGGAATGGAATCTGGCGGCGGCGGCGAGCGAACGACACCGCCCTCGCGGATCAGCGGTTGATCGAGCTATGGCCAGATCGGCTTCGACTAGAGATCTGGCAACCTCGTACTTCTGATGGTCGATCAGTGCCGGCAGCACTCCCTGAAGCAAAGCCGATCGGCCTACCCAGTCGCGGCGTCGGAAGATGACCGACGAACCCTCCTGGATCAGGTTCAGCGCCGCCTCGTCGTCACCACCACCCAATCGACACGCACCGAGAAGGGCGGTGGCAATGCTGGCCTTGTCGTAGGCGATGGGGTTGGAGGAGAGACTCATCTCAAAGGCACGGGCGGCCGCCGCGATTTCGCGCTGGTAAAGGTGAGCCATGCCCACCCCTTCCCAGGCCGTGGCGAGTGCCCACGGATCGTCGCTCGCCTGCATCAGCCCGACCGCCTCGGCGTATATGGCGGCGGCCTGCACCAGGTCCCCCCGGGCCAAAGCAACCCGGCCAACCGCGATCAACACCGCCCCGATAAACCAGGAGCCCTCGGCCGAGCGGGCATAAGCAAGCACCGAATCGGCCATGACACTCGCTTCGTCCAGAGCCTCGGCGCTTACCAGAGCCAAGGCTTGAGCTGACCGGGACGATGCTGCCAGACCGGGAAGGTTGGTACCCGCGACAGTTTCCGCCTCACGGCCGAGTCGCAGCGACTCGGTGTAATCGCCCTGACGAAAGGCGAGAAGAGCAGAAACGACGAGTGCCTGGCACCGCAATCCTGTGAGAGATTGATCACCGTCCTCGAGGGCCAAGGCATTGGCGGTGCGGGCACGTCCCTCCGTCCAATAGCCCTCGTTGTACCAGAACCATCCAAGGGCAACGGCCATAGTCAGTGCTCCGGCCGCCTCGCGTTGGGCGACGAGCCAATCGTGGGCCGCCTCGAGATTGGGGTGATCGGTTAGACGGGCCGTGTACCAGCTAGTACTCGGATTGAGGGGCCAGAATGCCGGCCCGACCTGTTCGAGAAACCAGCGGGCATGGCGATCGCGGAACTCGGCATCTTCACGTGCTTCGGTCAGACGAGCGGCCGCGAATTGGCGGATCACCTCGAGCATCCGATATCGGAACCCGCCTGTTCCCAGCTCAGCCACCACCAGCGACCGATCCACCAGCGTAGAGATGCCATCGCTCACTGAGTCGGACGGGGAGGTTCCGGAAGCGATTGCCTCGGCGGCGTCAAGATCAAATCCCCCCCGGAAGACGGAAAGTCGTCGAAACACCACCTGATCCTCTGGGGGTAGCAGCGAGTGGCTCCAATCGACCACCGCGGCCATGGTTCGGTGTCGCTCTTCAACTGCGCCACCGCGGTCACGAAGCAGATCGAAGTTCTTCTCCAACCGGTCTGCGATCTGGCCAGGCGACATCGAAGAGACTCTCGCCGCCGCGAGCTCGAGAGCCAGCGGAACGCCGTCCAACCAATTGACGAGCCTGGCCACATCCAGCGCGCCTGCCATGTCGAGGCTGAAACCTCCCCGGGCAGCGGCAGCGCGTTCCACGAACAGGCGGACGGAGTCAAACGATTCCAGCTCGGCGATCGTGTTGACGACTCGGGGCGGAAGCGCCAACGGTGGCACCGAAAACACCCGCTCACCCGGGACCCGAAGCGGTTCACGGCTGGTGGCGAGGATGCTCACGTGGGGGCACCGCTCGACAATGTTGGCGGCAAGCTGGCCGGCGCCTTGCAACACATGCTCACAGTTGTCAAGGATGATCAGGCTGGTGCCCTTTTCCAGGTAGTCGGTGAGGGTTTCCGCGAGACCGCGGCCTGGCTGTTCTCGCAGCCCGAGGGCGTTGAGGCAAGCCTGCGGGATCTCATCGTCGTGTCCGACGGCCCCCAGCGGAAACATCCATACCCCCTCCGGGAAGCCGGCAATCGCCCGTTTCCCGATCTGGATTGCCAGGCGAGTCTTGCCGGTGCCTCCGGGGCCGTTGAGCGTCACCAAACGGGTGTCCTTCAGCAGGTCGATGACGACACCGATCTCAACATCGCGGCCAACAAAGCTGCTCGTCTTGTCGAGAAGGTTCGTCCGGGATGCATCCATCGATCGGAGGGGCGGGAAGCGCGACTCGAGTCCCACGGCAGCCACCTGAAAGATGTTCTCGTCGGAGGAAAGGTCCTTGAGGCGGTGGCGCCCCAGGTCGATGAGCGCAACCCCATCAATGTCAGCGGTCAGCCGGGCGGTCGTCGACGAGACGAGCACCTGGCTTCCATGACCGGCGCCAGCGATACGGGCCGCCCGATGAACGTCAATTCCAACGTATCGATCGCCAACCGGTGCGCCTTCCCCGGTATGGACTCCCATGCGAACCCGAACCGTTGCCCCTTCAGGCCAGTCGTACTGTGCGAGTGCCCGCTGAGCCTGGACCGCTGCTGTGACGGCGCTTACAGCTGAGGGGAACGCAACAAAAAAGCCATCCCCCGCGGTGTCGACTTCGACCCCTCCATTGGAGTCAATCGCCGCTCGAATCATCTTGTGATGAGCCTTGAGTAGGTCGGCGTATCTTTCGCCGAGTGAGCGAAGGAGGAGGGTGGAACCTTCGATGTCGGTAAACAGGAACGTCACCGTCCCGCTCGGGAGTTGCGCCCGCTCGCGCCGCTCAAGAAACCGCTCACTCACCACCATCGCCAGGTCCTGGGCTACCAACGAAAACAGTTCATCGGCCGTGGCGAAATGCCGGTAACTCGTCTCTCCGGTGTTGCTGATCTCTGCGAGAAACCTGGACAGGCGGGGGTCACGGCCTGGAGCGGGTTCCTTGACGTAGAGCAGACGGGGACCGTCCTTCCAGGCTTGGAACTCGTCTTCGAGGCCGGTTGGTTCGGCGTCTTTGCGTGCCCATCCGCCACTCTGCCAATAGATCCCAAGAAAGATGTCGCTTTGCTCGAGATACGAGTGGTACACCTCTGCCGGCCCATGATCGCGTGCACCAATCTCGAACATGATCGGGGTCAGCCGAAGCTGTTCTATGGCTCTGCGGGCGGCGTCGCGCTCTTCCGCAAGCTCGTGGAGCGTCGAACTGATGAACACGCGCAGCCGACGATCAGGGGTGGTAATCATCCTGTCAGCTAGAAGGTGGCCCGACCTCGCGTCGATGTTCGAGCCCGAGAGAGGCAAGATCGGCTGGGTCGAGACTTGATCCAGGTATGACGGCAAGCCTGGCTCTGGTGGCGGCACGCAGGGTTGCCGTCCGCCGTCCGTCCCCAAGCACGGCGTGCTCTCCAAGGATTGCCCCGGGGCCGACGTCGGCCAGGTCTTCCCCGTCGACTTCGACGGTGAGAAGCCCGTCGAGCAGCAGATACAAATCCGTGCCCGTGTCACCCTGGCGCACGAGGACTTCACCCTCTCGCAGACTGCGCCTTTCGACGCCGGACTTCTTTGCCATGACCAGGCGCGAGAGACGGCGCTCAAGGGCCGATTCGACTTCGGCGGTAAGGATTCGACTGTCTGTTCCGCCCCAAGGAGTGTCTGCATCCCCCAGGGCGATCCAGTCCTTGAATTCCATCACCGCTGACTTCTCGACCAGATGGCCACCGTCGTCATATACCCAATGACGGGGAATTCCGCTCGCTCCCACCAACTCGTGTCGATGCGAGCCGTCGGGATGAATCGTCAAGCTCAGTGTGGTCCACACCAGCGGAGCGTCGAGGCGGATCAGGGCACTCCCCGCGACCCTCCGTGGCGAGGGCATCGAGGTCCGACCGCCGACCGTCTGGGTGAATCGGATTCCGTCTCCCTCAGCGGTAGGTTCGGCCCGGCGTACGGGAAGCATCACCGGGGCGAAGCGGAATTTGGCCGGACCGAAACGAACCTCGCTCCCCGAAACCATGCCGCTGCCGAGATGGCCGAAGCCGGTGACTGCCCCACCCTCGACCTCGATGAAAGCTCGAAGTTGATTGGCAAATCGAAAAGCGCCGCGTGCTCCCATCTCTTCGATGTCGCCAATCGCATCTGGCGGTGGCGCGTCGTAGTGGGTGATCCCCAATTCGAAGGGGAGGGCAAGTACACCCGCAACGGTCTCCGACGGAAGCCACGAGATTGATGTGACGCTTTTCTCAATTCGCATGGCGCCTCCCTTACTTCACCGGCGAGCAACGGAGAGGGCTAAAGATCGGCCGAACCCCTCGCCTCTGTCACCGAGGCTAGTGCTTGCGAAAAGGACGGGGTTGTCCCCAAGTCATGAGGCTGCGAAAAACCTATTTCGGGCTTTGTGACTGCCTGGGCGGAAACTTTCGGGATGCCGGCGGCCGGGTCTGCCGAGCGCGGCGTTACTCGCCAGCTGGTCTCGCCCACGGCCTGTTTGAGCTGGGCCACTCTTGCGATGATGTTCTTTGCCTCGGTGTAAAAAGCCAGTGAGAAGAACAGGTACTGCCAGAACCACGACCGGTGCTTCTTGATGTCGGGATGCGAAAGCCGATACGCGAACCAGACTGTGCCCGGTCCAACCGTGGCGGTGAAGATTGACGTGGCGACGAAGATCGGGACCATCCAATCGAGGGCGTCGCCCCGATATATCCAGAACGCAACCAGTGGGAAGATTTGCAGCGAAATCCATGGGTAGACCTCCCGCTGGAGCAACAAGTTGAAGATGCCGAGCTTCTGGCGGAAGCTGAAGTGGGGCATGCGCAGCATCTCGAAAACGTGCCTGACAGACACCTGGAACCATCCCTGGGCCCAGCGCAACCTCTGGTTCCAGATCTGGCGGGCGGTGGTCGTGCCCAATTCGCGGCTGATCAGAAGCGGGTCCGAACCGATCTTTCCGCCGGCTTCCAGCAGGCGCATCGAGGCGTCGATGTCCTCGGTCAACATAGAACCGCGCATCCTGGTCAGGTGGAGAGCCTCAGTGCGCCAGTACCCATTCGAGCCGCCAAAGACCCCGAATTGATCGCGTAAGTACCGACCAGGATGGCTCACCGCGTAGATGCTCTCGAACTCGACCGCAACCATCCTGGCCAAGAACGAATCGCCGCCATTGCGGACTAGACAATGGCCCTGGACTGCTGAGAAGCCGTTCGACAACCATCTCCAGGCACGGTGAAAGGCGTCGAGATCAGGATGGTGGTCGGCATCAAAGATGCCGACGAATTCGCCGGTGGCCCGGGCCAAACCGGCGTTCAGGTTTTGGGCCTTCGAGTTTGAGTTGGGGACCCGCAGCAGGAGGAGGTTGAGGTGACGGTCGGCGATCTCTCGGAGCTCGTTCTCGACCGGCAGGTCGCGAGGAGTGTTGTAAGCAAGGATCACCTGAAGACCGGCCGGATAGTCGATCGTCATGAAATGCTCGACCGTTTCGACGATCGTGGCCGCCTCATTGGGAAGATAAGCGCAGATAATCGCTGTGGCCGGTGGTTCCGGGGCGCCGGCCACCTTCGGCGCACCCTTGTTGGACAGTGCAAAGAACCCCTCGGTCCAAATCTGAGCTGCAGTAGTGACCAGGCCCACCACGACCGCGATATAGACGGTCCAGGAGAAGTCGTAACCGAGGCGGTCAAGGGACAGGTAGAGGTAGAAGGGCATGACCAAACCGAGCACCATGGTGGCAATCACCTGAAGCAACTCTCTGATCGGATGGTGGTCGGTTCGTCTTCGGTATCGAGGGTTGGGCGGGAGCCAGCGACGTGGCTGAAGGTCCTGAATCGAGGCGGCCTGCCGACTGGCCAGGGAGGCACGCTCGAGAGCGGCAGGACGATCCAGGTTGCCGTTGCGCTCGAACTCGACGAAACCGATCATCGGGACCGGCCTTATCTTGAATCCTGCCGCCTCGGTGGTCAGACCGGCTGCTCGTTCGGCCATGGCGTGCAACCTCTCCGCCCCCGTTTTGAGGTCGACATCAGGCAGCAGAATTGCCAGGTCGCCCGACCTGGTCGCTCCCAACATGTCGAGCGGTTCCGCTGACAGTTTCATAGCTCCGGCAAGGGTCTCCAGGACCGTGCGGCGTTCCCGGTCTCCGAGCATTGCTTCGACGGAGTCGAGACTCGGCAGGTCGACCACCGCCAGCAGGCCACCCCTGCCTCCTCGTGAGGCACGGGCGAGTTCCCGGTCGACCTCGATTGCGAAGGTCTCAACGTCGACCATCGCCTGACCATCCCGCCTGCTTATCGACCTGATCCGGGCAAGGCGGTTCTTGACGCGAGCAATCAGTTCTTCGTTGCGAAAGGGTTTGGTGATGTAGTCGTCAGCTCCGGCATTCAATCCACCGATGAGGTCGTCAACGTCGTCAGAGGCAGTGAGGAACAAGAACGGAGTCAGATCGAAGGTGGGGTTGCTGCGCACCATGGCCAGGAACTCGTCGCCACTGATGCCTGGCATCGAGCGATCGGCGATCACGAGGTCGAAGTGGGACTCGGTCAGGGAGGAGAGGGCGTCGCTGACGTCAACCGAGACAGCATCGATGCCCGCCCCTCTGAGGACGCTGGAAATGTAGGCGCGGGTAAAGGCGTCGTCGTCTACCGCCAGGACCCGTGGCCGGGGCGTGCCCGGGTCCCCGGGAACTTCGATAGTCATTGCTCTTAGCTCTAATCGGCCTCTTCAGGGGGCTACTTCAGGGAAAGCAAGCTGTCTTTACGGCCCCGGCTCGGGCCGGCGACTCACCGACCTGGACGGTCTTCTAGCGCACACTCTCAACGATGCGGACGGCATCGACGGGTGCTTCCGGGTCTGCGAGCTTTAACAATCCGTGTGCTTCGAGAATCAGCTCTGAGAACTGGCGATTGGCGCGATCCCCAACAGCAATCTCTAACCGTTGCTCACCCTTCTCCTGGCGAAGGGCCCAATGACCAGCGAAGAGGCCGTCGACCAGCACATTCCCGACCCATCCCACGGGAATTAGATCACCGCTGAAGAAACGCGAGCGGTCCCGGTGAGAGAGCAGGAGATTGTCATATTCAGGGAGAAGACGGGGCGGTGCGGGAGCATCGGGTGAAGGTCGGGGAGCATCAGCCAAATCGAACAGCTCGGCGCCATCCACCGATCGGAACGTCACGAGATCCGGTCGAAGACGATCGAATACCTGGCGGAGCCCCGGGAGGCCGGACCAGGTGCGGGCGTCGCTCACCCCGGCTGGGCCAAATGCCGCCAGGTATCTGAGCACGAGTTGGTCAGGGGCTGGCGGGTTGTCTAGCTCCCGCCCGAGCCACTGTTCGATCGTCGTCCACGAAGCAGTTCCGGTCTTTCCCCAAAGCCCGCGCGGCGTGACCTGTATCACCGGCAATAGGTAGGTGACGGCCTGCGCCAACGACGATCCCACTCTTCCCGGCCATCGCTCTGCAAGTAGCGGTGCTAACTGTGCACGAGTAAGCGGTGCCTTCTCGAGGACTGATCGACCGAACTTCAACAGGTCCTCGATGCCGATTCCGGCGGAGTCTTTGGCGAACTGGGTGGAGCCGAAGGTCCTGGTGAGAACCGGTTCGAAGATTGGACGCATGCCCAGGAAGTCGTCGGCGGTCACCAGATGAATCGTTCCCCTCATGAGTTGGCCACGCACAACCTGGCGGTCTTGCAGGAGCCGAACCAGGTCGTCAAACACGAATCCCTCCAACCGCGCGGCCAAGCCGTAGTACGGATCGAGCGGATTCTGGGCCTGTATCCCTACCAGGTGTTCTATTGCCGCCGAGGCTGCTGCCTGGTGTCGATGCAGAAGCCATTGGCGCTCGAGGGTGGCGCGGTTGAGTGCTCGCCTGCTGAGTATCCCGGGGGCTACGAGTTGCTCTCCCTGACTGACCGAAGCACCAGGCCGATCCCACCGAACAGCAGAATCAACACAATGATGAAGTCGAAAGCCGTCATGCCGTCAAAAGCAAAGCGGACACTGGTGATCGCCCCGATGATCAGCGCAAATAACGAACCTCCGGCCAGCGCCCACCCGTACCACTTGCTGGAGTCATAGAAGACGATCCCGACTCCGATGATGAACGGGATCATGATCATCCCCCCGGTCACCCTGAAGCCGCCGATTCCGAAGAGGCCGCCGCCGAACCCGTTGACGATGTGCAGCGAGGTGAGAAGGAGATAACCGCCGGCGATCGTCATCGCCGCCCCGAGCAAGAAGGGCCCTACCCCGCCCCTGGTGCCTCCCGCCCCCGTTGGTCGTCGTTGATCCATGGACCGGAATGGTACGACACGAGTTTCCTCCCTTTGCGGAGGGAACTCAATAAGTCGAGCGGTCGATCAGCGCCTGCGCTTCCGCCCAAGCGTCCGGTGGAAAATCCAAAGCTGGAACTTGACAAGCGAACATGTGTTCGACTACGCTGGCAGGTAGAAAGACGGCCAGCGCCCCGACTGGCTCCCCTTTCGGAAGGGTCGAGCATGGGCGTGTTGGGTCAGACAATCGAA
>CAYYRT010000148.1:0-11838 GCA_964474055.1 uncultured Acidimicrobiaceae bacterium | reverse complement strand
TCGCCTCCCTCGAGAAGGTCAGGGCGTTGGTCGATGCCGGGATGGATGGTGCCCGGCTCAACTTCTCGCATGGAGATCACACCACCCACCAGCAGTTCCACACCTGGGTAAGACAGGCGGCCGAGGCGGCCGGGCGCAACGTTGCCATCCTCCAGGACATTCAGGGACCCAAACTGCGGGTCGGAAGTTTTCCGGAAGGAGCCATCACCCTCGTTGCCGGCCAAATAGTGCGACTCGACGTCGGTCGGGAGATGGCCGCCACGCCCGGTTCGATCTTCGTCGACTACGTCCACCTACTCGAGGACGTCGAGGTAGGGGAGGAGATCTACCTGGCCGATGGCCTCATCACCCTGGTCGTCACCGAGCAGGCCGACGACCACCTGCAAGCCAGGGTGGTGATTGGAGGTCAACTAAGGGACGGCAAGGGTGTCGCCTTCCCCCACACCAGCCTCCGGGTGCCGTCGATCACCGAGAAGGATGCCGAAGACCTCGCCTTTGGAAAGACGATCGGGGTCGACTGGGTGGCCGCCTCTTTTGTACGAACCGGCGCCGATGTTCGCGAGGTCCGTGAGTTGGCCGGGGGAGTGCCAGTGGTAGCCAAGATTGAACTGGCGGCCGCGTATGCCAATCTCGACGACATCATCTCGGAGGCGGCCGGGGTCATGGTCGCCCGGGGCGACCTCGGTGTTCAACTTCCCCTCGAACGCATACCTCTCATCCAGGCCGACATCCTCCGCCGGACCAACCAGGCAGGATTGATTTCGATCACGGCCACCGAGATGCTCGAGTCGATGACCCAATCGCCCCGACCCACCCGGGCCGAGGTGACCGATGTCGCCACCGCCGTAATGGCCGGGAGTGACGCGGTCATGCTCTCCGCCGAGACTGCCACGGGTCTCTATCCGATCGAAGCCCTGGCGACGATGGCAAGGATCTGTGCGACCGTGGAATCCGAGACATCGGTGGCAGGGGTGCAACACACCTACCTCACCCACGAGAGTGCGGTGGCGTCGGCCATCGCCCAGGCTGCGGTCGATGCGGCCGCCAACCTCGGGATCGACACCATCGTGGCGTTCACGGAATCGGGCTCCACCGCCCGGCTCCTTTCGAAGTATCGGCCCGCCGCCCGCATCGTCGCCTTCACGCCAGACCCGGTGACCAGGCGCCGTATGGCCTTCTACCGGGGGGTCACCGCCTATCCATTCGAGCGCCGTGACTACACGGATCACATGATCGCCGCCGCCGAGAAGGTCCTCGAACGCGAGCTCATCTGCCGGCGGGGCGACGGGGTGGTGATGGTGGCCGGCATCCCCCCGAACCAGCAGGCCTCCACCAACCTGCTCAAGATCCACATGATCGGCGAACGCGACCGCGGGGTGGCCTCCCAGCGCTCCGGGCGCACCTCACCCGAGATCGGCGGGCTCTGAGGGCCCACCGGAAAAGGCTACGATCGGAAGGCGCATGGGCCAGACCATTCAGATTCTCGAGACGGTCCAGGTCGGCGACATCCTCATGGTGACCACCGATCGCACTTTGACAGGTCAGGACGGGGAGAGTTTCACCGGTCCGGTCACGGCGGCAACCGTCGACACCTTTGCCGCCCGTTTAGCGGTCCGACTCTTCGAGGCCGAACCCACCGTCGACCACATCTATGTGATGTCCAACGCCCTCTCGATCCGCTGCCGGGGGGGGTGGATACCGGAGACGGTGGAGGACGCCCGCACCACGATCGCCGCGTTTTTCCGGTTTTACCCCGATCGCGCGACCTGACCGATCAGGGCAGCGGTGGCGATTCGGCGATGGTCGTCGTGGTCTCTTCGGCGGTTGTCACCGTCGTGGTCGGGCAGTTGGCATCCAGGGTGCAGGGGTTGACCAGGAAGATCTGTCGACGTGGCGAGTAGATCACCGTCCACTCGTTGACGATGGCCACCCCTAGATGGCTGATGGTGCGGGTGACCGCCACCGAGAAGCCTTGCGACGGCCCCTGAATCTCTTTTTGGGTCTCGGGCGGGATCGTCGGATCCCCTCGATAGAGCGCCTCGGGAGGTTCGCGGAACCCGTAACGATCCGAAACGTTGGCCGTGACCACCCGGGCGTTGGGGCCACCCTCGGCGACCACCTCCATCCGCAGGCGTCCACCTGATTGTTGACCGGCGATGATGCGCCCGTCGTTGTCGGAGAAGAACATCACCGTGATCGAGGTGTTGCTGTAAGAGGTCTTGATGAGGATCGCATTTGCGGTGTTGTTGCGGAAATGGAGATCGGGGACGGGCCAGTTGATGGTGGCTTCGATGCCCAGCGGGTAACGGCTGATGTAGAAGCTATGCGGCTTGTGGGTCACGTCCTCGTAACCACCCCAAAACATTGCGTTGTAGAAGGTGGTGGCGAACTGACTCACTCCACCACCCACGGTGGGGACGATCTCACCTCCGACGATGGTCCCGTCCTCGGTGTAACCCGCTTCGACGGTTCGTTCCCCGACCGCCAGGTTGAGCGAAAAGGTCTCGCCGGGCATCACGATCGTGCCGTCGATCGTGTCGGCAAACAGGTGGATGTTGGTCACCCGGTTCTGGCAGCAGTCGTGATGGGTCGTGAACTGGCTCACCTTGTGGGTGATTCCCAGCGCCTGGAGTTCCTCGGTGGTCACTTCCGGGTCGACCGCTTCCTCGATCGGAAGCAGGCCCTGGCGGCTGGCGCTAGCGGCCACCGTCAAGACGCTCTCGGCAACGACGTGGTCGTCGACCAGCGTGCCTCGCAGCCCGGGGATGACGGTGACGTTGTTGCCGTCGATCTGCAACTCGGCATTGACCGGTGGATCCTCGAGTTCGGTCCGCAGCGGCTCGAGCAGGCCCGAGACGACCTCGGTTTCCATGCGGAACACGATCCCACCGTTGCCCAGTTCGGAGCGAAGCGCCGATGCCAATTCCGCAGTCGTGAAGGTGATCTGTTTCTCGCGCTCGGAGTTCGACAGGGTGACGGGTCCGGCCAGGATCAGGCGGGCCGTAGCCACTGCTTGATCGACCTGGGCAGCGGTGAGCGCTGGCTCCGCCCGGACGATCGGCAATTCGATCGTCTCCCGGTCGATAGTCGAGAACTGGCCGAGCATCAGCGCGGGCACGACGGAGCGATCGAGCATCTCGCCGGGAATCGGGTACTGCGCTTCCGGGCTGGTGCCGTTAACCACCACCGCACCGTTGAATGGAGGGTTACCAACTGCTTCCTGGTCCCATATGACAAGGATCTGTTCGAGAGACTCGAGGTTGAGGTCGGCCCGGACATCAAGGTTGGTGGTCTGAAATAGATGGCTCAACCACCACCAGAACTCGCCGAGAAAGCCACCCTCCCGCCCAATGTTCATCGCCTTTTCCAGGATCTCCTCGCGGTCGAGCCCAAAACCCGCGGCGATCGGCTGCACGTTGACAATGCTGTCCCTGACCAGGAATGAGACGGGTTGGTCGGCCAAAAGGGCTTCGTGATCCAAGATGGCAAGGGCAGCCTCTTCGGGGGGCATACCGCCAAGTTCCAAGCCATCGAGCTGCACCGACCCGATGACCCCGCCGGCTGAGATCGCCCGGTTGACCCCGTAAAGGGCGAAGACAAAAACGAGAACACCGCCGGCAATGAGTGCCGGCAGTGGGAACTTGGAACGTGTGGTTGATACTTGCGCGTCAGTAGACATCATTTGGGGTCCCAGCGGTGATACCAAGTTTAGGGGACTGATGAACGAGCGGTAATCGGCCGCCGTACCATCGTCGCAGTGATCCCGTTTCCCCCGGTCCCGGCCGGTGATCCGATCAAGGTGTCGGCTACCACCTACATAGCGTTTCGCCAGTGCCCGGCACAGGCGGAGGCTCGTTTTCAGGGCGTGTATCCACCTGAGTCGAAGCACAGCTTTCTGGGTGTTGTCGCCCATCGGGTATTCGCCCGCCATTTGACCAGCGGTCCGATCGAGGATCTTCCGCAGGCGATTCGGGAGGAGATCGGGTCTGGTTTGAACCCCAAGCTGGCGGCCCTTGGCATCCACCGTCCCTCCGAACTGGAGGAGTTGATCCGCACAATGGGCTCGTTGTACGAGAGATTCCGCCGTTTCCCCCAGGACGGCTTCGAAGCGGCCGAAGTCAGTCTCGAAGCGGAACCTGTCGAAGGCGTAGTCCTGATAGGGAAGATCGACGCCGTGTTCAGTGAAGGGTCGCCAACCCCTTTGCTGCGCGACTGGAAAACAGGGTCACTCGGGGAACCGATGGACCAGTTGATGTTCTACGCACTCGTGTGGGCGCTAGCCCGCAACGAAGTCCCGGCTGCTGTCGAGGCGGTGTCGCTCCAGACGGGCGAGAGATTGCGCTCGGCGCCGACGGTGGCCTCGCTCACGCAAGTCGCGAGTCAAGTGGCAGACCTGGTCACCTCGGTGCGCCTGAACTGGGCGTCGGGGGAGGCGGCCCAACTCAGGGGTGGGCCCTGGTGTCGCTACTGCCCCCTGTTGCCCGACTGCCCGGAAGGTTCGGTGGCGGTCGCCTTCAACGAATAGGGCTCAGCCCGCGTGCCGTCGCAGATTGACGACCGGGCTGGAGGTGGTGTCATCGCCGTCGAACGTGAACCGGATCTGGCGCGTCAGGTCGTCGACCAATCCGAGGACTTCGTCGCGCATGTCACCGAGGCCTTCTGAGACTTTCCCGATGGACTTGTTGATCTCGGTGAGGGCGGTCTTCTGCGACGAGAATTTCTGACAGATCGAACGCAGCCTCTGGAGCCGGTCAGCTACCGCCGCCAGATCGATGGCCTCGGTGACAGGCTGGTTGGTGAGTGTGGCCGCCAGCCAGCGCAACCCGGTCCAGATCATGGTCCCTTCACCGTCATCGACCACGAGTACGCGGTTGCCGAAGACACCGAACGGACCGACCTCTTGCGGATAGGCGTCAATGGCGGAGATGCACATCGAAGCGTCGGCTTGACGGTTGGCGGCAGCCCGGTCGAGCTCTTCCAAAACCCCTTGCTTCCCGGTAAGGCCGATAGTCCGCTGATTTTTGACCTCGACGGCAATACGGCATCCATTGGCGAGCGTGACCAGATAGTCGCCTACTACCGCGCTGGCACCAAGCGCGCCGGCGGCCCGTCCGGTGTGCTCGACGATCGCCCCGAGCGGGCGGGCGGCGTTGCGCAGGGCGTCATCGACCATGTGCTCGAAGTCGACGCCCTTGGCGGTCCCCCTGGTCGCCTCCTCGTCCCTGCCCCTTTGCTGGCTGACGTGGTCGCGCAGGGCGGTGATTTCGGAACGGATCGAGGCGAAGCCGGCGGCCAACGCCGAGTTGGGAGCATCGGGGTCGAGCGCCTCTTCGAGACGCTGGGCTACGTGCCCGTGCGGTCCGACCACTTCGTTGAGCCGTGCGAGCAGCGCACCGGCGTGACTGTCGGTCCGGTTGGGGTCGACCCCGGCCAGGAACACCGCCTGGATTTCGGTGAGCTCGGACAAGGCCCGGGCTACCAGCGAGGAACGCTGTTCGGGGTCTAGTTGTTCGGCCAGATTGCTGACCCCGGTGGAGATGGTCTGTTCGAAGTCGGCCAGGGCCACAGCCACTGCTTTCGCCACGCGGCCATCGAGTTCGGCCAGATCGAGCCCAACCCCCATCGAGGCGATTCCCCGCGCACCGGTTACCAGGACTCTTTCGAGCAACATCTCCATGGCCTCCGGGTCCGGCTGACGACTGACAAGATCGGTCAAAACGGCGTCACGGATGGACAACCCGTCGATATGCAGGGTTCCCTCCGTGAGGCGGATGTTGGTCATGGAGCCAATGTACGGGCCAGGTGGGACAGAATCGGGGATCGCCAGGCTGTCGGTCCTGTTGGTACATGGGATGATCCCCCCGTGAGCAGGCGCCGTGGCCGGCTCCACCGCGAGATGCGCAGCCTGGCTGACGCCCTCGTCGCGGTCGGGGAGCAACAATCAGAGGTGATCGAGCAGCACCGTCGACGGGCGGTCGACGCGATCGAGCGCTACTTCTTGCCTCGTCTCGCCAACGAGGGGTTGCCGCTGATCGTGGCGCTGATCGGCTCGACCGGGGCGGGCAAGTCGACCATCCTCAATTCCATCGCGGGACGGCCCTTGAGCCGGGTGGGGGTGATAAGACCCACTACTCGCGATCCGGTGGTGTGGACGGCAGCCAGCAATGCCCCATCGGTGGAGTGGATCGGTCGGGTGGTGGCCGACGAGCATCCGCTCGCCGCCTCCATGGCACTGGTCGACACTCCCGACCTCGATTCCGACCTGCCCGAACATCGACTGCGAGCCCTGGCAATCGCTGACGTCAGCGATGGGTTGGTGATGGTCACCACCGCGGGCCGCTATGGAGACGCCCGTCCGTGGGAGGCCCTGAACGGAATCACGCCCCGTCCGCTGGCCGTAGTGATCAACCGGGTGCCTGCCCGCAGTTCCGGTGTAAAGAACTTCCTCGCTTCCCAATTGCGGGAGATGTCATATGCGGATGCTCCGATCCTGACCATCTCCGAACAACGGACCGATCGCATCGGCGACAAACTTCCCCACCAGGCGATGAGACGCCTGCTCGCAATCCTCACCAACTGGTCGACCGATCCCTGGGGACTGCGCAAGCTCCCGTTCGAACGGATTGCCGACCGTACCGCAGCAGACGTCGATGCAGTTCTCGAGTCGATCAAGACCACCTGGGTCGAACATGACGAGCTGGTTGCGATTGCCGCCAGCTGTCACCAAGTAGCCACGGCTGACGTCATTGCCGGGCTCAAGACAATGACTCGCCGACGGCGCTGGCGCCGGGCCGTCCCGATCGACCCGGCCCGAAGCACCGCCGTTGTGGTAGCCGGTCTGGCCGGAGCCGCTGCGGAGAGTTTCGTCGAAGCCACCAACCGGGGCATGGAGCTACCCCCGGTCATGCGGTCGATGGCCGCCGGGGTCCTCGCCCGGGTCTCGTGGGTGGATCCGCTCCAATCAGAGACATCGATCATCGAGTCCTTGTTTGCGGAGGCAGGTTCGGTGTGGGCGGCGCTGCATCCGGTGCCTTCGGCGGAGGCGGTGGACGCGTTGGTGATGGGTCTCGAGATGTTGACCGATCTGGAGTGGCCCGGTGCGTGAGCCGACGGTTGACCTGGTGGGACTGCTCGACCTCTATGACCGGGTGGTGGCTGACGCGGCATCGCATCTGGCGGTCGAGATCGTGGAGCCGGTTGCCATTATCGGCCGGGCGGTCCGGAGGAAACGACAACTGGCAGGAGAAGTCTCATTGATTGGACTGCTGGGAGGCACCGGGTCGGGCAAGTCGAGCTTGCTCAATGCTTTGGCAGGAATGGAGGTTTCCGTCTCCGGTGCCCGGCGCCCGACCACGTCCGAACCGCTGGCCTGGCTACCGGCCAACTCCAGACCGGCGCTAGAGGCGATGCTTGACGTCCTGAATATCCAGACCAGGATCGAACACGATCGGGAGGTTCCGCTGGCAATCCTCGATCTTCCTGACATCGACTCATTGGTGACCCGGCACCGCCAGCTCGTGTCAGAGGTGGTGCCCTATCTCGATGTGGTCGTCTGGGTCATCGATCCCGAGAAGTATCACGACCGGATCTTCCACGAGCTGGTCCGGTCGGTCAGCAGTCACCAGGCAGTCTTCCGGTTTGTCGTCAACCAGATCGATCGTCTGGAACAGTCCGAGCTGGTGCCGTTGACCGCCGATCTGGCGAGGACACTGCGATCAGATGGAGTCAGCACCCCGATCATCTGGACGGCGGCCGCCGATCCACCCGTCGGCCCTCCCGTTGGTGTCGACGAGATATGGGAGAAGCTGTGCGAGGTCAACCCCACCGGAGTCGACCGGGATCGGGAGATGGTCAACGAGCTGGCGATCGGTGCTGCCCATCTGTCACCTTTGGTCCAGCCCGTTGACTTTTCCCGACGATGGCAGGATCTCGCGTCCCGGGCCGCCGACCTCATAGGTCGGGGCCGCAGCGCCGAAGCTCACCGGGAGTTGTGGATGTTTGCGCACGACCTCTTCCCGGGCGCCCGATTCGACTGGGCCGAAGTAGTGGAGGAGGCGGCCGCCAGTGCCGAACCGGCCCGGACTCTCGACGCCATGATTGGCCGTGAGCTCAGAGACCGGTTGCGGCCGAGAGCCCGGACACTGGCACTGTTGACCGAACTCGAATTGGCGCTGAACGAAGCGGCCAGCTCCAACCCCTGATACCGAACAACGGGCCAAGTCCTGACCGGTGTCCCTACGCTCCGGGTCTCATGGATTCCTCCACCATCAACAAGCTGATCGGTTCGGTGGTGGTGGTCGCTTCGTTCGTGCTCGTTTATCTGATCGCAGCACGGGCCGGCCACCGCTTCGTAAATCGGATGGCGCGGCGGGGAGAGCCCGGGGCTCGGGCTGCCACTTTGTGGTCGATGGTTCGACGGGTTCTGCTGGTTGTCGTCATTCTCGTGGCAGGTCTGACGCTGCTCTCAGCGGTCTGGGAGTTGTCGATCACACCTTTCCTGGCGGTTGGATCGGCCGCCGGGGTGGCTTTGGGATTCGGCGCCCAACGGCTCGTACAGGATGTGATCGCTGGCTTCTTCCTACTCGTCGAAGACCAGTTTCGCATTGGTGACACGGTCGAACTCCTAGGAGTGTCGGGCAAGGTTCAAGACATCAGGCTCCGGGTAACGGTTCTGCGCGATCCAGAGGGCGACATCCACTATGTGCCCAACGGCGACATCAGGGTGGCCACCAACAAGTCCCAGGCAGATGGCCTACCGCGGCGTCGGGGGAACGAGCACCCGCAAAGCTCCGGGCCGGAGGACGATCCGAGCCTCTGACCATGATCCAGTCAGCTCTCCGTCCGCCTGCCCGTTGACCGTTGGAGTTGCATCGAGGTGGAGTTCGTCGACCTCCCGCCATACACGGAGACCGGGGACGCTCGAGAAGTCGCCGGAACGCAGCAAGGTTGAGGCGATGCGAGGGACCCGGCGGGCGGGCATGGCCTCAACCGCGAGGACGGTGATGGAATCGGGTCGAGTTTCACCCAGGCTGAGGGAGAGCCGGCCGAAGTAGGTGTAGATCGGGTGGAACTGGATCAGAACCGCCACTGCCTCGGTCGACTCCCCATCCACCCTCACCTTGATGTCCGAGCGAGAACCGCGGCGATACGAGAAGAGGGCGGTGGAGATCGCAGTGCGGGCGTAGTGAAGACCGCCGAAACGATACTTCCGATAAGGCTCCTTCTCGGCGGCGCGGACCACGTCGGCATCAAACCCGAAACCTGCCGCAAAGAGTGCATAGCGGTGGGCGATGGTGTCGCTGGTCAGCCCCTCGATCGACAGCACCGGTGCCATCCAAACTTGGTTCGGTCCCACCAGCAGGCGGGCGGCGTGGGCGACCCGCTTGGGGATTCCCATCAGCCGGGCGTAAACATTGGTGGTGCCGGTGGGGATCACCCCGAGGGTCGTATCGGTGCCGGCCAAAGCCTGTCCAACGTGATGCACCACCCCGTCACCCCCCATCGCCGCCACTACGTCGTAGCCGTCGGCCGCGGCTGCGGCGGTCAGCTGGCGGGCATGGTCGGGCGACTGGGGCCAGGCCGGCTCCACCAGATATTCATGGCGAAGAATCCGGAGCACCGTTCGGTGGGCCCCCCCGGTGAATTGGGAGGAGGAGGGGTTGGCGACCAACAAGAGCTTGCGCAAGGAGGGAAGGCTACCGGGCTAGCCTCGAATCTCGTGATCGAGCAGTCGCCGGCAGACTCAACAACGCCCCTGTTTTCGCTATTGAACGGCGAAGGAGCGGGAGCGATGCTCGCTGCTGCCGCCGGAGATGTCGCCGGCGGGGCCAGTCCCATCGGGTATTCGGCCCTGACCCAACAGGCGACCATCCTGGGCTATCACGTCTTGAGAGAGGACGGGGTCGAGCGGCCGTTGCTTGCGCAGGATTGGTTGGAACTCGGCACAGACGGGGAGACACCGTCGGTCTATCGAGCGCCCTCGGTCGAATTCGAGGCCTTCCTCCTGGCTACCCGTGAGGGGGAGGCGGCAGCTATCTCGGAAGCCTCGATCGAGCCGGCGGCTCGAATCCACTCGATCGGCGTCTGGTTTCGCCGGCAACCAGACCGCCTGGTCGAGGCGGCCATGGCAGCTTCCCGGCTCACCCATGTCGACGCAACAACGGTGTTGGCTGCGGTGACCGTGGCCGGAGCGGTGGCTGCCTCCTGTTTCGCTCAAAGCGGCCGCGACCTGGTGAAGGCTTCGTCGGAAGTAGCGGGCCGGTGCCTCAAGGCCATGAGCAAAGAGGAGTTCTTGTACAGCCGGCTCGACGACGCCCGATCTTTCGCCCGGCTCTTGGAGGAGTCCGTCGATTGGGTGGGGAGGCCAGCCACTGAACTGGTCGGGAGGCTTGAGCCGGCCGATCATCCCCCTTATCTAGGGCTGCTCGCGGTCCAGATCGCCGCCCCGTTCGGCGGCGAGCCCTACCGGCAGGTCGAAATGGCAGCTTCCCAAGGGGGCAGCTACCTGGCCACGATGGTGGGGGCCATGGTCGGCGCCCGCTCCGGTCTACGTCTGTGGCCATGGGTGGTCCCCAACGACACCTGGTTCGCCGAAATCGGACGGCGACTGGTCACCGGTAATCGCGAAACCCGTGACCTCCCGGTCCCCTACAACGTCGAGGAGAGATTGACCTTCGGCGGCCAGGGAGACCTCATCTGAGCTGACCCCGCAGGCGGCCCAACACCGTCCACCCGGCCAGGACGAAACCGGCCAGTACCAGCATCGCCGCCGATCTACCCCAGCCGAGACCATCGACGACCAAAGCCCACGCCAAGGGCCCGAGGATGGTGGCAAAGCGGCCAACGGTCGCGTAGAGACCGTAGAACTCACCGAGGTGCTGGTGGGGACTCAACTCCAGCATCACCACCCGGTCGGCGGTCCAGGTGGCACCGAGCGCGGCGCCCCCGGCGGCTCCCACCACCCAGATGAGGGCCGTGGCCCCGGTGCTGGCGGCCAGCACTCCGGTGGCGATCGCCACTACCCACACCAACAGGACCGCGCGTAGGACGGTCAGTGGTCCGAAGCGGGTGACGAGCCTGCCGCCGCCAAGTCCCCCGATGATGGCGGTGGCGATGGCCAGACCCAGTAGCCGGGTGACCGCCGACGCGTCGAGTTCGAGTTCGCGGAGGACGAAGATCGCCAGGAATCCGCCGATCAGAGTGTTGATGGCGTCGGTGTAAAGGAAACGGCCCATCAGAAAGCGGACCACTCCTGGAAATTGTGAGGCTCGCCGCCACGACTCGGTCAATCCTTTGACAACACCCGTTACTGAGGGGGGCGGTCCCGGTAGGGCGGGCCGGCGTTCCTTGACCCACAGGAAGATCGGAATCGAAAAGATGAGAAACCCGACGGCGAGAAAGCGAAAGGTGCCGCGGTAACCGAGGTCGAGAGTTTCGAAAGCGAGAACTCCGAGGCCGAGCCCGATGAACGAGCCCACGTAACCGAAGCCGACACCGAGACCAGAGATTCGGCCTCTGTCATCGGGCAGGCTGACTTCGGTCAGGAGGGAGTCATAGAGGGCGGATCCGACGTTGAGGCCGATCAGACCGAGACCGAGGACCACCAACGTGATGGTGGGTGAAAACGTATCGAGGAGGGCGGTGGCACCGATCGCGAGTGCGGTGGTCCAAGCGAGGGCTGGCAGCCGTGGTCCCAGGTGGTCAGTCCGGGCCCCTGCCCAGGGTGCCAGGAAGATGACCGCCGCCCCGGCCAATGCCTCCGTGATCGCAAGGGAGGAGTCAGGCAGGCCTTCGGCCGTCAGCCAGGCGGGAATGTAGAGCCCGATTACTCCGAGGGCG
>CAYYRT010000147.1:0-4547 GCA_964474055.1 uncultured Acidimicrobiaceae bacterium | reverse complement strand
CACCGGTGCGACGGGCCGGGTGTCGACGAGCCCGGTCACATGATCTTCAGCTTGTCGGTCACGGCGTAGCGGTAGAGCTCCACGTGGGAGATACCCAGCTCGCCGGCAGCGGCGAAGAAGGCCGCCATGTGCTCCGACGCCGTGTGCTCCTGGATGGCCTCCTCCGACTCCCATTCCTCGAAGATGTGGTAGCGGGACGGGTCCTCGAGGGCGGCGAAGTACTCGTAGCTGATGTTGCCGGGCTCGGCCCGGGTCTTCTCCATGAGCTCGCGGGTGAGCTCGATCCCCAGCTCGAGCTTCTCGGGGTTGATGACGATTGTTCCGGACACGACGATCATCCGCCGACAGTACCCCCCGCCCCGCCCGCCGCCGCCGGGCGACCGTCTTCGGTGCCACCTTCGCCCGCTGTGTGGTCGCCGACGACCAACGCACTCGCCCCGCGGCCTCTTCGAGTGACACGTGGGATGGGGAGGCGTGTGGCACGCTCGGACGATGACCGCGCCGCCGTTCCGTCCTGAGGCGGTCGAGGTGCTGCTGTTCGACCTCGGCGGGGTCGTCATCGACATCGACTTCGGACGCTGCATGAGGCGATGGGCGAACAGCGCCGGTCGTGAGGTCGCCGACATCACCTCCCGGTTCTCCTTCGATGCTGCCTACGAGGACCACGAGCGGGGCACCCTGGACGTCGCCGGCTACTGCGAGAGTCTTCGGCGGGGCCTTGCCCTGGAGCTCACCGACGACGACCTGCTGGCGGGCTGGAACGACATCTACCTCGGCGTCATGGACGGGATGGAGCCGTTGCTCGCCGCGGCGGCGACGCGGTTCCCGCTGTACGCGCTGACCAACAGCAACCCGACCCACCAGGCCATCTGGGCCGAACGCTTCGCCGACATCCTCGACGTCTTCACCTCGACGTTCATCTCCTCGGAGATCGGGCATCGGAAGCCCGACCGGGCGGCGTTCGACACCGTCACCTCGGCCATCGGGGCCTCCCCGACGAGCATCCTGTTCTTCGACGACGCCCCCGAGAACGTCGAAGGCGCCATCGACGCCGGGATGCAGGCGGTCCACGTCACGTCGACCGAATCCGTCCGCGCCGCACTGTCCCGGCTGGACTGAGGACCTACTCGTCGCTGTGACTCGTCATGTTGATCACGTTGCCATCCGGGGCGCGCACGAAGAACCGTCGCAGGCCCCATGCCTCTTCGGTGAGCGGGTGAACGATCTCGTACCCCCGCCGCTGGGCCTCCGCGTACGCCTCATCAACGTCGGCGCCGACGTGAACCGAGGTGACCGAGTCGTGAGGCGCCGGGGCGTCGCGAGTGACGAGCTGGACGGAGGCCTCGCCACTCGGCGACGAGTAACGCGCCACCCACCCCATGTTGAACCCCTCGACGCTCAACCCGAGGTAGTCGGTGTAGAAGTCGCGAGCCACGGCGATGTCCGCGACCGGAAGGTTCGCATGGATGCCCGTCACTCGCATCGGTCCTCCTTGTCCGGAACGGACGGCGCGAGCCGACCGCTATGACCGATCCTCGACCGTAACGGCGTTCCGTTCCCCGTGCCCCGACTCAGCAGCTCGATCAGTAGGTTCGGGGCTGTGGGCCTGTCCGACCTGATCGACATTCGTCCCGGCGTGCGGAGCGGCAAGCCGTGCTTCGTGGGCACGCGGATCGCGGTCTACGACGTCCTGGAGTATCTGGCGAGCGGGATGACCCACGACGAGATCGTGGAGGACTTCCCTGAGCTGACCGAGGCCCACATCCGTGCCGCCCTCGAGTTCGCTGCCACGCGAGAGCGTCGCCTCGCCACGCCGGCGTGAACCTGTTGCGACCAGCCTTCCAGGCGTGGCAATAGCTCTCGGGCCAGCATGGGACGTCATCGCCGAATGGCTTCGCCGAACGCCCTGAGTCCAGCACCTTCCAGCGCGGCGACGACCTCCTCTCGCGTCATCTTCGGCCGTCGGCGATGAGCGGCCATCTCCTCGATGATCTGCTGGACCTCCTGTCCGTGTGCGTCGAGCAATGCCGTGAAGTAGGCGTCGGGATGCTCGACCCGGACGCCTCTCGCCGCCAGGCCCTCGTGCGGGAAGTCGGAGAGGTTCGCCGTCAGCAACACCGACGGCGCAACGGAAACCGCGGCCGCGGCGTGGACATGGTCATCAGGATCCGGACCTGACATCGCCTTGATGAGGTCGGCATACCGCCCGCCAGCGATCTCGCCATCCGGGAAACCGGATCGGATGAGATCGCAGATGCGACGACCCGATTGCCGGGTCCGGGCGCCCTTGCGGACCCAGACATCCTCGAGCTCCCGCAGGAGGTCCTCTGTCCACACCACCCGGTGCAGGTCCGCCTCGTCGCAGCGGAGCACGAGGTCGAGCAGCGAGATCGGAAAGCAGACGTTCGTGTCTGGGAGGACACGAACCAGATCTGCCACGGATCAGTACTCCAGACCGGCCTCGGCTGCAGCGTCCACGACATCGGCGATGGCGGAGCGCTTGCGGTCCTTCGCTGCTCGATGACCCAGCACGGCACGGACGGGGATCTTCTTGTACCGGCTGTGGGGCAGGCGCCGGACTGGCAGCACCTCCGCTGCGACGAGCCGGTCGACGTACTGACGGGACACCCCCAGCAGCTGGGCAGCCTCGGCTGGGCTGACCTCAGCCTCTTCGATCACCAGCGCGACGGCATCCCCGCTTCGCAGCGCATCTGTTCCGACCACCAGCAGCCGCACCAACGACGGCGGGAGCTCAACGGTCTCCTCCCCCACGACGAGGCGAACGGGCGCCTCGGCGCCACCGAACAACCGCCCGACCGCGTCGACCTGCCCCCGCTCATCAAGTTGAGCCTCGATCTCCGACACGCTCGACGCCATGGCTGGGAGCGTACGTCGAACCTGCCACACCTGCAACCCTCTGATGGCCCGGTCCACCGCCCGCCGACTACGTCCGCCGCCAAGTCGAGCTCGGCTGGGCCGTCACCGGGTATGGCAACCGGGCAGACACTGTCGATGTCGGCATGGCGGTCCTCGAACCGGCACCACCCGCAACCACTCCTACGTCGCCACAACTCATGGCCGGCATCGCAAGCTCGCGATCCTCATGACGCACGAGCCCTTGGCGGAACCAAAACGTCCTCTTCGCGGCAGCCAAGAGCCAGCAGTGCGAAGCAGCGTTGGCACAGGCGGAACCTCGACTTGTGGAGCTAGACAAGCGGATTCGCCGCGGGCGCCGAGGAATCTGAGCGGCAAGTCGCTCACGATCCCCCTGCACTCAACTGTTGAAGTTGTAGTTCACGTTCGCACCCTCTTGAGCCTTAAGCGGCCACCATGCAGAGATCGAACCAATAGAGACGCGCACCACCTCGATGTGAAGAGGGTCTCCCTGTCCGTAGAAGATCTGCGCCGAGTGAAGGTCCAAGGTCGACGGCTCCAGAGACGAGGCGTAGAACTTCAGGACGTCTTCAGCTGCAATCTCATCGAGCGTGGCATCCGGCCGGTACCGGTCAGCCACTTCTCGAAGCCCCTTGAGCATCTCCTCTCTGGTCTCTTCCGACTCCCGCAGCTGTTGAACCACGGGCTCGAATGGCTCCCTATCAAAGCCAAAACCGTCGACTGCGTCTGCCGTCGCGTCTGCCATCGCATCAGCCATGCCCTGCGAGGGACCAACCGCCCCCAACATCATCACCCCGTCTACGACGAGCCCAACGCCGACCGAGAGGCCGCTCGCGCCCATGGCTCGCAACGAGGCCAGCAGAACGTCGCGTTGTTGGATACCCGCCCCGTACGCACGATCTAGGCGCTTCACCAGTGGTGTGAAGTCCATGCCCGGCTCTGCCTCCCGACTCATAGGGCGAAGGCCTTGTCCCGGATCAGTCGCTGAACGTGCTCCGCCGTTTCTCGGCTGGCTCCGCTACCGCGCTGCGCGCGTGCGATCGGCAGGCTGATCACACCGACCGCCCCTTCCTCGAGGCCTCTCCGGCGGAGTGCGGCCTCCACTTCATTGCGAACCCACCGAGACACTGTCATTCCCTCCCGCTCGGCGACTTCCTTGATGGCAGCCACACTCTCCTCCGAGAAGCGAATTGGGATGGCGTTGGTCAGCCGCAAGGGGCGGCTCGGCCGCTGCCCAGGGTCGGCAGATTCCAGAGCGTCCGCGTTGGCGTCGAAAAACGCAGCTGCCGAATCGTCGTCAAGCAGTGGACCATCACTCATTCTCATATCGCTCCTTCATCGAATCGGAGGCCTCGTAAATGCCGATCGGACGGAGCCGCGTCGGCGAACTTCCTTGCAACAGCGGAACTACAACGGTGTAACCAGGAACTCGAGAAACCATCAGCCACTCCGCAGGCGGCTTGGCCGGGAAGAAGACAGGGTCACCTTCTAGCGCCTCCCACAGATCCTCCTCAGTGAACGGAGGGTGCTTCGCCAGGTGAGGCCTGTTCCGCTCGTCGATCTCAAATGGGTCCTGAGGATCGAGATCCTCGATGTCGATCATCGTACGCCTCGCGCTATACGAATGCTATAGACACAGGTCCCACGAGATA
>CAYYRT010000146.1:0-8974 GCA_964474055.1 uncultured Acidimicrobiaceae bacterium | reverse complement strand
TGCGGTCGGCCTGGAGCAGGCCGCCGTAGGCGACCTCCTGAGTGAGGACGTGGTGGAAGCGGAGCTCAGTGATTCCGCCGCCGGCCTCTCGGTCGAGGAGCCCGCGGCCCTCGAGCTGGGCCAGGTCCTCGTCGAACCGCTCGGCCGGGGCCAGGGCGCGGAGGTGGGCCAGCAGGAAGCGCTTGCCGAGCACGGCGGCGTCGGCGATCAGTTCGCGGGCTGAGGAGGGCAGGCGATCGATGCGTGCCGCGATCAGGGCGTGCAGGCTCGGCGGCACGACCGCGGCGGCGGTCTCGCTCAGGTCGTACGCGCCCTCCGCCAGCACGAGATCGCCGCGCTCCCGGAACGCCCGGACCAGTTCCTCCACGTAGAAGGGGTTGCCCTGGGCCCGCTCGGCCACGGCCTGGCGGAGGCGCTCACGCGCCGGGTATGGATCCAGCTGGGCGTCGACGAGCGCCCGGATATCCTCGGCCGCCAGGGAGCCAAGGCGGATCTCCTCCACGCCGGCCACCTCGAGCCGGCTGCCAGCGAGAGGGAGTCTCGAGGTCATGAGCAGGAGCAAGGGAAGCTCGCGGGCGGCGGTGGCCAGCCGGCGGCAGAGGTCCTCTGAAGAGGGATCGAGCCAGTGGACGTCCTCGAGCAGCGCCAGGTGTGCCACCCGCCGGCACTCGGCCGCCACCCACGCGACCAGCGCGTCCTGCACGCGGTCGCGGCGCCCGTCGGCCGGGCTGTCCCTGAGCATGGTGAGGGTCTCGCAGGACGTGCCCAGGATCGGCAAGATGTCAGGCACGGAGGCGGCGAGATTGGGCGACAGATCCCACAGGCGCCGGTGCAGCCCCTCGCGCGCCGCCGCGAGGTCGTCGTCCGGCGCCAGCGCGGCCAGCTGGCGCAGCAGCGGCCGGAAGGCGAAGTAGGCGGCCCCGCGCGCGTAGGCCTGGGCGGCCCCCTCGATCCGGTCCGGCAGGCTGAGATGACGCTGGAGCTCCCAGGCGAGCCGGGACTTGCCGATCCCGGGCTCACCCACCAGGCAGATGGCGCTGCCGTGGCCGCCAGCGGTGCGCTCCCAGGCCTCGCCGAGCCGCGCGAGCTCCGCCTCCCGCCCGCGGAAGGGCGACACGCCGCGCCGCAGCGAGGCCTGCAGGCGTGACGCGACGGTGCCCTCGCCCTCGAGCACGAAGGCCTCGACCGGCTCGGCGGCGCCGCGCAGGCGGAGCGCACCCAGTGGCCGGACGCGGAAGTAGCCCTCGATGAGCCGGTGCGTCGCCGGGGCGATCAGGATCGAGCTCGGGTCTGCGGCCTGCTGCATGCGGGCGGCGAGATTCGTCGTGAGACCCTGGGCCGTGTAGTCCATCCGGAGATCGTCGCCGATGGCGCCGACGACGACGGGGCCGCTGTTGAGGCCGAGGCGGACCTGGATGCCGAAACCCCTGTCGCGCCTCAGGCTGGCCGCGTGCTCGGCGAAGCTGCGCTGGATCTCGAGCGCCGCCTGGCAGGCGCGCCGGGCGTGGTCCTCGTGGGCGATCGGCGCGCCGAAGAGCGCCATGATCCCGTCGCCCGTGAACTGGTTGACCGTCCCCTCCCAGCGATGGACGGCGTCGAGCATGATCTTGAAGGCGCCATCCATGACCGCGTGGAACTCCTCAGGGTCGAGGGCCCCAGCCAGCTCCGTCGAGCCCTGCACGTCGACGAAGAGCACGCTCACCTCCTTGCGCTCGCCGCGGAGCGCCCGCCCCTCGGTCAGGATGCGCTCGGCGAGGTGGCGCGGCGTGTAGGAGGCGGGCGCACGGGCGGCGGTGGGGGCCACGGCCGTGGGGGCGGGCCCGGCGGCGGCGATCGACGTGCCGCACACATCGCAGAAGCGCGCCTGCGGGCGCTGGCTCTTGCCGCAGGCTGGGCACTGCGCCTCGACGGCGGCGCCGCACCCGTCGCAGAATCGGGCGCCCGGCCGGAGGTCCTGGTTGCACGCCGCGCAGGTCACGCCGGGCAGTTCAGGCCGGGCCGTTCACGCCAGGACAGCGCGGGTCAGTCGTCCCGCAACGCGGCGAGCGTCGTGGTGGTGAAAATCGTGTTGAACACGGCGTAGGCGGCGAAGCCGATCAGCTCCTGGATGTTCTCCCGGGACAGACCGTGAGCCTCCATCTCGCGGAAGTCCTTGGGCTGAAGCTGGGTAGGATCACTGGCGATTTGCAGCACGTACTTGACGAAGAGACGCTCGCGCTCGGGCAGTGGCAGCACCGCGGGATTGGCACAGAAGCCATCGAGCGCTGGTTCGTCGAATCCGAGCGCGGTCAGGCTGGCCCGTGATGCTCCGAAGCAGCCGTCGCAGCGCCGGGCGTGGGCGACGAGCATGTAGGCGATGTTCCGGGCTTCCCAGGAAAACGCCGACGGCCCGGAGGAGTAGTTGAACAGGTTGTCCTCGGCGGTCACCCGGGCCTTGAGGACCCGGGGCGAGCGTCCGTACGCCGTCCATGTGCGGGGCACAGTCTCGATGCCTCGCTGGCGCCGCAGCTCATCAAGCCACCGGCGCGCTTCGGGCGTGATGTCCTGCTCGCTGGGGATGTCGAAGAAGGCCATTGGGATGCCCTCCTGGGTGCCCTAACAATAGATCAACGTATTCCGGGCGTGCAAGTGCCTCCGTCAGTCATCCATCGCCGCTCCCGGTCGCCCGCTACACCGGAGTTACCCATCGCCGTGGACCACACGGCCGCCGACCATCGTGAGCGAGCAGCGCATCTCCTCGAGCGAGATGAGGGTCCTGGCGTAGGCTACACGAACACCCTCCGCCCCCCGTCCCCGCCGTGTGGCTCATAGTCCTCCTGCCGGCCTCCCAATGTTACATGGACCAAGCTATTTCGCTCTGAGCTAGCCGGCCAGCTGCCTACGGGCCCGACCACAATCGGATCGAACCATACAACGGGAGGCGCCTTTTCCTCGCAGTTCACACCTGCTGGTGTACGGGCGTCAGCACTTGGCTTGACGGCTTCCGGTCCTCCTGGACCATCCTTGTCTCGTGTCAGGAACCGCGCAAGCGAACGGGGACTTCCAAACCTCTCAGCACCACCTTCCTCGGACACATGATTGGTTGCCAAACGTTAGGATTCGCAGCCTTCGAAGACGTCGGCCTCACGTGGTGCTTCCGGGTCTGGACGGACAGCGCCGCATGATTCGGTCCGAGTAGAGTTCGAGTCAACTAGGAACCAGCGTCATCATGTCGCCGGGAGATCGCCGACTCGCGCCCGCGCATGGGCGACCGCCTGCTCGAGGGTCATCGCAGCCCCCTCGGACCAAGCCGCATCGCAGGTCGCCGCGTCGAGCTGCCCACGCGCGGCGGCGACGGCACGGTCGCAGGCGTCCCGGTCAGCGTCGGGGCTTGGGAGACCACCCGCACGGCGCTGCGCGTCGACCGCTGCCAGCAATCGGATCACGACGGACGGGTGACCCCGAGCGGCGGCCACTCTGGCCAAGTCCGCCAGGTTGGTAATGATGCCGGGATTGTCGTGCGCTTCCGCGAACAGTGCCAGGCTCTCCCTGAACAAGCGCGCGCCTCGCGCCACATCCCCGTGCGTGAGGGCCGCCCGGCCGAGTTCATTGAGACGCAGCGCGAGCTCCCCCTTGGCGTCGGCCTCGCGCAGTAAGGTCAGACCCCGGTCGCCGAGCTCCCGTGCTTGTTCGTGCTCGCCCATCTCATGCGAGGCCACCGCAAAGCCGCTCAGCGACTTCGCCAGGCACACCCCGTCGTTCATCTCGCGGAATCGCGTGACGCTGTCCTCGTAGAAGCGTCGCGCCCGCGCATAATCACGCCGGTGGTGCGCGACGCCGCCGAGGCTCCGCAATGCCGTCGCGATGGCGTGCTTGTCGCCAAGCTCCTCGGCCAGTTGCAGGCTCCTGCCGTACAGAGTCTCCGCACGAGTGTAGTCGCCCTGTGACGTCAAGATGCCTCCCAGGTTGTCGAGCGCATACGACAGGCCCCGCCCATCCTCGGCCGCCTCGAAGAGCGGCACGCTCTCCTCGAATCGCGCTCTCGCGCGAGTGAGGTCGCCGTCGATTCGAGCAAGCTCGGCGAGGTTGTTCAGCGCATGAGCGATGCCCCGCTTGTCAGACACCCCCCGGAACAATACGAGACTCTCCTCTGCGGCTGCCTGGCTTCGCGCACGGTTACCGAGGTAGCGCATACCGACCCCGATGTTGTTGAGCGCTTCGGCCATTCCGCGCTGATCACCCAACTCGCGGCATATCGCGAGCGCCTGGGCGTCGAGCTCACAAGCCTTCGCATACTCACTCCATCGCGCCCGTAAGCGGCCGGCTCCAGCCAGCAACTTGGCCCGCGCGCGCTGGGTGCCTGGCGTGATCGCGTATGCCGATAGTGCATCGGCTCGGGCCAATAGGTCGTCGACCCACTCAAGTCCTTCCCGAACGTACCCATGCGTGTCCCAGAATAACCACAGCGCGCTCCCGAGGCGGAGCGCGATCTCAGTCTCGCCGCGAGCGAGGGACCAGCGCAACGCCGTCCGCAGGTTGTCATGGTCGACCTCGAGCCGCTTGAGCGCCGCGACCTGTTCGCGGCCCAGCAATTGCTCCTCCGCAGCCTCAGCGAAGCCGACATAGAAGTCGCGATGACGGTCACGCACCACCTCGGCTTCCGTCGTCTCCGCGAGCTTGTCGAGGCCGTATTGGCGGATCGTCTCGAGCAAGCGGTAGCGTACCTCCCGCCCCTGGTCGTCCATCAGGACGAGCGACTTGTCCACCAGCCTGGCGAGGAGGTCGACCACCTCGGCGCGGTCGACGCCGTGGCCTGCACACACTGCCTCTCCCGCAGCGAGCGTCCAGCCTCCAACGAACACCGAGAGCCGCCGGAAGACCGTACGCTCGGCGTCCGAGAGCAAACCGTAGCTCCAGTCGATGAGCCCGCGCAATGTCTGATGCCGCGCCATCGCCGTCCGGCTACCTCCCGTTAGCAGTCGGAAGCGCTCGTCCAAGTGTGCGGTGATGTGATGGACCGATAGGCTCCGCACGCGCGCCGCCGCCAGTTCAATCGCCAACGGGATGCCATCCAGGCGCTGACAGATCTGGGCCACGGCAGCCACGTTATCCTCGGTCAACATGAACCCAGGCGTCACTGCTGCGGCGCGATCGACGAACAGGCGAATCGCTTCGTACTCCGTGAAGCCCTCGAGTGATGGCGGGCGCCGCGGGTCGGGCATCGAGAGCGGCGGTATGCGGAAGGCCACCTCTCCCGTAAGGCCGAGCAGCTCACGGCTACTCGCCATGATCTTTACCTGCGGGCAGGCATGCAGCAACGCATCCGCGAGCTGGGCACATGCATCGATCAGGTGCTCGCAGTTGTCGAAGAGCAACAGCGCGCGCTTGGGACGCAGGTGGTCAATGAGCGTCGAGAGCAACGGACGGCCCGCCTGCTCCCGCAGGCCTACTGTCGTGGCGAGGATCTGCGGCACGAGCACGGGATCGGCGCCCGACGCGAGCTCAAGGAGCCACACGCCACCTGGATACTCGTCGAGGAGACCAGCCGCCACCTCAAGAGACAATCGCGTCTTGCCGTTCCCGCCAGTCCCGGTGACCGTCAGCAGATGCGCCTCGGCCAGCAAGCGCGTGACCTCGGCGATCTCCCGCTCGCGTCCGATAAAGGTGGTGAGCTGTCGCGGCAGGTTATTGGGGATCCCCTCGAGCGACTTGAGCGCGGGGAACGCGTGGGGCAGATCCGGCGCGACCACCTGGAAGAGGTGCTCGGCCCGGACGAGGTCGCGCAGACGATGCCAGCCCAGATCGCGCAGTTCCACCCGGGACGGCAGATCGTCAAGAACGATCGCTTGTGTCGCGCTCGATACTAGGATCTGCCCGCCGTACGCCACTGACAGCAGGCGGGCCGTGTGGCTGAGCGTAAGGCCAGACACGTACTCGCCCGATTTGTGCTCTCCCATACGGACGTCGACCGTTCCGGTGTGTACGGCCATACGCACCAGGATCGGGCCCGCCTGCCCCCATTGTTCGGCGGTCAGGGCGCGCTGTGCGGCAAGGGCAGCGGCCACGCTCTCCGATCCAGTGTGGAAAGCGGCGCAGAACGCATCGCCGATGATCTGGAACACGTACCCGCCATTCGCCTCAAGAGTTTGCTGCAGCAGCACGTGATGACGGTCAAGTGCAGCCTTCATCGCCTCTGGGTGCAGCTGCCAGAGCCGCGTGCTGCCCTCGATATCTGTGAAGAGAAACGAGACAGTGCCAGTGGGGACGGTCGACATAGTCACCCCCCTGTTGCCAATCGACGGATGCGATCGTAGACGGGCTCAGTGGCGCGGTCAACGGGGAGGGCAAGTCGTCCTTGTTGCCTGGGCCGGCACCTCCGCGATCCTCGGGCTGGGCCTCCGTGAGGGACTAAGCGCCTATCGCCAGGCGTCTACTTAGTCGCCCTTCCCCTTCGTCTGCTGGCCCTCTGAGTCCGACTCTCGAGATGTAGCAGTTCGCGCCGCGACAGACGACGGATAGAGGACTTCCAATCCCGGGTGCGGTCTTTCGGTCCTGCCGGCTCGCGCTGACCGGCTGCTCTACTCGTCACTCGGAGCCCGGGGTCGGGGTGTGGGCGCAGCCTGGTTGTAGCGCACCTCCTTTGGGAGCAGTAAGGCGCTACGGTCCCGCGATGACTCCGCAGTACCGGAGCCGTTTCCTATCCCTGGTGTCTACGTCCTTATACATCCTGCGTTTGCCGAGCTTGGCTCTCGAAAACCGTCAGCGTGCCGTCAACACGCGCCGGATGTCGTCCAGGCGTGCTCACGGCCTTGGAGGGCGGGATCACTGCCTGAGGAGGCGCTTCACTGAATGAGACGATCGGCCCTCAACAGGACGGACGGCGGAATAGTCAGGCCGAGGGTCTTGGCCGTCTTGAGATTGATCACCAGCTCGAACTTCGTGGACTGCTCGACGGGAAGCTCCGCCGGCCTGGCCCCCTTCAGAATCTTGTCCACCATCCGCGCCGCCTGCTTGCCGAGCTCGTAGGTATTGGCGGCATAGGAGGCCAGACCACCCCGCTCCACGAAAAATCCACTCGTGAACATCGTCGGCATCACTCCTCGCGACGCGACCTCGAGGATGAACCCGGGAATGTTCGAGCTGAGGAACCGGAGGGAAAAGATTCCGTCGGCGTCACCCTTCCGGAGTCCCGTGATCGTTGCCCGCGCCTCCTCTTCGTTCCTGACCGGCCTCTCCACCAGCGTGAGACCGAGCCGCAGGGCGGCTTCGCGGTGGACGGCCAGTTGCGCCACGGCGCCCGAATTCGTCGTGTCGTAGGGCACCAGCACGCGCTTCAACCCGGGAATCAGCTCCCGGAAAAACTCCATTCTCTTGGGCACGAGCTGGATGTCCAGATCGGCGACCCCGGTGATGTTGCCGCCCGGGCGGGCGAGACTTCGCACCAGCCCCAATCCGACCGGATCGCCCGACCCGATGACGACGATGGGGATCTGATTCGTGGCGACCTGGGCCGCCTTCGCCGCCGGCCCGCTTTCGGTCGTCACGATGACGTCCACCCGGTGCCGAACGAGGTCGCGAGCAGCCGCGGGCAGCTCGGCGACCTTGCCTTCGGTGAAGCGCACCCCGATCGTGAAATCCTTGTCCTCGCGGTACCCGAGCTCCTGAAGGCCGTCGCGCAGCCCGACAATGGACGGCGTCGGCCCCCAGGATTCCGTGAGCGCCCCGATCTTGAACAGGCGAGTCGGCTGAGCGAAGGCGTCGCGGTCGAGCAACCCTGCCCCCGCGACCAGGAACCCGACCACGAGCTGGCGACGACGCAGGTCTGTCATGCCCTCAGGGGGCTGGCTCGGCCAGCAGAGCCTCGACGAGCGCACGGGCCGGAGGACTCCCCCATTGACGTGGGCCCACGCCGAACGCCACGGCACGCCCATCCCGACCGAGGACGAAGGTCGTCGGAAGTCCGATCACGCCATACAGACGATTGTTCTTGCCCGCCTGATCGAGCACGAGCGGAAAGGTCAAGCGCAGCTCCGTGGCGTAGCGCGCGACGGCTTGCTTGTCCTCCCGGGCGTTGATCCCGATGACGGCGAGTCCTCGCCACGCGAACTCTCGGTGGAGTCCCTCCAGGATGGGCATCTCCGGGCGACACTCGAGACACCAACTCGCCCAGAAATTGACGATGACCACCTTTCCACGCAGGTCGGTCAGGGAGAGCGGGCGGGCGTCGAGTGTGTGGCCGCTGAAGTGTGGAGGCTTCGTACCGGAACGGTAGCCGACGAGATCGAGACGCGTGAGGAGGGCCGTCACCGCCGGCTGCTCGGCACTCGCGGAACTCCACACGGCAACCACGAGCAGGGCGCCGGCGAGCAGTTGGCCGCGGCCGGCGAGCCGGCAGTTCAGCCCATCTCCCGGCTCGGCCGGCCCGGACGCCATCGTCAGCGTTTTCCCATGATCTCCCGGATATCCCGCAACAGGGTGTCGCTGTACACCACGGTGGTCGTCGGGTTGTCGATGATCCACTTCTTGCGCAGGATGCCCTGAGGATCGATGAGGAACAAGGACCTGTTCGCGGTCATGGTCTTTTCATTGAGCACGCCGTAGGCGCGCATAACCTTCCGCTCGGGAAAGTCGCTGAGCAGGGGGAACGGCAGCTTCAGGGATTCGGCAAAGGTCTGTTGCGAGAAAGGAATGTTGGCACTGGCCCCGAGGTTCTGAATCCCCAGGACTTCGAAACGCTTGTAGTCGGCCTTCCTGGCTGACAGGTTCGCCGCTCAGGTCGGCGCGAAGTCGGCGCCATAGAACTCGAGGAGGACCCACTTCTTGCCCCGAAAGTCCGTGAGGGAGACATCGGATCCCATGGTACCGGGCAACGTGAAGTCGGGTGCCGGCTGGCCCACCTCCACGGCCACGGCCGGCCCGGGACCGGGGACGATCGAAGCGATCGCGAGGGTCGCACCCACCAGGATCCAGCCAAGCGTGCCCCGGCCCAGGACCA
>CAYYRT010000145.1:0-6946 GCA_964474055.1 uncultured Acidimicrobiaceae bacterium | reverse complement strand
TGGCCGGCCTCGGCATCGAGGACAAAGCCCGCCTCCTCGAAGAGGCCTTGTGGGAGTCGATCGGTGGGCCGGAGAGTTTCGCCCACTCAGAGGTGCGGTTGCTTAGATCGGATCGACCCGATCCTCTGACCAACGACGACGCCCTGGCATATCTGCGGGTCACGGTGATGGACCCCGACGAGCAAAAGGTGGGCCGACCGTTCTCGCGGGCGGCAGTCGAACTGGCCCTTTCCCACTACCCCGGGTTCTTTCTCACTAGCCCGCCCGGTGAGGCCTCGCCCTATGCCGTCTACTGGCCGACCAAGATTCCCGCCGACCTGGTGCCGATGCGTGTTGTTATGGGCGACGAGAGGTGGGAAGTGAGTTCAGTTGCCCCGGACACACCTGCCACGGCATCTCACGTCTCACGTCTCACGTCTCACGTCTCATCTCCCACGCCTCACGCCTCACGCCTAGCCCCCTTGGGCACCGTCGCCGGGGCGCGCTCCGGGGACAAGGGCGGAAACGCCAACGTCGGTTTTTGGGTGCGGAGCGAAGATGCCTACGCATGGCTGCGTTCCTACCTGACGGTCGAAGAGATGCACCGACTGCTCCCCGAGGCTGACGGACTCGAGATCGACCGATTCGAGTTTCCCAATCTCCTGGCCATCAATTTCGTGATCAAGGGTTTGCTTGGTGAGGGGGTCAGTTCCTCGACTCGCACCGACGCCCAGGCCAAGTCACTCGGTGAGTTCCTCAGGGCAAAACACGTCGACATCCCCACCGGGTTAGTCGAGACCTGACCACCCACCCCCGGTAGCATCACAACCCGGAATGCCGGGACCCCCCCAGTTTCTCTATTCGATATACGAGCGCCGGCTTATGGCCGGTCTCGACCGAGATCGTCTTCCCCACCACATCGGCATCGTCCTCGATGGCCATCGCCGCTACGCCCGGGAGGAGGGGCTTGCCTCCTACACCGACAGCTACCGCGCCGGGATGGCGCGATTCGAGGAGTTCCTCACCTGGAGCAGCGAACTGGGGATTCCGGTAATCACCGGGTGGGTCCTCTCCCGCGAGAACCTGTCGCGGTCTGAAGAGGAGCTAACCCCCTTCTTTGAGGTTCTGATGGAGTTGTTCGAACGCCTGCCCAAACTGGCCGCCCACCACGGCCTCCGTCTCCGCTTTATCGGGAGCCTCGACCTGTTGCCGGCGGATCTTGTCGAGTCGGCCAAGGCGGCCGAAGCCGCGTGCTCGGAAGGAAAGCGCCACCTCAACATCGCCATGGGGTATGGCGGCCGTCAGGAGATCGTCGATGCCGCCAAGGACCTCGTGGGCCGCCTGGCGGCCGAAGGAGTCAAGGCCGAGGAGATGGCAGCCCACATCGATGCGGACTCCCTGGCCCGACACATGTATTCGGCTGATGTACCCGATCCCGACCTGTTGATTCGCACCAGTGGCGAGTCACGCCTGTCGGGTTTCTTGTTGTGGCAATCGGCATACGCCGAGTTCGTATTCGTCGATGTCTATTGGCCCGCGTTCCGCCGGGTCGACTTTCTCCGGGCGTTACGTGACTACACCAGGCGCAACCGCCGGTTTGGCCGCTGATCCTTTATCTGGTGACCATCCTCTGGTCGAGGTGGGTCACATCGCCAAACACCTTGAGCGAGAAGGCAGATCCGTGGGCGATCTGCAAGGTGGCGATTTTCGCTACTCCCGTATGAGGCGAGTCGAAGCGATCCCACTCCCAGGGGGTGGGTTCGAGACCAAGCAAGGCCCCCGTGATCACGGCGTTGGTGCCTCCGTGGGCCACCACCACGATCCGACTTTCATTGGTTATCTGCCAAAGGTGGGGGTGACCGTCCTCCAGACGTCTGATCGCCCTTTGACCGAGAGCCTGTTCGAGACCACCCACAACCCTTTGATGGAATGCTCGAAACGACTCCCCACCGGGCATGCCTTGCCACATCTCTTCCATGGTGCGGAGGTTCGCTTTCACCCAGGCGTCCTCGATCAGGTCGATCGGGCTTCCTTCCCAATCCGGAGGGTTGCCTATCTCCTCGGTCCACTCGTGGAGTTTGGGTTCGATTCCGAGTGCTTCGGCGATCGGTGCCGCCGTTTCCCGGGCTCGGTTGAGAGGTGACATCCAGATCTCGTCTACCTCACCCCAGCGCAGGGCAGCCTGGGCTACCAGGTCGGCTTGCTTTGCGCCCAGTTCGGTCAAGTGAGGGTTGTTGCTGGCGATCCGACCAGGGGCCCAGTCGGGTTGACCATGACGTACGAGAATCAGTTCCACGCTGCGACGGTAGTGACGCGAGTAGTGGCCGCCCAATAACGGACGACCACTACTGTCGGAGGGACCACGCAGGGAGGAGACCCGCGTTTCGCAACTCCCATCGGACAGAACCTCCAACATCTTGAGCCAACAAGTGACCATCCCTCTTCTCACAGATCACCTCCGCCAACACTCCCTCCGCACCGATGGGCCCTACCGCTTGCGTTCCGGCGCCACTTCCGCCTGGTACCTCGATGCCCGCCAGACCACCTTCTCAGGCTCTGGCGCACGGCTAGTCGGCGCGGCGGTGTTGGCGGTGCTGCCAGCGGAATCTGATGTGGTGGGCGGAATGACGATGGGGGCAGATCCGATCGCGCTGGCGACCGTTATCGCTGCAGCCGAGAGCGGGCGTTCACTCCGTGCCTTCTCGATTCGCAAAGAGGCCAAGGATCACGGGGTGGGAGGTCGTCTCGTAGGGCCGGTCGGGCCAGGGGATCGAGCGACGGTCCTCGATGACACTGTCACCACGGGCGGGGCCCTGTTTGAAGCCATGGACATCCTGACTGCTGTCGGCATCGAAGTTGTTCAGGCAGTTGCCCTGGTCGATCGCAGCGACGGCGTGGTTGCTCGGGAAGCGAATCGGCGCGGGGTCCCTTACGTCGCCCTCATCAGCCCGGCCGACCTCGGGGTGACCTGATGAATGAGTTCTCGATGCAGCGGTCCGGTGTGCGCATGTGGCTGGTGGCGTTGGCAGGTATTCCATTGATGGTTATCGGTCTCGACGTCCTCTACCGGCGCCGCATCACCAACTTCTTTTCGGGCCTGATATTCGCTGCCAACAGCCCACAACTGGTCGAGCCTCGCGAGGTCATCTGGGCAGCCTTTCTGCTCGTCCTCGGAGCAATTCTGAGCGCATTTGGTCTCAAAGAGTTGCTGGCCCCCCGGGCCATCGTCCGGGCTGATGGCTCCGGTCTTCATCTCCGCATCGCCGGCCCCTTCCGAGGACCGGTGGTGATTCCCTGGGAGGCTCTGGACGACGTCGGGGCTGAGAAGCTCGAAGACGACGGTGACCTCGTGCCGGTCATGTGGCTTCGGTTTCGAGACTCGTCAATGGTTCCGGACGATCCCTGGGGGGCGCGCTGGATCGACAAGAAGACGCTGGCATTGCTGGCGTCCGATTGGGAGGTGCCTGCCCCGAAGGTGGCCGAGAAGGTGGCCGATATAGCCGTGATTTCGTCGGCGCGGCCTCGCCTTCAGGAGGCTCCACCTCCAAAGACTGTGTCAACGTGGCCGTGGGACGTCCACTGATTCCGATGGGCGTGGGCGCCCATGTCGACGGGACGCGGCCCTTGGAGGAGGCACGTGCGCGCGGGGCAGACTTCGTCCAGATCTTCCTGACCGACCCGCAGTCGTGGCGCAAACCACCACCTCGGGACGATGCGGCCGAACTGGCTGCCGGTCTGACCCCGATCGTCGTCCACGCCCCCTATCTGATCAACGTGGCGGCCGAGGCTTCGCGTATTCGCATTCCGTCCCGGCGGATCCTCCAGGAGAGCTGTGATGCTGCTGCCGCCATCGGGGCCATCGCGGTGGTCGTCCATGGCGGCTATCTGACCGGCGACGGTCCCATTGCCGACGCCTACCCGCGCTGGCGCAAAGCCCTACTCGCGCTTGACTCCGAAGTGCCGGTGCTGATCGAGAACACTGCCACCGGAGACAACGCCGTGGCTCGTCGGCTGGACTCAATCGCCCGTCTGTGGGCCGAGATCGGTGATCTCGATCCCGGTTTTGTCCTCGACACCTGCCACGCCTGGGCCGGAGGCGAACCCTGCGAAGACCTGCCCGCTCGGGTGCGGGCGGTCACCGGCCGCATCGACCTGGTCCACTGCAACGATTCCCGCGACTCGTTCGATTCGCACCGGGATCGTCACGCCAACCTGGAGAGAGGTCAAATACCCACAGAGGTGTTGGCGGCAATGGTGACCGAGGCTCAGGCGCCCGTGATCATCGAGACTCCCGGTGGGGTGGAGGAACACCTGGCCGACCTTGCCTGGGTGCGGGCTCACATGGCCGGTTTGCCGGCGACATAGAACCCACATGCGACGCCGTTGCCTCCTGCTGGGTCTCGTCCTGGTGGCTGCCTGCGGCCTCGGCCAGTTCGGGCCCTGGCTCGACGAGAGCGGACAGCCGCTCGAGGGGAGCCAGGTCCTCCAATATCGCGGTTTCGAGATGTGCGGCCACTCCGAGGTCACGTTCATGTTTTTCTTTGGCGCTCTCTATGCCCAGGACGACGAAGGCTTGCTCGGCCAACTCACCACTTCCGAGGGCGAGGTGCTCACCTTCGAGGTGCTCGACGAACTGCCGCCGGGTACCGAGGGCACCCGTATCACCCTGGGCACGAGGGAGATCTACTTCGATCCGGACACCCGCGAGGACTACATATACATCTATCGATCCGACGACCAGAGGGCCGAGCGTTGGCCCCGGGCCGAGATCGAGTGTGACCGACCGGGAACGCCCGGTTAGCCCGCCGCGATCGGCACGAACCCTTCGGGGATGACGTTGCGCAACGGAACAACATCGGTGGGATCCGCAGCATTGATGAGATCGACGTCGGAGCCGTTGATGAGGGCGATCCAATCCCCGTCAGCCGACCAGGCGGCTACAGAATCACTCGCGGGCAGTTGGGCGATTGGCTGAACCCTCCCGTCTTCGAGATCGACGATGTGGAGGGTGGTCAGCGGTGAGATCTCGAAGTAGATCAACAGTTGGCTGCCGTCGGGTGAGATGGACTGCAATGGCCCGCTCAGGGGTTTCCAGATCCCCGGGTCGGGTTTAGTGAGTGCCCGGTCGTCGGTTCCGTCGGTTCTCGTCAGGTGCAAGTCTTCACAATCGGCCGGCTCATCACCGCAAACCAGGCGGACCACTGACGTGGAGTTGGTGGCGATGCCCCGGCCATTGCCTAACGGCAGCGTGGCGCCGCTGTTGGTGAAGAGGACCACCTGGTTGTCGGTGGTATTGAAGACGAGTCCGTCGTCTGTTGTGCCGACCGGTGTTAATCCGGCCTCGGTTTCGGCAACAATCAGGCGCTCCCCGGTTTCGATGTTGCGGAGTTCGAGGAACGTGGGTCCATTGTCCGTTCCAGGCTGCACGATCCAGGCAGTGTCTCCATTCGTGGCCGGAACCACCCACATCGAACCTGTGGGAGGCGGTTGGCTGGGTGCGAACTCGTTCTCAGGCTCGACAAAGTCGGGACCGAACACCTGCACGGCCTCGTTGTTCCACATGATGAGTTCGCGCTGCGAGTTGTAGACAGCACCAGCGACACCGGGGACCTCGAATCCCGTTCGAGTGCCTAATTGCAGATCGAGCACTTCCAAACCGAATCGCGTATGCAGCGATAGCACTTGAAGCTGGACCGGTGTCTCCAACGGCAGACCCGATGGTGGGACGGTCGTCGTGCTGGCCACGGTTGTCGTCGATGTGTCCGCCGTGGTCGAAGCAGTCGTAGTTGAGGGAGCGGAAGAGGTAGTCGAAGTGCCGACGCCGGTCGTACCTCCCATCAGGATTGGCAGTAGGGCGACACCACCGAGGACGATCACGGCGGTGAGGGCAGCGGCCGCCCACGCCGGGCGTCGTTTGGATCCCGGGCCAGTGGTCAGTTCCTCCCATGAAGGGCCCTTCGGCGTTTCCCCGAGCAGAGGACGCATGCCTTCCCTGGCCAGTTCCCGAATTCGATCGTCATCCATCAAGATGCCTCCGGAGTTGATTGCGGGCCAGGTGCAGATAGCGCCGAAGGGTGCCGGGTTGGATCCCGATGACCGCCGCCGCTTCGGTTGGTTCGAGACCCTCCCAATAGACCAGGTAGATGGCAGCTCGTTGCTGGGCTGGCAACCGGGCAACGGTGGCTGCCAGGTCCGGAAGTACCAGGTTCTCGGAAGGATCCGGCATTTCCCCTGCGATGTGATTGGCGGCTTCGGCCTTCTGCTGATTTGCCAGCCGGCGACCCCGGGATCGGGATCGGTTGAGTACGGCTTTCATGAGGTAGGCACCGGGGTTGTCGAGGGAGGCGAGCGACCGACGGCGCAGGGTGGCCACCATGACCTCGGAGACCAGGTCTGCGGCTTCGTGCGGCCCGACCAAAGATGAGGCAAACCTCACCAACGGACCTCGTAAATGTTCATAGATCTCTCGATCCGTCAACCTCTCACCACCTGTAAGACGTTGGACCCGCCCTTAGCGTTGCACGCACTCGGGAAAATTGCGCCCTCCGCTACTGCCGGGAGGGCAGTTACGATGATGACGTCCCGCAGGGCACGGGCGACCTCAGGCCTCCACGAAGTTGTTGGGGCCAGGCGACTGAGGCTCACCAACGGGTCAGCGAATCTGTCCGCTGAGTTCCCCCTACCTAATGGAGGGGAGAGAGGAGCGAGCCATGGCCGAAGAAGCCAAGGTCACAGTGCCAATGGTGCGGGCCCGCAAAGGTGGGCAGAAGCTCACCATGGTCACCGCCTACGACTACCCGTCTGCACGTATCGCCGATGACGCCGGGGTGGACATCATCCTGGTTGGTGACTCGGTCGCCAACGTCGTCCACGGTCACGATTCCACGCTGGCGATGGACATCAACACGATGGTGCTCCATGCTGCCGCGGTCCACCGTGCCCACCCCCGGGCGCTGGTGGTGGTCGA
>CAYYRT010000144.1:0-6810 GCA_964474055.1 uncultured Acidimicrobiaceae bacterium | reverse complement strand
ACGATTCATCCTGGTTGACGACACCTGGGCCTTTGTCGAATCGGGACAGCTTTCCGCCGCGGACTTTCTTCTCCTGGCAACGGCGTACGTCGGCGAGCGTGAACAGGCCGTCTGGCAGGCGGTACTAACGGGCGTAGGCGCCATCTCTCACCATCTGGTCGGTGACGATCAGCGGGCGAGTTTTGCTCGCTGGGTCGACGACCTCGTGCGACCGACCTGCGACAGGCTCGGGTGGGAGGCCGCACCCGGAGAATCCGACCTGACCCGGCGACTACGCGGCCAGATGATTGGTGCGATGGGGCGCTTGGCAGAGGATGCCGAGGTGATCGCCCGGTGTCGCACGATCACCGCCGAGTGTCTCGAAGATCCCCGGGCAGCCGACCCCGAACTGTCCCGGGCGGCTCTGTTCGTGACGGCCTCCAACGGTGGCAAGGCCGAACATGCCGACTACTTGCGACGCTATCGGGAGTCGAACTCGCCCCAGGATCAGGATCGAATGTTGAACGCGCTGAGTTTGTTCGACTCACCGGACCTCGTCGTCGAGAACGTCGACGCGTCGCTCGACGGTCGTATTCGTTCCCAGGACGGAGCGAGGGTGATCGGGGCAACCTACGGCAACCGCCGACACGGGCACTTGGCCTGGCAGGAGGCTCGGAAGCTGTGGGACAAGTTCACCAAACTTCCGACCATGACCCAGCGACGGATGATCGAAGGGCTGCCCGCCCTTTCACGACCAGAGGTCGCGGCCGAGGTCCAGGCGTTTTTTGCCGAAACCCGGCTACCGCACGCCGCCAAGTCCATCGCTCAAAACCTGGAGCGACTCCGAGCCAACGTGTTGTTACGCGAGCGAGAAACCAAGGCAATAGCCGAGTTTCTCAACTCATGAAGAAGGGGCGGACCCCAAGGCCCGCCCCTTTCTCACGCCTCACGTCTTAGGTGAGTTCGACTGTCGCTCCCACTGCCTCGAGTTGGGCTTTGGCCTTTTCGGCGGCTGCCTTATCAACGTTCTCGAGCACCGGCTTGGGCGCCCCGTCAACCAGATCCTTGGCCTCTTTGAGACCGAGGCTGGTCAGAGTGCGGACCTCTTTGATCACCTTGATCTTCTCGGCGCCTACGGCTGCGAGAACCACAGTGAATTCGTCCTTCTCCTCCTCGACCGGGGCAGCAGCGCCGCCACCGGCGGGCGCGGCCACCGCCATAGGCACCGCCGCGGTCACTTCGAAACGCTCCTCGAAAGCGTCGAGGAACTCCTTCAACTCCAGCACTGTCATCTGCTCGAAAGCCTCGAGCAGGTCTGCAGTGGATTTCTTTGCCATCTCATACCTCCCCGGCCGTTGCGGCCGTCTTTTTATCCAGAAGCTGTCCGAACATCGTGGCGGCGTTGCGGGTGAAGGACGAGAAGAGACCTGCCGCCTGGGCCATCGGTGCCTGGAAGGCCCCGGCCAGCTTGGCGAGCAGAACTTCACGCGGTTCGATGTCCGCCAACCGGCGGACCTCTTCAGCACCCAGCAGAACCCGCCCCAACAGTGCCCCCTTGAGCACCAGTTTGTCCGTCTCCTTCGCAAAGTCCCGCAGGGCCTTGGCGGTGGATACGGCATCCTGTGAGGCGAATGTCAGGGCGGTCGGACCAACCAATTGGTCCGTTATCGCTTCGAGGCCGAGCTCGTCGACAGCGCGCTTGGCCAGGGTCATTTTCACGACCTTGTAGTCGGCGCCGGTCTTGCGCAGGTTTCTCCGCAGGTCAGCAAGCTGACGAACGTTGAGCCCGCGGTATTCGGTCAGAAACACCGCCTGGGCCTGCTCGAGCCGTTCCTTGATGTCGGCAACTGCCTGGACCTTCTCAGGTCGCGGCATTCGCTCCTCCTTTATGTAGAAGCCCCCTCGGCAAAAGCGCGCGGGGGCTCCGGAAGGAGCGACCTGCGTTGGGTTTACTGCCGAAACACACCAACGGTCTTGGGCCGAGGAAAAGCTTGTTGACAACAGGCTACCGATCGGACCGAGCCACAACAAAACCGTCCAGATCGCGAAACCCTATGGAAAATATTACCTGGACTTTTCCCTATTTCGGGTTCACACTTGCGACGTTGAGAACAGGGGGGTCGCCGGAAGAGAAGCGGCGGGTTTCCTGACCGCCCCCGCCGACCCTGGAACCGACAGCCGGGCAACGTAGCGCCTGGGAACCGCAGCCCCTACCCTGCGGTTTGGACCGAAAGGGCGCTTCGTCGGACGGTGGACCTGGCAAACCGATGCCCGGAACGGAACCGGTAACCGGCACCCCCCTACTCTTCCTTCATTGAGCCAGCGCTGTTAGGTCTTCCACTTTGCCGGTGTCGACCAGCACACCCGGGCTCATGGTCGACGAGATCACCAGTTTCCTGACATAGCGACCCTTGGCCGAAGCCGGTTTGACTCTGACGATCTCGGCGGCCACTGCGGCCAGGTTGGCGACCAATTGGTCGGGGGTGAACGAAGCCTTGCCGATAGGGACGTGCACGTTGCCGAAACGGTCGTTGCGATACTCAATCCGACCAGCTTTGAATTCGTTCACCGCTTTGGCCACATCCTGGGTCACGGTGCCCGCCTTGGGATTGGGCATCAGACCGCGGGGCCCGAGGATCCGGCCCAACTTGCCCACCTCGGCCATCATGTCGGGCGTGGCGATGGCAAGGTCGAAATCGAGTTCACGACCAGCGGCCAACTCGGCGACCAGTTCCTTGCCCCCGACAAGGTCGGCGCCCGCTTCCTCAGCCTCCCGGGCTTTATCGGCTGGGGCAAAGACCGCCACCCTTACCTTTTTGCCCGTGCCGTGGGGCAGTGCCACCGTGCCCCTGACCAATTGATCGGCCTTACGAGGATCTATCCCTAACA
Organism: uncultured Acidimicrobiaceae bacterium; assembly: GCA_964474055.1. Lineage (GTDB taxonomy): Bacteria > Actinomycetota > Acidimicrobiia > Spongiisociales > ZC4RG35 > JAICND01. The sequence goes on along the minus strand of CAYYRT010000144.1, from coordinate 3,942 downwards.
AGAAAGCCGCTTCCACCGACTCGTCGAACTTGGCAGTGGCCATCTCTTTGACCAGGGAGACCGCCTGGGGGGCGGGATAGGCCGTCTCGCGATCGAAGCGGCGCATTCCTTCACGATATTTCTTGCCGTGTGCCGGCATGGTTTCCTCCTGTGGTTCAGGCGATCGACTCAGGCCGATCTCCCACTTCTTGGTTCCGTCTTGTCGAGAGCGTCAGCCCTCTACTTTGATTCCCATCGAACGGGCCGTTCCTTCGACCACCTTCATCGCCGCCTCGATGTCGTTGGCGTTGAGGTCTGGCATCTTGATGCCGGCAATCTCCTTGACCTGCGCCCTCGTTACCGATCCGACCTTGATCTTGTGGGGCTCGGCCGAGCCCTTGTCAACCCGGGCAGCCTGCCGAAGCAACGCAGCCGCAGGCGGGGTTTTGATCACAAACGTGAAGCTGCGGTCCTCGTACACCGAGACTTCGGCTGGAAGGATCATCCCCCGTTGCGATGAGGTCGCGTCGTTATACGCCTTGACGAAATCCATCAGGTTGATGCCGTGCGGCCCCAGGGTCGTGCCAACCGGAGGGGCCGGGGTGGCCTGGCCAGCCGGCAACTGCAACTTCACCGTCGTTACAAGTCTTTTTCTTCCCATCGCTATCTAATACCTTCTCTGCTCACGTCTCACGCCCCACGTCTCACGCCTAATTCTTTTGGATGTCGTCGAAACCCAGTTCGACCGGCGTGTCCCGTCCGAAGATGTTGACCAGCACGACCACTTTGGATTGGTCGAGGTTGATGCCTTCTATGACCCCGTTGAAGTCGGCGAACGGCCCCGCCACCACCCGTACCGTTTCTCCGACTTCCCAGGCGGGCTTGAACCGGGGACGGGCCTTCTCCTCCTCCTTCTGAACGCCGAGGAATCTTTCGACCTCCCGGCGGGAGAGGGGGGTTGGCTTGTTGTTGCCGCCGACAAACCCGGTTACCCCTGGTGTGTTGCGGACTGCATACCAGGAGTCATCGTCGAGCTGTATCCGAACCAGGATGTAACCCGGGAAGACTTTGCGGGGAACCGTGACCTTCTTGCCGTTCTTGATCTCGACAACGTCTTCCATCGGAATGTGCACTTCGAAGATGCGATCCTCCATGTGCATTGAATGGATCCGGGTTTCGAGATTCGCCTTGACCTTGTTTTCGTATCCCGAGTAGGAATGGATGACATACCAGTCCCCGGGAAGGTCGAAGGGGCTGGGTGGAGGCGGAGCCTCCTCCGGCTCGGGAGCGGAATCGAGCGGTTCGGTGATCATCGTCGTTGGAGAAGAGTGAAGACGGCTTCCTTCATCAAAATGTCAACCGCAAAGATGACCACGGTCAGGGTCGTCGTCACGATCAAGGTCACGGCGGTAAAGGCAAGCAGTTGTTCACGGCTTGGCCACGAGACCTTTTTGAGTTCCAAACGGACCTCGTGGAGGAACGTCCGCAAACGCATCCACCACGGCTTGCGCTCGCCAGGAGGACCACCACGGCCGGGGCCACCAGGTAGCTTCCTCTGGGCGCCGTTGCCTTGCTCACGTTTCTGAAGCCGCTCCTCACGTTCCATGAGGCGGCGCATCTCTCGGTTCATCACCTATCCGTTGTTTCTTCGCCCAAGCCTACGGCAGGGGTGGAGGGACTCGAACCCACAACCTCCGGTTTTGGAGACCGGCGCTCTGACCAATTAGAGCTACACCCCTAGGGGTCAGGGCGGGCCATTCAGTATAAGGTCGCCCGGACGGTTCAGGAAAACCCCGAGACTGTATGCCCGAAACTGTATGCCCGCGACTCTAAGCCCGGGCTTCCCTTCGGCGCCAGGCCCAGGCAGCCACCAGGACAACGATCGCTCCTGCTGCGGCCGGCAGCCAGGGCTTACCTGTCGCCGCCGCCCCGGCAACGAGCGCTGTCCCCAAGACCGCGTTCTCCAGATCGGATGGCGGCATATCCTGGGTAGAGGCCATCCCTGCCAGCACCCTGCGGGTGGATCGGAGCGACGCTCCATGAGCCTGACACTTCAAGCAGCGGGCCTGGTGACCCGATGCCAGGCGGGGCACTGATCGCTCAGAGACCATCGCCGCCGTAACCACGTTTCCGACCAAAAAACAACGGAGTTTCATTCGTCTGCCTCTCGCAGCAGGCGTTGGAGTTGCTGGTGGCCCCGATGCAGGCGGACTTTGGCAGCAGTAGTCGAGATCCCGAGAGCCTGGGCGATCTCCTGATGGCTCCAGTCGTATACGTCCTTCATGACAACCACCGACCGCAATCCGGGTTTGAGCTGACCGAGGGCATCGGTAAGCCGACGCCGAAGGTCGGTGTTCTCGGCTGCTCGATCTGGGATCTGTGCCGCGTCGGCCAACTCCGGCTCAGACACATCATTGATATCGACCGTCGCCCTCTTCGAGCGGCGGCGGTTCCAAGAGGATGCCGTATTGACCGTGATGCGATAGGACCAGGTCGAAAACGAGGAGTCCCCGCGAAACGAACCAAGACCTCGCCAAACCCTGATCCAGGTCTCCTGGACGACGTCCCTTGCCGTGTCGCGGTCCTGGGTGAGCCGGAGGGCCAGGTTGTAGATCTCGTGGTTGTGGCGGCGGAACAGGGCCGCAAACGCAGCCCGGTCTCCGGTTTGGGCGAGTTCGACAAGGGCAACATCTGAGCTTTCGACATACGGTCCACTCATTCGGTTACCTCAAAACCAGGCGGGCAGTCACCAGTTCCGAATCCCCGGCGGTAAGGCGCGAGTTAACAGTGTTGGTGTCAAGGGCGCCAGTCATCTCGCAGGTGACCGACGGACGCAGCGGCGCCCGAAATCGAAAGCTTGCCTCTGTCAACGGAGCCGGGCCCGGCCTGAGGTTGGCAGCGCAGCTTGCAAGCCATGCTGCCTGGAGCAGGCCGTGCACTACCACACCCGGGAGACCGGCCTGAAAGGCCGCCTGATGGTCCCAATGGATGGGATTCCAGTCGCGGCTTGCCGCCGCGTAGCGAACCAGATCGGCCCGGGAGGCTGACCGGCGCATCGGGAGCAGCTGACCATGGTCGGGCAGTGGATCATTGATGCCAGCAGCGTCCGCAGGGGGTTCAGCCTCCTCAAGTGCTTGGTCTGGTGACGGACCTGCCGAGACCAGGAATGTGGAGGATCCGGCCAGCACAGACTCCCCTCCCTTGGTCGCCACCAGGTCAAAACCGAGAAAAGCGACCGAACCGCGGATTCGCACCCTGGTTACCGTGCCGGAGACTGCCAGGTCCTGCTCAAGCGGCATGGGCCCGGACCAGCTGAAACGTTGTTCGCCGTGGATGACACCCCGGCCTGCCAGTTCTGGTTCGGTCAACAGGTGGGGCGCAACAGCAAACAGGCAGGCTCCGGCCCAACCCGGCGGAGCAAAATCAGTCCACCTGGCGGAGTCGTCGGAGGTGACAGACACAAACTCGGAGACCCGGTCCGCACACACCCGGAGGGGCATCGGCCCATAAGTTCGCCCTTCCAGTGCCTGCATGCTTCCCCGCCGGGCAATCCTCTAGCGGGTCTCTCGGTGTTTGGTGTGCTTGCGACACCAGCGGCAGTACTTCGACAACTCCAAACGCTCTCGCGTATTCGCCTTGTTCTTGGTGGTGACGTAGTTACGCCGTTTGCAGTCCTCGCAGGCGAGTGTGATCGGCGGTCGTTTGTCAGATGCCATTCTTTAACTCACTTCGTTCGTTGGAGGCGTGAGGCGTGAGGGTCGTCTCAGGCCTGTTCTGCTCACGTCTCTCGTCTCTCGTCTCACGTCTATTTCGAGATTTTGGTTACCCGGCCGGCGCCGACAGTCCGTCCACCCTCCCGGATGGCGAACCGGAGACCCTCATCCATCGCGATCGGGTTGATCAACTCCACCTTCATCGTCGTGTTATCACCCGGCATCACCATCTGCACCCCCTCCGGCAACG
>CAYYRT010000143.1:0-9142 GCA_964474055.1 uncultured Acidimicrobiaceae bacterium | reverse complement strand
GAGCAGCCCCGCGTTGGTGGCCCCCGCGTTGCCGATGGCCAGCGTGCCGACCGGGACGCCCGCCGGCATCTGCACGGTGGACAGCAGCGAGTCCATCCCGCCGAGCGCCTTGGACTGGATCGGCACCCCGAGGACCGGCAGCAGAGTGCGTGCCGCGCTCACCCCCGCCAGATGGGCGGCCCCCCCGGCCCCCGCGATGATGACCTCCAGGCCCCGCGCCTCGGCGCCGGTCACGTACTCGTCAACCAGCGCCGGGGTGCGGTGGGCCGACATGACGTTGACCTCGTACGGGATGCCGAGCGCGTCGAGGGCCTTCGCGGCGTTGACCATGGTCTCCCAGTCGGACTTGGAGCCCATGAGGATGCCGACGAGGGGGTGTGGTGTCGTCACGGCGCCCATCTTAGCAGGGACATCAGGATGACTCCAGGGACCGAAAATCCTGAAGGATACCAGGACTCAACTGCGATGATCGGGTGAGCGATGGGTCGACTACGCGCCATCCGTCCCCCAAGCGGCTCGATCCTGGGTCTCACCGGCCTCCTACTCATGGCGGGCTACTTCTGTCATCGGCTGTATGCGGGTGGATTCTGGCTCGAGGGGGATGCCGATCAGGCCGTGTACTTCTGGCGGCACTACCCCTTGCTCGACGCCGGTTTCGACCTTTCTCAGCGCGACTACTTCGCGAGCACGCCCGCGCTCGGAGCCGCCAATCCGATCCATGCCGCCGCCGTGCATCTGGTCGGGATCCCGTTCGGGGGCGCGCCGGTGCGGGCCGCGTTCTTCGGCAATATGCTGTTGAGCGCGTTCCTCCTGACCGCGGCTGCCTGGGGCGTCTATGCGTTACTGCGCTTCGCGGGCCGTTCGTGGGCTGCCGCCGTCCTGGGGGCCGTCGTGGCGACGTTCACGGGATTCCATCTGGTTGGAGTCCGAGAGTTCGACCATTTCTATCTGCAATCGTATGCGTGCGTGCCGGTGGCACTCGTCGCGGCGGTTCGACTCACGCTCGGAATCGGGAGCCCGGTCGGGGCCTTCCTCTGGCTGGCCGTCGCGATCCACCTCTCTCTCGTGGCGGGAACCAATGTGCCGATGTTCTACTACGCCCCCGTCTTCTTCGTACTGCCGATGCAGGCCGCGCTCGCGCGTCGATCGACCATGGCGGGAGTCCGCGCGGCCGCCTGGCTGGCCGGGGTCTTCGCCCTCGGCATTGGCCTGACAGCGCCCGTCCTGCTCGACGGGATGACCACCCTCCAAGTCCAGAATCGGGTCGGATTGAGCTTCCTGGGAGGATTCGGGAGCTTCGCCCCTGACGAGTTCATCCAGACGCTGTTCCTGCGGGACTGGTGGACCAGCGGAGGTATTCAGTATCACGAGCGCGACGTGTTCTTTGGCGGGCCGGTGGTCGCGCTGGCGCTGGCCGGACTGGTGGTGGGGGTTCGCCGATGGCACCGAGGCCCGGTGGATGTCGATTCCCAGTCTTCGCCCGAGCGGGCGTTGACGCTGGTCTTCGTCGCGGCCAGTGTCATGGCTCTGCTCGTCCTCCACGTGTCATTGCTACCCGGGTGGCTCGGCGGCGTCGTGGCGTGGTACTTCGAGGTGCAGTCCATTCGATTTCCGATGCGGTTTGGGATGCTGCTCCTGCTGCCAGCGGCCCATTTTGTCGCGCTCGCCGCGGATCACGCTCGAGGACCGCTTCTTCGAACGTTGACCCTTGGAGCGATGGCGGTCGCGGCCCTTCTGCTTGTCCTGACTCCGGAGTCGAGCCTCTGGCGACAAACGGACGGAATTGCCGCGCACATGTGGTTGTCGCTCGCGTCTCAGGCGGTCGCCTGCGGGCTCCTCCTCTGGCACTCGACCGCGAAGGAAGCTGGCGCGCGCTGGGTTCCTCCGGCCCTCGCGGTCGCCGTGTTCCTTGGCTACGCGTGGGCCGCGCTGCCCTCCACCGGGTATCCTCTGTGGTTCCGCGCGTCTGGGCTCCAGGTGGAGGCGCACCGTGTCTTCGGCGGCTGGGATTGGCGACGCATCGTAGGATTCCGGCCACTGTACGGCGAGTCCCTCGCGCTCGCGGAGGCGCGGCTCTCGACGCCCGCGCCTCACCTGGTCGGTGCCGGCGAGGTCGTGGGTCGCGTCATGGACGTGCGGCCGGTGTACAGCCACTCGCATGGGCCGGTCACCGGGCACGCGTTCGCTTTCGACATGGTCTACGATCCGGCCGGCCACCGTCTCCTCTGGGATCTGTTCCGGACCGGAGCCGAGACAGTTCTCGATCTCGCTCACGTCGGGGCGGTGGTCACGAACGGACCCGCGACCAGGCCACCGGCCTTGTCTCACGCCCGTACGTTCGCTCCACCCGGCCAGCTCCCGGTGCTGCGGGTTCGGCCGGTTCCTCTTCCGCTCGTCTTCACGGTACCCACCGCGGTGTTCGTCGAAGACGAGGGGGCCTTGTTGCGTTCCGTGGCGGGCGCTACCAGAGCCGCCCTCGAGGGCGGCGTGTTCCTCCTGAGAGGCGGGCCTCATAGTGCCCACCCTGGAAACGGTCCGGGAAGCACCGGCCGACACGGGGCATCGGCGCGCTATCGCCCGGAGGACGGCACGCTGGAAGTTGAGGTATCCCAGGCCGGGTATCTCGTGATCTCGATTCCGTTCCATCCCCTGTGGGTGGCGGCGCGTCGGGGTGGAGACTCCCTGCCAGTGCTGCGGGCGAACTACGCGTTCATGGCGGTTCCGATCGAGTCTACTCCGGCCGCCATCGAGATTCGCTTCGACCGACGCGCTTGGCGGCTCGCGGTCTGGTCCTCGCGACTCGGTCTCGTCCTGCTCGTCGCCCTCGCGGTGGTGGTGGGCGCGAAAAGGAGGGGCGCGTCACGCGTGCGGACGTGATCTGGAGGTCGATGATCGCCCGCCTTGCGGGCGTTACCGCACCTTTCTTCGCGACCCTGGTGGGCGCGCCCCCCGAGACCTGGGGACACTTCCGTCGAGGCTTCGCCGACCTGTGTAGCGAGGCTCCGCCGAGGCTCGTGCTGGGCAACCTCGCCGGTATCCTGCTGCTGCGAGTCGCTCCGTTCGTGCTCAAGGCTCGGCTCGCGTCGCTCGTGGCTCTATCACCGCCGGATCAGCAGGCGTGCCTCGACCGGCTGGCCGAGTCGCGGTGGTACCTCGTCCGCGCGTTATTCTTCGCGGTCAAGGCGACCGCGCTGCTCCTCCTGTCGAGGCGATCTAGACGATCGGCGCCGGGCGCGGCGGCTCGCTCAGATACGGCGAGCGAGCGACGGCTCGCAGACTACGTGGTCGTGGGCTCCGGGGCGGCGGGCGCCACCGTGGCCCTCGACCTGGCCCGCGCGGGACGCGACGTCCTAGTGCTCGAGGAAGGACCGTGGCTAACGACTCCGGATTTTCCGTCCGACCTCTACTCCGCGCTGCGGGATCTGTGGCGCGATTTCGGCACCCAGCTGGCGACGGGCCGAAGCGTCATTCCGGTGCTCCAGGGTCGGTGTGTCGGCGGTTCGACGGTGATCAACGGCGCGATCGTCCATCGCCTTCCTCGCGCCATCTGGCAGCGATGGGGTGATCGAGACCCGAAGCTCGTCGACGCGCTGCCCTGGAACGCCATCGAGGTGGCGGCCGAGAGCCTCGAGCGCGACCTTCAGGTGGTGGCCAAGCTCGCGTCTCGGCTCGAACGACTGCCAATGCACCAGGCGCTGGAGCGACTCGGTTGGCAGCATAGCGCGATGGTCCGAAACGCTCCCGGATGCATGCACAGCGGGCACTGCCTGCTCGGGTGTCCCACCGGGGGTAAGTGGTCGATGGATCGATCGTTCATTCCGGCCGCCCGCGAGCTGGGGGCCCGCGTTCGGCCCAATGTGCGGATTGCCCGCGTGCTCTTCGAAGGTCGCCGCGCTATCGGCGTGGAAGCCGCCGGCGGGGAAACCATTCTGGCGCGGCGGGCGGTCGTGATCGCCGCCGGAGTCGTGCACACCCCGCTATTGCTCCGGGCCAGCGGTGTCCGCCACGCTGATCTCGGCGGTCATTTCCAGTGCCATTTGAGCAGCGCGGTGGTCGGGCGCTACGCCGATTCGGCCTCGGCGGTCGAAGGCCCCCCGATGGGCCTGGAGGTCTTGCACTTTCCCGATGTGAAGCTGGCGACGCAGAGCGTCCCGCCCGAGATGCTGGTTTTGAGACTTCCGGTCCACGGTGCTCCACTCCGAGAGCTCCTCGCCCGAGCCGACCGGCTTGGCGCCTGGACGGCCACCGTGCGGTCTGAAGCGGAGGGTACGGTCGGTGGGCCCCTGGAGCGCCCGCGAATCCGCTTTTCGCCCCTGCCGGAGGACATGAAGCGGGTCCGGTTCGGGGCGGCCCGGATGGTCGAACTCCTGCTCGCGGCGGGTGCCGAGGTCGTCTACCCCCAGATCGTCGGACTGCCCGAGGTCTTGAGAGAGAGAGAGGAGGCCGGGCTGGTCGAGCGAGGCCCGACCGATCCACGCTGCTATGCGCTCGCGACGAGCCATCTCTTCGGGACAAGCCGGATCGGATCGGACCCCTCCCGGTCGGTGGTCAGCCCGGATTTTCGGGTGCGCGGCCGTGACGCGCTCTACGTGGCGGATGCGAGCCTCTTTCCCACCGCCACCGGAGTGAATCCGCAGCACGCCATCATGGCTCTGGCTCGGATCGCGGCCCAGCGGCTCATCGAGGCGTAGGGCCGGCCCTCTGGTCTTTTCCCTAACCAGATTAATCGGTTCCAACGGAGAATCTGAGTATGGCGTCGGACCATCAGGTGCTGATCCTGGGGGCCGGGCCCTCCGGCCTCGGGAGTGGGCTCGGGCTGCTTCTGCACGACTACCCCGGCCGGATCAGCGTGGTCGAGCGTCGGGACCGCCCCGGCGGGCTCGCCGGCAGCTTCTCGTGGAAGGGCCACACCATCGACTACGGCCCCCACCGCCTCTCCCCGAATATTCCCGAGATCCGCATGCTGGCCTCGGAGCTGCTGGGGCCGGACCTCCTCGTACGGAAAAGCCAGCATGGGGTACAGATGGGCGGCCGACTCTATCAGTTCCCTCCGCGCGTCCTGGACTGGCTGAACCCCCGATCGCTCTGGGAGCTCGGCTGGTTCGGTGCCAGCTACGCGGGCGCCAAGTTCGGCTGGGTGACCCGCCGGTTCGAGCAGGACACGTTCGAGAGCATCATCACCCGGAAATTCGGCCGGCGGTTCTACACCCAGATCGTGGCTCCGATGAGCGAGAAGGTGTGGATCGCTCCGGAGCGAATCGATCCGGCGTTCGCCGAGCTACGGTTCGCTCAGGTTCAGCCTCGGGCGGTCTTGCGGCGCATCCTGTTCCCGAAGCAGGAGCTGAATCCTGCGACGTTCTACTACCCGCGCCGGGGCTATCAGCAGATCTGGAGCAGCATGGCCGATTGGCTCAAGTGGCGAGGGCACGAGATCATGTACGACTCCGAGGCCACCGCGATCCACCTCGAGGATGCCCGGATCCGCGCGGTGGATCTGGCCGGGCCGTGGGGAAAGAGAACGGTCGATGCCGAGCATCTCACGGTCGTCTCGACCATCCCGCTGACCCCCTTCGTCCGGCTCCTGAGCGGACTCGACACCACCGAGATGCTCCACGAACTCGGCCCGGCCAAAGTCCGCTCGATGATCCTCATCGCCTTCGAGTTCGACCAATCGGAGACCCTACCCTATCGCACCTTGATCTTTCCGGAGCGACGGTTCCACTTCAACCGACTCTTCGAGCAGAATCGGTACAGTCGGAGCTGCGTGACCGAAGGCAAGTCGGTCGTGGTCAGCGACACGACCGTCGATCCAGATTCTCCGCTGCTGGATCAGAGCGACGAGCAGCTCGTGGAGCTGGTCCGGCGCGACCTGGCCCGCCTGCCCTACATCGACGTCTCCCGCATCTCGGATGCGACCGTACGGCGGGTGCCGCATGCGTACGTGGTGCCGGACGTCGACACCCGACAGGCGATGTTCGCGGTCCTGCATCGGCTGAAGGCGATCTCCAATTTGATCCTCCTCGGGCGCTTCAGCGTTGGCGAATACGACAACAGCGATTACGCGATCGACCATGGGCTGCGGGTGGGGGCCATGCTCTCCGGGCGCGTGTCGCAGTTGCGATACTTGACGGCGATGCACGAGAAGTCGAGCCGAAGCATCGTCGGGTGAGGCCGTTCATCGGGACTCTGGTGAGGCGGCTCTTGGCGGAGCCCCGGGCGAGGACGTGCCACGATCTGGACTCCCCGGAGGCGACCGTCCTGCACCGTGAGATGATTCGTAGCAAGCCCTCCCTCCGGATGATCTACGACGACTTCGCGGATCTCCTCCGGGATGTGCTCGGGCGCAGCCCGCGAGGGCCGGTCGTCGAGATCGGCAGCGGTAGCGGCCTCCTGAAAGAGCAGATTGCCGGCGTCATCACTTCGGAAATGTGCGGCTTTCCTTGGATCGACGTCGTGTGTGATGCCCGCACGCTACCGTTCAGAAGCGGGTCGGTAAGTGTGTTCTACCTGCAGGGCGTGTTCCATCACATCCAGGACGTGGAGCGATTCCTCGACGAGGTCGATCGGTGCCTCCAGCCGGGTGGCCGCCTTTTCATGATCGAGCCACACAACACGCCGTGGTCGAGCTTCCTCTTGAGGCACTTCCATCATGAACCGTTCGAACCCTCGGCCACTTGGGCGCTGGAGGACGGAGGGCGGCTGTCTCAGGCCAACCAGGCGTTGCCGTGGATCGTCTTCTTTCGGGATCGCGTACGTTTCGAAGGACGGTTCCCGCGGCTCCGCATTGTCCGGCGAGAGCCATACGGGCCCTTCCAGTACGCGCTCTCGGGGGGGCTGGCGGTGCGCCAGTTGGTGCCGACCGTCGGATGGCCCCTCGTCCGAGTCGCCGAGCGCTTGTGTCGTCCTCTGCTCTCCGTGCTAGGCTACTTCCTTCTGATTGAGCTTCTGAAGACGGTGCCCGGAGCCAGCCCCCGCGACCGCGGCTGAGCTATTGGCGTAGATCGGCGAAGACCTCATCCCACGCCGGTCGGTTGAAGAGCGAGAGGGGCAGATCGATGCCCCTCTCGCGCAGCTCCGCACGTCGGGCCCGGAAGCTCTCATCCTGCTCGCATTGGATCCGAGTGTGCCGTCGGAGCGCGGCGGCCAGCCGGGCTTCGAGAGGCCGGAGCGCGGCCGGCACCGTCACACGCACGTAGTCCACGAGATCGGTGTGCTCCGGGTTGTCTCGATTGCGCTCGAGAGTCGAGCGCAGGCGAGTCTCCACGCGCAGCAGCGGGTTGCGTTCCAGCTGCCAGATCTCGCGCTCTCCCGCGATGCGCCGGATGCCGAACGAGGTGACGGGAAGGAAGCCGAGCATCTTGCGGCGTACCATGAAGACCATGGTCTGGTAGGGATGATGCCCGGTCGGGTCCGGTTCCACGCACAGCATCCAGAAGGCGGAGTTCGTAGCCCGGTGGAGGTAGGGAACGTGCTCCAGATCCTGAGCGTTCTCCCACACGATGTCGATCGGGTAGTGGCTGCGGTTCCGCAGGATTACGTCGAATTCGTGATAGCGCACGGTGGTCACCTCTCCAGCATGATGTTGCCGCGGTCGTCTCGAGTAACCCGAAACTGTTTGATCCGGCGATAGCGCGGATGGGTGCACGGAAAGCCTTCCACGTCGGACGCCCCGATCTTCGCGGTCAAGCCATGCCACGGGCAGGTGACGACCCCTCGACGCGTGTCGACCTCGAGGCGGGCGCCCATGTGTGGACAAATCGCGCTGCAGGCCCGCACTTGGGCGTCCATCCAGAAGAGCATGATCTGTTGGGTCCGGCTCACCCAATGGTACGTGACGGTCCCGCGACGCGGGCAGGGGAGCTTCGCGGTCTCGGAGGGGGCGATATCGGTCAACGGGCACCCCCGGGGGCGGGTGGTGGCGGCCGGCGAGCCCGCATCGCCAAAAGTCGGTCGACCAGGCCGGGGGCGAAGCGACTGAGGATCCCGGCGGCTAACGGGGCAAGCCCCACCATGAGGACGGCTCGGTCCTGCCGGATGGCCCGGACGATCCGGCCCGCGACCACTGCGGGATCGCGGCCTCCGGCCGCTGGACGCCGCGCCGACCCGAAGTACTCAGCGTGAGCATCGAAGTCGGTCCTGAGCTTACCCGGATATACGGTGAGGACGTTGATTCCCGTGCCGCGGAGCTCCACCCGGAGAGCGTCGGTCAGCGCCCCGATCGCGGCCTTCGCGGCACTGTAAACGGAATAGTCCGGTAGACCGCGCAGTCCGGCACCGGAGCTCACGAAGACGAGCGTCCCCTGGCGGCGCTGTAGCATACGCGCGAGCGTTTCCCGGGCAAGGATGGCTGGGGCGAGCGCATTGAGAGCGAAGATTGCCTCGATGGAGGCCACGGGAACCGCCACGAATGGCCCGGCGGTCGCGCTCCCCGCGTTGCATACAAGCAGATCGATAGGGCCGAGCTCATGCTCGATCCGAGCCACCAGCTCGCCCAGTCGCGTGGGCGTTCGCAGGTCGGCGGGGAATGCTCGCGCTTCCACTGCTCCGGCCTGTCGCACCTCGTCGACGGTCTGATCGAGCGCCGGTCCTTGCCGAGCGCAAAGGGCGAGGCGGCAGCCGGCTGTGCCGAGTTGTAGTGCCAGCGCGCGCCCGAGTCCGCGCGACGCCCCGGTCAAGAGAGCTATCCGGCCTGACAGATCCTTCATCGAGCCAGCGGCACCAGCACGAGCTGGCCGTCCCGGATGCCCATCCAGTAGGGCGCGCGGTCGGGGAGGAAGCGGATCAGCTCCCGGTTGCGCTCCTCGCCCAGGTCCCGGACGTACAGGGCCCGGTCGTCGAGCGCGGGGGAGGGGTTGCGGGCAAAGTAGGCCCAGCTCCACGGGGGAAAATCGAGCGCGCCGAGCGAGCGGACGAAGACCACGGCGCGATCGAGTCGCGCCGCCTCCACCAGGTCGTACGGCGCCCGCGCGACCCTCCCCATCGCGCTCAGCGAGCCGGCGTAGAGCGGGAGGTACAGGACGAGCGCGCATAGCGTCGCCGCGATCGGAAGCGCCAGGATGCGTCCCGCACTCGCGTCGAGTCGCGTGCGGCCCCATTGCGCGAGCTCCTCGATCCCGCTGGCGGAGACCAGCACGAGGGGCGC
>CAYYRT010000142.1:0-2929 GCA_964474055.1 uncultured Acidimicrobiaceae bacterium | reverse complement strand
GGCTCGACTGTGGCCACATGTCAGCCCACACTGACGGCTCGGGCCTGGGGCGTTCCGCGTCGACCCGGCCCCAGACCGACCCCAGGTTGTCGGTGAGAGTTTCGGCCCGGGGATCATGCACGAACGTCAGACTCTGGAGCTGCTCCTCCAGGGGGGGGCCGCTCAGCGCCTGCGGCTCGCTCCCGTCATCGCAGGTCAGCACCGGCGAGGGGATGACGAGCTCCTCGCCGCCCTCGAGCCGTCCGGTTCCCGTCATCGTCGAGGGGGCACCCGAGCACACCGAGGCGAAATCGTCGTGCACACGCATCTCGACGTCCTCTCCCCCCGACACTTGGATCACCATGGTCGGGATGCTTCCGTCCAGGTCGGTGGTCACCCAGGTGCCCCGGAAAGGGCTACGGGGATCGCGTGCCGGTTCAGGGCCCGAGGAGAGAGTCGGTACGAGGATGAACCCCACCACGAGGAAACCGAGGGCCGCCACTGACACCGACACCAGCCGGATCGCCCTGCCGCGCCTCCTTAGCGGCGCAGCAGACTTGATCCGATCCCAGGCCATCTGCTCGTCCACCTGTGGGGCATGGCGACGCAGTTCGGAGGCGATACGTTCGTCGATGGTCATGATGTTCCCTCCAGATGGGCGCGAAGGGCGGTGCGCGCTCGGTTCAGGTGTTGACTGACAGAACCTTGTGAAATCCCCATTGCCTGAGCCACTTCGGCGGTGCTCAGCCCGTCCACGTAAAACAGCACTGCACAGAGCTGTTGTTTGTATGGAAGCCGCTGCAGCGCACCGGTCAGATCCGATTCCGGCTCACTGAGTGGCGTAGAAGCAACTTCGTAGGTCATCCGCTGAACCGCCGCCTCGCCTCGGAGACGGGAGCGGTGAGCGTTGCGTAGCTTGTTGATCGCCACCCGACGCACCCATGCACCCGGGTTGTCGTAGCGGGAGATGCGGTTCCAACGCACCCATGCCTGAGCGAAGGCTTCTTGGGTGGCGTCCTCAGCGGCGGCGAAGTCTCCGCTTGCCAGCGTCAGCGATTGGACTATTGACGCATATGACTGCCAGAAGAGAGCCTCCAGGCTGGCTGGTCTGAGGTGTGCGCCTTCTAATTCCCGGTCGTCGGCCTCAGCGCCACCGCCATCGAGGTCTGGTCGTGCCGTGGCAGGGCGCTTCCAGGGATTCCACCCAGCTTGAGTTGGTGACTCCATCCATCGATCCGATCGCTACGTGATGGATACACCCCGCAGATGCAGAATTCCATGACAACGATCAAAGACTCCATCCGGAGTTTTGCCATGACACCGGTCCAACTCGCGCCGATCAACGATTCTGAGCCGAGACCGACCGGGGGGAGGTGCGCGCTATCAGCACTTCGGCGCTCGGGTCGAGTGACCCTGATCGGATCTGCATGCGAGGAGCACTCGTCACTTTCGGTACCGCTTAGTAATGCCCGCAGCGCTGGCGTCGCGGGGGAACTGGTCACCAGAGAATCAAGAAACCAAGCGACGGCCTCACCGAACCCGCGGCGGCTGAAATCCAAGTTCCCGACATGTTGTCTGTCCACGATGCCCCTCCGAGACGTAGGAGGAGACAGCATGGCCAGAGAATGGGGAATATCTGAGATCCTGCTCGCGGCTGCGGTAGTGGTACTTGCGCTAGCCGCGGTTGGTGTGGGGATAGGTGACTTGAATCTGATCGCCCTCGGCCTGGCACTCGGCTTCGCTAGCTTCATCGTGTAGAGCCGACTCTTGTTCGTGCTGTCCTTTGGCTCATTGCTGTGCGCCGGCCAACGAGCGACACGGATCCAATCCCGCGACGCGAACAAAATTGGCCAGCGGCTCGCAGTTCGGCGAGCAATGAATACCTACCTCTGCGAATCCCTTATCTGGTAGGAACTGGGCCGATAGCCGGGTGAGCGGGCCAGCTGCCCACGGAATCTGTCGGGTGGCCGATACCGCTCTAGGCGACGATGTCCGGATGTCCGATTCCGAAGGGATGTCTTCCCACGATTGCGGAACTGGATGTGCGGAACGAGCTCCGACGTGATTGCGTCCGATGCTGTGAACTCGACCGGCCAGGTTCGCTGACAGGTCTACTCGACGAGGAGGACGTCGTCACGTTCGACCACCCGGCCCCGTCCGAGCGGCAGCACCAGGGTCAGGGCTTTGTAGGCGGTGCCGAGGCCAGGGATCTTGGCAAAGACACCCTGGGGTCCCCGCACCATCCGGCCGGTCTCCACGTCGTACTTCGAGCCGTGCCACGGACACACGAGACACCCTTCCTCGTCAATGCTGCCATTGGCCAGATCGGCGTAGAGATGACGGCAGCGCCGGGTTAACGCAAACAACTCCCCGTCGGCGTTGCCTACGGCATACCGGCCGGCTCCTGTCACGGTTCCGGGAGTCAACTCCTTCGCCGGCCCTACTTCCACTTGTCACCTCCCCCCGGTTGCCGGGCAGCTCCGAGAAAGCGCCTTCCCACCCAGACCAGAACCACCGCCACGACCAACCCCGCGACAGCGAATGGCAAGCTTTGACCGGCCACGTCGGCGAAGCCCTCGCCGGGCCCGTACTCCCGCATGGTGACGATCACGAAGAGGACGGAGGCAACGGCCAGGGCCGCCGACAATGTGAAGCAGGCGACGGCGGCTATCTGGTTGAGTCCGGGCGGTCTGGCTTCCATGTCACCTCCTCACCGCAACGGATTCGTTGCGCAGTCAACGCAAGGCGTCACTGTCGGTCCTGCCCCATTCCGGCCTCTCGTGCTCGGACGATTGCCTGGGCTCGGTCGCTCACCGAGACGTGGTTGCGGACGGTCTTGGGGCTGGCGGGTCTGCGCGCCATCGGACCGGCCGGTGGAAGCGATATCATTTCTGAGGCGTCGTGCCGCCGTCGGTGGGAGGCGACAATGTGGCTGGTAGCGGTGGGGACG
>CAYYRT010000141.1:0-11258 GCA_964474055.1 uncultured Acidimicrobiaceae bacterium | reverse complement strand
ACCTATTGTTCTGTCAATGACCCCATCCCGGCTGCGGTGGCTGGTGGAGCCGGGGAGTCCTACTGCTGAACTCGCCGGTCTGTTCAACGCGGCGGGTCACGCGCTGTACCTGGTCGGCGGCTCGGTGCGCGACACCTTTCTCGGACGCGGGCACGACGATCTGGACTTCACCACCGACGCCCGCCCCGAAGTAATCAAGAAGATCGTGGGGAAGTGGGCCACGTCGGTCTTCACCGTTGGCCAGGCCTTTGGCACCATCGGCATCCGTCGGGGTGACCTGGCTGCCGAGATCACCACCTTCCGTTCCGAGATTTATCGGGATGACAGCCGCAAACCCCATGTGACTTACTCCGACAACATCGAAGAGGACCTGAGCCGGCGAGATTTCACGGTGAATGCCATCGCCCTCCGCCTGCCCGACCTCGAGGCCATTGACCCCCATGAAGGTCTGGCAGATCTCGCCCGGAAAACACTGCGGACCCCGCTCGATCCGGAAGTGTCGTTTTCGGATGACCCCCTCAGGATGCTGCGGCTATTCCGATTCCAGGCGACCCTCGGCTTCCATCCCGATGAGAGTGCTGTCGAAGCGGTCAGGTCGATGGCGAACAGGCTCAAGATCATCAGCGCGGAACGAATCCGCGACGAGCTCTCGAAGATCCTCGAGTCTCCCCGCCCTTCGAAGGCCTTGAAGGCCGTCGTCACGACGGGCCTGGCCGATCAGTTCTTCCCCGAACTCCCGGCGCTGGCGATGGAACAGGACCCGGTTCACCATCACAAAGACGTGCTCTCCCACACGCTGGCGGTGGTGGACAAAACCTCCCCTGACTTGGTGTTGCGTATGGCTGCACTGTTTCACGACATCGGCAAACCGGCCACTCGCGAGATCGGACCGGAGGGGGTTAGCTTTCACCATCACGAGGTAGTCGGCGCCCGCTTGACGAGGGAACGGATGCGTGCCCTCCGTTTTCCCAAGGAGACGATCGAGCAGGTGAGCCAGCTGGTGTTCCTGCATCTTCGCCCTCACACCCTGAAGATGGGTTGGACCGACTCGGCGGTGAGGCGCTATGCCAACGACGCCGGTCCCCTCCTCGCCAAGCTGAACGAGTTGGTGAGGTGCGACGTCACAACCGCCAACTGGCGCAAAGCCGATGCGATTGGCCGCCGCCTCGACGAACTCGAGGAGAGGATCGCCGAACTCAGCAAGAAGGAGGAGTTGGGCCGCCTCCGCCCGCCGATCGACGGTAACCAGGTGATGGAGTTTCTCGGGATCCCCCCGGGTCGGCAGGTCGGCGAGATTATGGACGCCCTATATGAGCGGCTACTCGAAGACGGTCCCTACTCGGAGGAGGAGGCCTACGCGATGGTGAAAGCGTGGGCCTCCGGTGAGGCGTGAGGCGTGAGGCGTGAGGCGTGAGACGGGAGTAGATCCGACGTTCCGAAGCTCACGTCCCACGTCTCACGTCTTCACGTCTTGATCTTATGCGCATATACGTATACTGATCCCCGTGATGGCAATGCGCACGGCAGTTTTTGGCGCCTCTGGTTATGCCGGTGGGGAGTTGATCCGACTCCTTGACGGGCATACCGGTTTTGACCTCGTCTATATGGGCGCCCACAGCCACGCTGGCGGAGTTCTCGGTGATGTCCATCCTCAACTCCCGAGAGGGGAGCGGCCGCTCGGTCCCATCGACGCCGACTCAGCCGGTGAGATCGAAATTGCGTTTCTCGGCCTGCCGCACGGCGCCTCCGCCGCTATCGGCCACGAACTTGGATCGAGGGGGGTTAAGGTCGTCGATCTTGGCAGTGACTTCCGCCTCGACACCGACGAGCGGTACCTGGAGGCTTACGGCTCGCCTCACCCCTATCCGGGCGAGTTGGGCAAATGGGCGTACGGATTGCCGGAGCTGTTCGATCTGGCCGGTGCCCAATGCGTGGCGTCGCCTGGTTGTTATCCCACCGCCACTCTTCTCGCCATCGCTCCATTCCTCATCGCCGGTTTGGTCGAGCCGACCGGGATCGTCGCCGACTGTCTATCCGGTGTGACCGGGGCCGGTCGGGCAGTAAAGGAGGAGTTGTTGTTCGGAGAGGTGGCCGAGGGCGTGCGAGCGTATTCGGTGACAACCCATCGCCACCGACCGGAAATCGAAATGGGCCTCGACCACCTCAGCGGTGCCGAGACCCGGGTGACGTTCACTCCGCACCTGGTCCCGATCCAGCGCGGTTTGCTCGCCACCGTCACAGCCCGCCTCACCACCGATGTGTCGACCAATGAACTGCGGGAGAGGTTGCGGGAGTTCTATGACCAGAAGCCGTTTGTCGACGTCATCGATCGTCCGCCGCAGACTCGCTGGACGGCCGGGTCGAATCGGGCCATCGTCACTGCCTTTGTCGATGACCGCCAGGGCGTGGTCATAGCGCAATGTGCCATCGACAATCTCCTGAAGGGCGCAGCCGGTCAGGCCGTCCAGGCGGCCAACATCATGTGCGGCTTTCCCGAAACCGAAGGCCTGACCCTCTCTGGATGGCTCCCATGACCACCGGCCACGGCGTCCCCAACCCTCAGAAGAGTCGTATTGCCAATTCGATGGGGAAGGCTCGCATCCTCATGGAGGCGCTTCCTTACATTCAGGCCTTCCGGGGTCGGACAGTTGTCATCAAGTACGGCGGCTCGGCGATGGACGACGGGACGCTTCAGGAAAGCTTTGCCGGCGACGTCACCATGCTGTCGATGGTGGGAATCAGGCCGGTGATCGTCCATGGGGGCGGGCCCCAGATCTCGGCCGCGATGAAGGTGGAGGGGATCACTCCAGAGTGGGTAGATGGCCTCCGGGTCACCGACGCAGCCACGGTGAGAGTGGTCCAGCGAGTGCTGGCCGGGGAGATCAATCCTGATCTGGTCCGGCTGCTCAACCGCCACGGCTCATCCGCGGTTGGGCTCACCGGACTCGACGCCGGCCTTTTCACGGCGGTTGCCAAGGATCCGAGGCTCGGCTTTGTCGGCGAGGTGGCGGCGGTCAACGTAGAACTGATCTCAGACCTGATCGAGAACGGACTCATTCCAGTGATCGCACCGCTAGGCAAAGGCGATGACGGCGAGGTCTACAACCTCAACGCCGACACTGCCGCTGGTGCCCTGGCCCGGGCCCTTAGGGCTCAAAAGCTCGTCTATCTCACCGATGTCGAAGGTGTCCGGCGCGATCGTGACGACTCCGCAAGCCACATCTCCCGGCTGACCTTGGATGACCTGGTCGGACTGCTCCAGGGAGAAGCAATCGACGGAGGTATGCGTCCCAAACTTCTGTCATGTGTCGATGCCCTTTTGGGCGGTGTGGCTCAGGCCCACATCCTCGACGGGAGGATCCAACACGCACTCCTTTTGGAAGTATTCACCCCCGAAGGCATAGGAACGATGGTGACACCGTGAGTACCACCCATGCCTGAAACTGCTTCCCGTCGCCGTGCGCTCCGGCGCCTGATCGCCACTGGCACACCCCGCAATCAATCCGAGCTGGTTGACGCCCTCCAGGAGCAGGGGTTTGCAGTCACCCAGGCAACGGTCTCACGCGATCTGACGGCGATGGGGGTCAAGAAGGACGGCTCCCGATATCTTCTCAGCAATCGACCTGTCGACCACGGGTATCTGGCTCGCACCCTGTCGGCCTACGTCGAGTCCTTCTCGTCTTCAGGCAACCTGGTGGTTTTGCGTACTCCCCCGGGGGCGGCGCAGGTGGTGGCTGCCGCCCTGGACGGCTCCGATCTGGAGGGGATCATCGGGACGGTGGCTGGTGATGACACTGTCCTGGTAGTGGCGACCAGGGCCGATGGTGGCGCCAGCCTGCAGCGCAAGCTTGAGAAGATCGGGGTGGCAACGTGAAAGTGGTGTTGGCATATTCGGGTGGCCTGGACACGTCGGTGATCCTCGCCTGGTTGATCGAGGAGAAAGGTGCCGAGGTTGTCACCTACACCGCGGATGTGGGCCAGGGGGACGAGGTAGGGGTGGCGCGGGAGAAGGCTCTGACCACCGGGGCGGTGGAAGCGGTGGTGGAGGATCTCCGCGACGAGTTCGTCCGCGAAGCCGTTTATCCGGCTTTGCGGGCCAGCGCGGTGTATGAGTGGTACTACCTGCTCGGGACTTCCCTTGCCCGGCCCATCATCACGCGGGGCATGATGAGAACTGTCAAGGCCACCGGGGCCGACGCCATCGCCCACGGCGCCACCGGCAAGGGCAACGACCAGGTTCGTTTCGAGTTGTCCGCCTATGCGATGAATCCCGACATCAAGATCATCGCGCCGTGGAGGGAGTGGAAACTGCGTGGTCGGGCCGATCTGGTCGAATATGCGCGGGTCCGGGGCATCCCCACTCCGGTGACGCCGCAGATGCCCTACTCGATGGATGCCAACCTTCTGCACGTCTCCTACGAGGGGGGCGTTTTGGAGGACCCGTGGGTTTCCCCGCCGGCAGGGATGTTTCGGATGACGGTTGATCCCGAGTCCGCTCCTGACGACGCGGAGATCGTGTCAGTCTCGTTCGAGGGGGGCAACCCGACGGCCATCAACGGTGTCGCCTACGAGCCTGTGGAACTCCTCGCCGAAGCAAACCGTTTGGCTGGTCGGCACGGGGTGGGCCGCGTAGACATCGTCGAGAACCGTTTCGTCGGCATCAAGAGCCGGGGGGTATACGAGACCCCGGGCGGGACTTTGCTTCACCACGCCCACCGGGCCGTTGAATCCATCACGCTCGATCGGGAAGTCGCCCACCTCCGTGATGAACTGGTGCCGCGTTATGCCGAGATGGTCTACAACGGGTTCTGGTTTTCGCCCGAACGCCGGGCCCTCCAGGCATTCATGGACGAGGTGCAGCGACGGGTCAACGGCGAGGCCCGGCTTCGGCTGTACAAGGGTTCGGTTGCCATCGAAGGCAGGCGGTCAGAGAAGTACGACCTCTACGACCAGGCAACTGCCACCTTTGAGGAAGACGACGTCTACGACCAGGCCGATGCAGCCGGATTCATCAGACTCAACGCCCTCCGGTTGCGGCGTCTTGGCGAGGACCGACTCGGGGAGGGCGAGTGACGTTGTGGGGGGGCCGGTTTTCGGAGCAACCCTCGGACCTGTTGTGGTTCTTCACGGTCGATCACGCCGATCGCCGGTTGCTGGAGTTCGATGTCGAGGGATCGATCGCTCACGTCGCCATGCTGCACCGGGTCGGTCTCCTGACTGAGACAGAACACACGGCGATCGACCGGGGTCTGCACCAGATCAAGGCCGATGCCCGCGATGGCTCCTTTGTGTTTGCAGAGGTCGACGAAGACGTTCACAGCGCGGTGGAGCGGCGGTTGGTCGAACTGGTGGGAGACGTCGGCGCGAAACTCCACACCGGGCGATCACGCAACGATCAGGTGGCACTTGACCTTTGCCTCTATCTACAAAGATCGGCGCGCGAGCGTGCTGAGGATCTAGCCAGATTCGCGGACTTGCTGGCGGATGTCGCCGGGCGAAACGCCGACACCTTGATACCCAGTTACACGCACCTACAGCAGGCGCAGGTCACGTCGCTCGGCCACCATCTGCTCGCGTACGGGTGGATGGCGCTGCGAGACCGCGACCGGTTGCACGATCTGGCTGGACGGCTCGAGTCGCCCCTGGGAGCGGGCGCCTCGGTCGGATCGAGCCTTTCTCTCGATCCGGTCGGAACTGCTGCGGACCTCGGGTTCGCGAAGAGTTTCGACAACTCGCTCGACGCGGTTGGGTCTCGCGACCTGGTGAGCGAGTTCGTCTTCTGTGTCACCCAGGCCATGGTCCATCTCTCCCGTCTGGCGGAGGAGTTGGTTCTCTGGTCGAGCAGCGAATTCGGTTGGGTGACGTTGGCGGACTCTTTCGCCACGGGATCCTCTGCTCTTCCTCATAAGAAGAATCCGGACATCGCCGAACTGGTACGTGGACGGACGGCGTCTGTTATCGGTGACCTGACAACCCTCCTGGTTCTTCAAAAGGGGTTGCCGCTGGCTTACAACCGTGACTTGCAGGAGGACAAACCGCCGCTATTCCACGCCGACGACGCTCTCGCCGCAGCCCTGGCGGCGTTGGGAGGGATGCTGGCCGGAGCCGAGTTTCATCCTCCCCTGCCCGGTCCGTGGACGGCAACACTCGATCTAGCCGAAACGTTGGTTGAGCGCGGGGTGCCGTTTCGCCACGCCCATCACGCGGTCGGGCGTTTGGTCGCGGCCCTCACCGACTCCGGTCGGACCCCCCTCGATGCCACGGCCGGTGATCTGGCCAACGCCGACCCGGTGTTTCTTCCATCCGATCTGGAGAAACTGGACCCGCAAACCTCTTTGGCCCGAAGAAGGACGCCGGGGGCGGGGACGGCCGCATCGGTCAGGGATCAGATCGAGAAGATCAGGCTCGCGGTTCGTTAGACCGACTACACCCGAGCCCTGCGCTTGCGGAACGATCGGACGCCTTCGCGGTTGGTGCATCGATCAGAACAGTGCTTGCGGGAGTGGTTGCGGCTTGTGTCGATGAAGACATCCCGGCAATCGTCTGCAGAACAGATCCCGAAACGGTCGACACCGTGGCGGACAACGAGCTCGGCCAAGCCCATTCCCAGAATCGCTCCAAACCACCCGACCACGTCGCTGCGTCGAGGGGCGACATGCATGTGCGGTCCGGCTCCATGGACTCCAACGTAGGGGATCGCCTGGGCGTGCTCGAGGATGCGATTGATCCGCATCGCTGCCTCCTCGGCGGTGGTGGATTCGAACACTTCTCGAATCTTCTGACGGAAGTGGCGGAGAGGCACCAGGTCGGCTTCAACCGCCCGGGGGGACTCTTGCATCTCCGGTCGGTCGAGGAACTCCTCGAGTCGGGCGAGGTCAAGGGTTTCCTTGCCGTCCATCACGTCGAGGCTGTTGGCCAGGTCCTCGGCCAGTTGGAGGGGAAGATCTGTGTAATGAGAGAAGTTCATTTGACGCCTTACCAACACCTGTTATCGTGTAAGCTGTTATACACCCAACGAACCTTACAGTCAACCCGAGTATTCCGAAGAAAACGAGATCTGAAGATGTGCGCAACCGGTCTGGTGACGTTCATGTTTGTCGACATCGAAAGCTCCACCCAACTCGTGGAGAGGATCGATGGCGACTTCGCCGATGTGCTGGATGATTTCTACGGCCTGGTCAGGGCCGAGGCCGAAGCGCGCCAGGGTTCGATTGTCGAGACCGACGGTGACGGGGTGTTTGCGGCCTTTGTTGATCCCGCCGGGGCGCTTGAAGCGGCAGTCGACATCCAGCGCCGACTGGGAAAAGACCCTGTCGCCCATGGGATTCAGCTCAAAGCAAGGATTGGACTGCATGTCGGCAAGGCCGTGGCAGCCTCCGGAAGCTACGTGGGACGAGAGGTACACCGAGCGGCCCGGATCTCCGATGCCGGTCATGGTGGTCAGATCGTCCTGTCCGCCGCTATCGAAGACCTCCTAGGCGATGTTCTGCTGTGCAGGCAGTGGCAGACCCGCGACCTGGGCACCTACTTGTTGAAGGGCCTGACCCGCCCCGAACGCCTCCTCCAGGTCGAAGCACCAGGCCTGGCAACCGATTTTCCCGGGCTTCGCGCCAATCCCGTAATGACGGATGCGGAGTTGACGTCTTACACACACCTGTTGTAGCCTGTAAGCGGCTATAGGGCTGAGATACCTTACATCCAAATCGGTTCTTGAAGGCCAAATCGGTCTCTCGAAAGGAGGTGACAGCATGCGAGCTCTATTTTTCCTGTTTGCCCAGGCCGTGAAGGCCAGTGCCAACGCTGATGTGAAAGAAGGCGATGTGCGCCAGGAGGCGTGATTGCCACAGCAACATCAGCTTCGTTTCGCCGGGGCCTCAGAGACACCCTTCCGCTGGCACCACCTGTCGGAGTTTTCGGAGTTGTCTTTGGGGCCCTGGCCGTTCAGGCCGGGCTCTCTCCCCTGCTTGCCTTCGTCTGTTCCTTGCTAGTCGTCTCCGGTTCGGCCCAGATCACGATGGTGGCGCTGCTGGCATCAGGAACCGGGCCGGTGCTGCTGGCCACCACGGGCCTGGCGCTTCGCCACCTCCCGATGTCGGCCACCCTCTCCGAGATGATCGGCGAGGCACCCTTGCGTCGTCGCCTTCATCTCGCCTGGGTCCTCGTGGACGAGTCGTTCGGTCTCACCGTTCTCGCCGCCAATCGCGGCGAACCGGATCTGGTGGCGTTCAAGACCGCGTCCGATCTCGTTCTCTATTCGACCTGGTTGCTGACCACCGCCATTGGCGTCTTGTTGGGCGGACGCCTCGATTCGGATCTGCTCGGACTTGGCATCTTCTTTCCGCTCGTCTTTCTCGGGTTGGCGGCCGCGGTTGTGCGCACGCGAGGTCAATGGGTCACTGCCGCTCTCGCGGTGGTAGCCGCACTGGTTGCGCTGGTCGTTCTCCCTCCCGCCTGGCAAGTGTCAGGAGCAGCCATCACCGCGGCGATTATCGGCAGCCGGGTGCGATGAGCACGTTCGCACTCATCGTGGCCATGGCCGCCATCACCTTCGCCTCCAGGCTGTCGTTCATGGTTAAGCCGGTGACCTCCTCAAGGGTTAAAGAGAGCTCATTTCTCGAAGTGTTTCCCGTCGCCCTGTTCGTGACTCTGGCGGTGAGCGGACTGGCAGCGCCTGGCGGCGAATTGGAAGTCACACCTGCGTTGGCGGCCGGTGTCGGGGGAGTCGCCGGTGCCCTTGTGTTCAAACGATCGCTGCTGGCGACCGTGCTCGCGGGGGTGGCCGCCTATTGGCTCGCCCGCCTGTTGTCCTGAGCCTTCCTAGCCTCACACGGTGCCACTCGTTGCCACCCTGGCAGTTGCAACCGCTGCCGCCAGCCTTGCCGCCTTCTTCGGGCACTACTGGTGGTTGCTCGACCTTGCTGCCAACTTTCGTGCGCACATGACCGTGGCCCTGGTTGTGGCCGGCTTGTTGCTTGCCTGGGGCCGCTGGTACCGAACGGCGCTGGTGGTGGCTCTGGTGGGAACTCTGAACGCAGCGGCAGTGCTGCCGCTGTTCATCGGGCCGGCGGATCGGCCTGAAGCCAGGGACGTTCGAGTGATGTCGTTCAATCTTCTCTCCGACAACATCAACTACGAGGCGGTGATTGGTTTCATCGAGGAACAGAAGCCGGATGTCGTGGTGCTGCATGAGGCCAGCCGCCCTTGGGAGGAAGCACTGGCCGCAGCCGACCTTGGATACGACATCACCAGGGGGCGAACCGACGACCTGATATTTGGCAGCCTGGTACTGGCCCTGCCGGGATCGCAGGTCGTGTCTTTCGGGTTCCGAGTGTCCGATGCAAGGGCAATCGAGATCGTGCTGCCTTCGGGCGTTGCCCTCCTCGGCATCCATCCCCTGGCCCCATTTCCCGACGACCAGACTGAACGCCGCCAGTATCAGTTCGAGTTCGCCAGTTTGTGGGCCGCCGGTCGACAGGGGCCCAAGGTGATCGTCGGCGACTTCAACGCAAGCCCGTGGTCCTATTCCTTCCGGCGTTTGCGAATGGAGACGGGTCTTCGCAACAGCCAGGCAGGATTTGGCTTGGAGCTGTCTTACCCGGCCGACGCCAACCCGCTCCTTCAGTTGTCGATCGACCATCTCCTCCACTCATCTGATCTCGAGGTAGTTGATCGGAGGTTGGGACCGTCTCTGGGCTCGGATCATCTGCCGCTGGTCGTCGATCTCAGCCTCGTCGACTCCTCCTGACCTCCACTAGGGTCCGGCAATGCCCGACCGTTTTCGACAGCATCGCCAGGAACTCTCCAAGTCGATTGGATCCGAGGGTGCCGCCCTGATACCCGCGGCCGGCGAGACCATTCGTAACGACGACGTCAGCCACGAGTTCCGACAAGATTCGAACTTCTTCTACCTCACCGGTTTCGCCGAGCCCGACGCTGTGGCCGTCATCGTTCCCGGACATCCCGACGGTGAATATCACCTCTTTGTACGTCCCCGCGACCGTGACATGGAGATCTGGAACGGGATAAGGGCCGGGGTGGAGGGCGCTCGTGAGAGGTACCAGGCCGATGTCGCCTACGAGATCGGTCAACTCGATGCAACCCTCCCCAAGCTGCTGCTCGGTCGCCGCACCTTGCACTACACGTTTGGCAACCCTGCCCACGACTCCCGGATAACCACCATGGTCAACAAAGCGCGTTCGTATCGGCAGCGAACCGGGAAGTCGCTACCGGCCGCGGTGAGCGACGTTTCACACACGCTATCGGAGCTTCGGCTGCGCAAACGACCCGAGGAGATTGAGAGCCTGCGGGTCGCTTGCGAGCTATCGGCTGAGGGCCATCGGGAAGCCATGCGTTACGCCCGCCCGGGTCTTTTCGAGTATCAGGTGCAGGCGCCGATGGAATACGTTTGGCGGGAAGGCGGCTCCCGTAGGAACGGTTATCCGTCGATCGTGGCCTCCGGACCGAACGCGTGCATCCTCCACTACGTCGAGAACGATCGTCTCATCGAGGAGGGCGACCTGGTCCTCATCGACGCTGCCTGCGAGGTGGACTACTTCTCATCGGACATCACCCGCACCTTTCCGGCCTCGGGTCGATTCAGCGCTGCGCAACGGGCTGTTTACGAGGTGGTCCTAGCGGCCCAGCGTGATGCGATCTCCATCTGCCGACCCGGCTCGGCGATTCGCGATGTCCACGAGACGGCCAAACGGACTCTGACCGAGGGTCTGGTGGAACTCGGTTTGCTCCCGCGCGGGGTTGATGACTCGCTGGCAATGCACCACTACCGGGAGTTCTTCATGCACGGAACCAGCCACTGGCTCGGTATGGACGTACATGATGCCGGTAGCTATCGCGTCGATGGAGTGCCCCGGGCTTTCGAACCCGGCATGGCTTTCACGGTCGAGCCCGGTCTCTATATCGACGGACGCGAGGAGATCGAGGTCCCGGTCTTCGAGTACGACTTCGATGCCTGGACGGAAAGAACCATGGTCGAGGGAGCAGCGGCCAAACAGGAACTCGAAGCGATGAAGAAGGATGCTCCCAAGGTCCGCCACCCGATCCCGGCCGAGTTTCGGGGCATCGGGGTGCGGATCGAGGACGACATCCTGATTACCGCCGATGGTCACGACAACCTCACCTCCCGGGTTCCCCGAGAAATCGACGATGTAGAAGCGCTCTGCTCAGAGAGTTCCTGGTTGACGCGAACCTGACCAAACCGCGAACCCCGGGTTGTGGCGTCCGCTGGCGGACGCCACAAC
>CAYYRT010000140.1:0-5083 GCA_964474055.1 uncultured Acidimicrobiaceae bacterium | reverse complement strand
CGCGCTCGAACTCGACCTCCGTGGCACCCTCCTCGTACTTCGAGAAGAAGATGTGCTCGATGATGGCCGTGTAGCGGTTCTGCCCGTCGTTCACGCGGCTATCCTCGCGGGCGCGTCTGTCCGATGGGTGGCACCGCGTGTACGCGGGCGCGGTACCGCCGACTTGTCGACGCCGTAGTAGGCGGTCGCCCCCTGCATCGTCAGGCGAAGCAGCGCGTCGTCGCCTCGCTCGAGCTTCGTCCTCGGCCTAGCGGGAGCGAGCCCCATCGTCCTCGCGAGCTGCACGGCCACGGCCCGCCCGACGAGCGGCGCGACCGCGTTGCCGATCTGACGAAAGCCGTGCCACTTGGTCTCGTGCAGCCGGAACCAGTCGGGAAACGAATGGAGCCGCGCGGCCTCGCGTACCGAGAGCACGCGCGGCAGCTTGGGGTGGATCGGCCTGGGCGACGTGAACGCGCCGCGCTCGCTTCCACTCCCGGCGCGCAGCGTGTTGCAGAGCCCGCTGGGATCGAGGCGATAGAAGCGGCTCACGGGCTCGGTCTCCCCGAACGGGGTCTCGGCGAAGCGCTCGATCGACGTCGCGGTGTGGATCGTGCGCGCCGAGCTAGTCAAGACGGCGGGATCCCACTCGCGCGGATAGGAGCGATCGGCGGGGTCGCGAACCAGCCCGCGCAGACGCCTCGCGTAGTCGCTTGCGCGGCGCTCGATCCTCGCCATCTCGCGCGCGTTGAGACGCACGCTGTCCGATCCCTTCAGCTCTTCGAAGCGGTCGAGGTTCGGGAGATCGCCGATCGCGTCCCAAACGGATGGGCCCGACGGCAGCGTGTCTTCGAAGAGTGCGCGCGACCGCCCTGCCCGCTTCGGAACGGGGCGCACCGACGGCGGCGGGTACTCGGGCAGCGGCAAATCGTCGCGTGCACCGATGAGGAAGAGCCGCTTGCGGTCCTGCGGCACACCGTAGTCGGCCGCGTTGAGAACCCGGTAGGGATCGACCGTGCGGTAGCCGATGTCTTCGAACTCGTCGATGAGCTGCTCGAGGATCCCGGCGTGCCCGCCGCGGGTCATCCCGGGCACGTTCTCCATCGCGAAGTAGCGGGGTCGAAGCTCCGACACGACTCGGAAGAAGTGGAAGACGAGCTGGTTGCGCTCGTCGTCGATCAGCCGTTTGCCGATCGACGAGAAGCCCTGGCACGGGGGGCCACCGAAGACGACGTCGATTTCGACCGTGGACTCCGCGCCGACGCGGCCATGGCGCAGGGCCCCGACCTTGATCGCCGCTCGGAGGTCTTCGCCGCGGAGCTTGGCGAGATCGGCGCAAAGCACCTCGGTCATCGGGAAGTTGAACTCGTGGGTCGCCGCGTGGACCGGGTCGTACTCCACGGACGTGAGCACGTCGAAGCCCGCCTGCTCGAAGCCGAGCGAGAGCCCGCCGGCGCCCGAGAACAGGTCGACCGCCGTCGGCCTGCGAGTGTGGGCGGAGCGCACGATATGTCGACCGTTGGCCCGCATCATCTGCGCCACGACGCTAACCGTCCGCGTGCGATCGAACTGTCGATGGGAGCGACGATTCTGCGCCACGAGGCAGACATGCGGCGTATCCTCGCGACCGTGGCGGACGCACGCACGCCCGAGCAGCGACGCCGGATCATGGCCGCGGTCAAGCGGCGCGACACCGGACCCGAGGTCGCCCTGCGTCGTGCGCTGCATGCCGCGGGCATCCGCTGCTGGCGCTGCGACTACCGCCGCGCGCCGGGTCGCCCAGACCTCGCCTGGCCATCGCTGCGCGTCGCCGTGTTCGTCGACGGAGCGTTCTGGCACGGTCATCCATCGCGCCACCGCCCGGGCCGATCCGGCAAGTACTGGGACGACAAGATCGCGGCCAACGTCGCTCGCGACCGCAAGGCCGACCGGGAACTGGAAGAGCTCGGCTGGACTGTCCTGCGGGTCTGGGACTTCGAGGTGCACGCCGACATCGACGAGATCGTCGCAACCGTCGCCACCACCCTTACGAGCCGGCTTCGGGCCCTCGACGCCCGCCGCTCTCAGTGGCGAGCCGGCCTCGTGGGGACGACCTGAGGACCGAGCGGTTGGTCCTGCTGTCGTATCGATCCAGATCGCCAGATAACTGATCTTCACGTTCCGCCAGGGCGAACGAAAGGCGACTCTTTTCTACTACGAGAATTATTATACTGGTAGAGTAGATTTCCTATGGCAGCAGATAACGAACTCGCTCAGCGGATCCTCGCCGCGGCGCTTGACGGTGTCGCCGTCGAAAATCTGCCGACCAGCAGTGGGCCTTCGGATGTACTGGTCGGTACCCGCGATGGGCGGACGATCGGCTTCGAGGTGCGGTGGGCTGGCGAGGGCTGGCCCCAGGACGTTCGCCGCGCGGCAGGCGACGTACCCACGCCCTGGCCGCGCGATCTGGTCGTGCTTGCCCGCCGTCTGTCCCCCGGCGCGATCGACTGGTTGCGCGAGCGCGATGCGAACTGGGCCGACGAGGCCGGCCAGGCACGGATCTTCGGCCCGAAGGGTCTGATCGTGATTCGCGAGCTCGAGCGGGCGGCGCGCGAGGATCGCGGGCGGTCGTTCACCTGGTCGCCATCGGCGATCGCGATCGCCGAGACGATCCTTGCGAGCGAGGACCGGCCCCTGCGCGCCGCCTGGCTCGCCGAGCAGTCGGGCTGGTCGGCCCCGCAGGCCGCCAACGTCCTCGCAGCGTTCGACGCCCAGGGATGGACGGCCAAGCGAGGGCCTGCTCGCGGCCCGAAGGCGCACCGCGTCCTCACGGACGCCGACGCTCTACTCGCCTCCTGGTCGGCGGCCATCGCCAATGCGCCGCGCACCGCGCGGATGGCCCACCGCGCGACCGAGGACGTGATGGGCCTGCTCCGCGGGGAGCTCGCTCCCGCACTCGATCGCGCCGCGAAGTGGGCGGCCAGCGGTTGGGCCGCGCTCGAGCTGACCGCCCCGTTCGCGACGATGACGCCGAGCCTTCACGTCTATGTCTCGGACCGTCACTTCGCCGGCCCGCTCAGCGACGCGATCGCCGCCGCCGGCTTGCGCGAGGTCGACGAGGGCGGACGCGTCGTGTTCTGGTCCGCGGACAGGCGCACCCTGGATCTCGCCACCCGCGCAGACGGACTGCCCGTGGTCAGCCCGCCACGCCTCTTCGCAGACCTCAACGCATTCGGCGCACGCGGCGGCGACGCGGCCGACCACATCAAAGCCCAGCTGATCGACCCACTGCACCCCGTCGCACGCGGACCAGGAGGAGGAGATGGATGAGCCGCGCTCAGCGCAGGCACGCGCGCGAGCCGAACTGGCGCTGGTCCGGTTCCTGCACGAGCTCGGCGATCACGATCCGTTCCTTGTCGTCCTAGGAGGGCTCGTACCCGAGGTGCTCGCAGGCGACGAGACGACGGTCGACCACCTCGGCACGACCGACGTCGACATGCTGCTGATCACCCACGTCCACACTGACGCCGACCTCGGGCCCGTCGAGAGCGCGCTCAAGCGAATGCACTTCGACCCGGCGCCCAACGACGACGGCTGGCGCTGGCGTGGCCCCGTCGACGGCACCACCGTGACGCTCGAGTTCCTCTGCGACCTACCTGACCATCCCGAGGGTGAGGTGATCCGCCCACAGGGATGCACCGACCTTGCGGCAGCGAACCTCCGCGGCACCGGCTACGTCGCCCATGACTACACGCAGGAGAACCTGAGCGGGACCCTGCCCGACGGCACAGCAGTCAGCGTGCGCGCCCGATTCGCCGGCCTTCAGGGCTACCTGCTCTCCAAGTGCGTCGCCGCCCGGACCCGCGGCGTGACCAAGGACTACTACGACCTCGTCTACGTCCTCCAACACAACCGTCTCGGCGGCCCGGAGCAGGCCGCAGCACAGCTGCTGAGTGGTGATCTGGCCGGCGAGCTCGCCGGCCTCCGCACGACCTTCATCGAGATACGAGAGCGCTATGGCCGCACGGCCGACATTGGCCCGACCGCCTACGCCGAGCAGGCGCTGCAAGTAGATCCGACCGCCGATGCGGCACTTCTACGCGCCGACGCGGTGGACGTCGTGCAGCGGTTCATCGCAAGCGCCCGAGAGGATTCGAGCCTCTGACCTTCGTTCCGTAGTCCTGGCCTGGGGGTCGTTTGAGTGCGTTCGGGCGCGTTCTAGACCGGTTTTCGGTGGGACGAGTTCGTTGGGGATCGTTGGGGTTCTGTGGGGGCTGTTGCCCTTTTGTTGCCCACCGGGCCCCGGCGATCCCCGAGCGCACGGCCTAGAGCCAGTCGCATGACGGCCAAGGGAGAACTGCTCTCGCTGATGCCGAACTGGACCGACGAACAGGCGGCAATCGCGCTACGCGCCGTCGAGCTGACCGTGATCGATGAAGCCGAGACGGCCCCGCTGCCCGCCGGCTGGGGCGAGACGCTGACGGATGAGCCGATGCCCAATGTCGCGATCGCAGTTCATCGTTCGCGCGACGGCCATTGAGCTTAGTCGGAGATCAGTGAACCACCGCTCCGCGGCGCCCGCAATCACAGCCGGCCGCCATAGCAACTTCACGCGCCGCTTACGCCGCTTGAGGAATCCGCGTGTCCGGCATCTCGCCCCATGTCCGTCCGTCCAGTAGGCGTCCGCCTGACTTGGGCCGGTGCCCACCCCACTGCTTGAAGAAAAACGCTACTTCCTCCTCGATGCATTGGTCACGCAGATAACGCAGCCATGACGCTTTGACGGGGCGGAACTTGGGGCCGGACTCGCCGCCGGCAATTAGCCATTCGATGCCAGAAAGGTCGAGCCCGTCGAGTCGACCGAGAAGCGGCTCAGCGGAGATGAATCGCACAGCGGCGCTGACTTCTCGCAAGTAGTCGGCACGGTGGACGAAGCGTCGGTTCTCGATCGAGACGCCAATCCAAACGTTGGGATGCCAGGGTAGATCGGGGGCGAGCTCGGCGAGCCGTTCGTGACGCTTGGTCAGGATCTGGAAGGTGTGGTGATCGGCACGCCCCATCACCTCGAAGACCTGCTCGATGTAGTCGAATGGGATGTCCTCGTGGAAGAGATCGCTCATCGAGT
>CAYYRT010000139.1:0-14928 GCA_964474055.1 uncultured Acidimicrobiaceae bacterium | reverse complement strand
AACCCACAGGTGCTGGTCGCCATGGCGGGTGAGATGCTCGAGGTCGCCAACCTCGGAGTGGGGGGTGTTCGCCTCGAGTCACCCAGTCACTTGTGGAAGTCACCCGGAACATCCTGCGAGGACCTACCCGAGGCTCACGTGATCGTGCAGATCCTCCGACTGTTGGCAGACATAGCCGCTCCGTCTTTCACATTCATCACCGACACTGACTCTTTCGTTCACGAGGCTGAGTGCCAGGTCGGTTACCACTCTTTGTTGATGTCTTCGATTTGGGAGGCAATCGCCACCACCGACACCCGCCTGCTTCGCATTGCCTTGGGAGAGCGACTCCAACGCCGGACGGGGTGCTCCTGGTTGAACTATCTCCGCGATGGCGGCCAGGTTGGTTGGGGGTTCCACGATGACGACGCTATCCGGCACGGAATCGATCCGGCGCTTCATCGTCGGTACCTGAATCGCTTCTACACCGGACAGGAACCGGGTTCCTTTGCCCGCGGTTCTCTCTTCCCACCCGATGCCGAACCCGATGTCGCTCAGATTGCCGGGTCATTGGCGTCTCTGGCCGGACTGGAGGCAGCTACCGAGGACATGGATCCGACTGCCACCGAACTTGCCGTCCGACGGATCCTGGCTGCCTGGGCCGTGGTGGTCGCCGCCGAAGGGATCCCTCTACTGCTGCTGGGAGACGAGGTAGCCACACTCAACGACCACACCTATCGGTCCGATCCGAGGTTCGCCGGCGATGTGCGTTGGATGCATCGACCGCCCTTGGATCGATCCAGGGTCGAAAGAGCATTGTCAGGCCCAGGGCCGGAAGCCGAGGTGCTGGCCGGGATCAGGAACCTGCTGGCTGCCAGGTGGGCACTGGAAGAAGTCGACCCGGTGACCCCGGTTGAACTCATCGACGCGGGAGCCTCCGGAGTTCTCGTCTTTCAGCGGGGTAGGTCTCTCCTGGCAGCCAATCTGACCGACCGTATCGTTCTGATAACCCGGGACTCTTTTCCGGAAGGCGACTATTTCGACCTCAGCAGTCAGGAAGTGTGGGACGCACACGTACTCGGCCCCTACGAGCACCGATTTGTCAGTCTGTGAACTGGAGCCGGGCCTAGGCCGCCCCTCAGAACAGGGACAGTTGAGGGTCCCTTGAGTAGCGGGCCAGACCGGTCCAAACCAGTCCTTCCATGAAGATCCACGACCTCCGGTGGATGACGCTCGGCCCCCATGCCTGCAACGCCGCCTTGTGGACCGAGCACGGGTATCCCTTGTTGGCTTCGAAGTTGTAGAACGGGTAATGCTCGGACAGGCCTCGCATGATCCGGTCCCTGGTGACCTTGGCCAGCACGGACGCTGACGCTATCGACAGACAGGTCCGGTCGCCGCGTACCAGTTTGCGGGCTCCTCCGACGAAGTCCCAGTTCCCGTCCACGAGCACTTTGTCCGGTTTGACACCTAGCTGTTCGAGGGCCCGGCGGGCGGCCAGACGTTGGGCATCCGACATCCCCAGGGTGTCACACTCCTCTGCGGAGGCGTGGCCGACCGCCCAGGTTTCGCACCAGGCGCCGATCCGGTCAAACATTGCCTCTCGTTCTTCCTCGGTCAGTAGTTTGGAATCGCGGACCTTGTACACCCGCTTGCCAGCCGGGATGACCGCCGCCCCCACGGATAGCGGCCCCGCCCACGATCCCCTGCCCACCTCATCCATTCCGACCACATACCGATGGCCGGCCGCCCACAACTCCCGCTCAATTCGGAGACCCGGTGCCTTGTCGACAATCGCGGATCGCAAGCGCGGGACAGTGGTCGTCACCGGGCCAGGGTACCCCTTACGGCTTCCGTCCCCGGACCTCAGGATCAATTGTCGGATGGGTCAGCCGGATAAAGCGCCAGCATGGCCAGCTTCCCACCCTGGCGCCGCAGGACCGTCGACCACAATTCCTCGGGGCGGTCGGTGAACACGTCGGTGGCGTTGGCTGGCACCACGATCCATGCCCCCTCCGCTAGCTCGGCTTCGAGCTGACCCACTCCCCAGCCCGAATATCCCGAGAAGACCCGGATCGGCCCGGCCGTGGCCGCCGCTGGGTCGGACCCGAGGTCGACCATGCCAACGCCGATCACAGCCGTCGGCTCGGTCGGCCGCGGGCTTCGCACCACTCCGATTGCCACTGCCGGCTCCACCGGACCACCGACAAAAACCACCCCAGGGACCTCCAGCCGAGGGGCCCACTCAGGGAGGTGCTCCTCCACTGCCTCGGCGCTGGGTCGGTTGAGCACCACCCCGAGGGCACCGGCATCGTCGTGTTGAAGCACCAGGACAACCGTGCGGGCAAAGTTGAGATCCAACAGGAACGGTGAGGCAACCAGGAGCTGGCCGGCTGCGAACTTACCCATGAATGTGAATCCTGGCACGTACTATTCACCCACCGTCAAAAGCCCATACGACATGCAGGGTCTTGAACCGATATTTACCTTTGTGACGTATCCTGTAAAGCACATGAGCCGCCGCTTCCTGCTCGGACTGTCAGCATTCGCCCTCCTGGCAACGGCCTGCGGTTCGGAGCAGGCGGACACGATGACCTACGCCGATCCCGGGAACCTCTCGCTGGTCAACGTGCCTTCCGGATGGAATGCATACGACCTCGAGGAACTCAACGCCCTCGAGGATCTTCCCTTCACCGAGACTTACCAACAGTTCGAGTTCCCGGCTGTTTCCTCCATTGCCTTCGACGCCGCTCCCGCCCGGGATGTCACCAATGTCTCGGCGTCCCTCGCCGCCGCCGACTTTCCGATCGGTTCGATGTCGATACGCACCGTCGGTGAACTCGAGAAGG
Organism: uncultured Acidimicrobiaceae bacterium; assembly: GCA_964474055.1. Classification (GTDB taxonomy): domain Bacteria; phylum Actinomycetota; class Acidimicrobiia; order Spongiisociales; family ZC4RG35; genus JAICND01. Next base: position 12,100 of record CAYYRT010000139.1, on the reverse strand, counting down.
AGTTTCTCTCCAGGGCCACCCTGAGCCAGGCGGTGATTCCCTACTACCAGTACGTCGACCCCACCGAGCACCTCAAGCAAGACTTCTCTTTTGGTGACGGATTCGACGGAGTACGGGTCCTCGTTTCCTTTTCTGACGGCGAAAGCACCGGTGTCGGCGTTGCATACATGATCTCTGTGACCGACCCTGCCGACCAACGAATGTTCTCAATTGTGGTTGGCTGCAACCGGGACTGCTTTATCGAGAATCAGCAACTGATAGAACAGGTGGTGGATTCATGGCTCGTAAACAAAAAGACGTCCTGAACAAGATCCGCCGTAAGTCGGACACGTGGGATCGGATCAAGTTCCTGGTCCTGCTGACGTTCATCACCACGGCGGTGGTGGGTAGCCAGGTCAATCCCCCGTTTGTGACCCTCGAAGCGGCGTTGAGCGAGTTCCTCGCCACCACCCCGGGAAGGCTGCTAGCGATCTTTTTCGTCCTGGAAGTGATCCGCCAGATCCACTATTTCCTCTCTGAAAGGAGCGCGGGGTACCACGCCTTCTGGCAGCAGGGCGTCTTCGGGAGGGTTGAGAGTGGCATGGACCACTTCAAACCCTGGACCCGTTTCCGGGTAGGTCGTTCTATCCGCTGGATCGTGATACTCGGGATCTACTCGGTAGGCGTCTCCTATCTGGTGCCAGAAATCACCTCGCCCATGCAGGCGATCATCGAGGCCCCCCGTTTGTTGGTTTCTGCAATCACCAGTCCCCAGTTCTTGCAGGTCGTGGTCATCATGACGGTCGCGGTTGGCCAGTTCGTGATGATCTTCTGGTTCCTCTCCCGCGGTGGCATGAACATCATCATGCCGGAGGAGATCAAATCCCGATTCACCGATGTTTGGGGTCAGGATCACGTCCTCGATCTGATCAAAGAGAACATCGCCTTTCTCGAAAAGCCCGATGAGATCGAGGCCAAAGGTGGGTACATTCCGGGTGGCATCCTCTTGTGGGGGCCGCCCGGAACCGGCAAGACTCTGATGGCCGAGGCGATAGCCGGCGAGACCGGCCGGCCATACGTCTTCGTCGATCCCGGTGCATTCACCAACATGTTCATGGGGGTCGGCATCCTCAAGGTGAAGTCCCTGTACCGGAAACTGCGCAAACTCTCACTCCGCCACGGCGGGGTGATCGTATTCCTGGACGAGGCCGATTCGCTGGGAAGCCGCGGCAACATGGGGACTCCAACCGGGGGCATGGCCACCTCGGCCGAGGTAGCAGCTCACATGTCCTGCAACGGTTTCCAATACCTCTCTCCGTTCGCCCAGCAGGCTCTCTCCACGGTCTGGGGCCAGGAACAGGTGGCTCCGGTCGTGGACCAACCCCGCCGCTCCTGGGTCAACCGGATCATCATGGGCGGGATGGGCGGCGGCGGTATGGGAACGCTGCAAGCTCTCTTGTCGGAGATGAACGGACTCACCAAGCCCCGGGGGTTGAGCAATCGCCTCCGCAAGATGTTTGGCTTCCGGCCCAAACCCCCACCGAAGTACCGGATCCTCCACATTCTGGCCACCAACATGCCCAACGCCCTGGACGAAGCGATGCTGCGGCCGGGCCGGATCGATCGTATCTACAAGGTCGGATATCCCTCCAAGGAGGGCCGGAAACAGACGCTGATCGGATATCTCAACAAGGTCGCTCACTCTCTCAACCAGGACGAGATCGAGAAACTGTCCGTAGTCACTCCGATGTACTCCGGCGCCAAGATCAAAGACCTCGTCAACGAGGCTTTGATCATCGCCATCCGCGACGGTCGCGAGTCGATCGTCTGGAATGATGTCTGGAAGGCCAAGGCTCTCAAGGAGTTGGGGCCCCCCGAAGATGTCGACTACATCGAGCGTGAACGGCACGCCGTTGCCATCCACGAGGCATCGCATGCGGTGGCTGCCCACCTTCTCGGTGCTCACCGTCGCATCGACATGGTCACCATCGAGAAGCGAGCTACCACTCTGGGAATGGTGCGCAGCCTCGGCCAGGAGGAGCGTTACACCCAATGGAAGTCGGAGTTCGAGACCGACATCATGGTGAGCCTTGCCTCCCGCGCCGGCGAGCGCATGTTCTTCGGTGCTGACAACTCGTCGGGCGTTTCTGGAGACCTGACCAGCGCGACCACCATCAGTGCTTTGATGGAGGGCGCCTGGGGTATGGGTATCGGCCTGGTGTCATATGCGGGCACCGTGAGCAACGCCTCCGGAGGCCCCGAATACCCCGTGAGCGTGGCGTTGCGGGCCCGCCGCGACGAGATCGAGGAGATTCTGAAAGAACTCTACGAACGGGTCGATGTCTTACTCTCCGAGAACCGGGACAAGGTCCTTGAACTTGCATCGGTGCTCGAAGAGAAGAAGACGATATCCGGTGACGAAGTCTCCGAGATCATGGGGACCGCACCCGGTGAGCGAGTGATGCGCGAGCCGGTCGGCTGGCAGTCCGTTACTCCCGAGGTCAGTAATCGACGTCGCGAGGAGGCCCTGGCCCGGCGGACGATGATGTCCAATGGTCATGATGGAGAACCGGAACAGGCGACCGAGCACATTGATGACCTCGCCCACCCGAACGGACATCAACCCGATGCCGAGCCCGCACCCGAGGAAGTTGGCTAAGTAGGCCGGGCCTAGCCCGACCAGCCGATGTCACCGACCTGGTCGACCTGACAGCGGTCGGCCAGGACTCGCACCTCCTGGCTTCCGGCGACTTCGAAGCGAACCAGGCTGGAGGCAGTTTCCGCCAGGACCTGGCGGCCGTCACCAACCGCCCAACCCCGAGCGACAGTTCCCACTGCCACCGGGATTTCGGCCGGGTTCGTGGTCCCGGTCGATGAGTCCATCAACAGCACTGCTCCGGTCGAATCCCGCAGAAGTACACGCTCGTCGTCAAACCAGCCCAGCGCCACATGGTCGTCGGCCCCAGCGATTTCAGGAGGCCGCGCCTGCACCGCCCCCTCGGAGGAGAGGATCAGATAACGGATCGTGTCAGCCTCCGGATCCTGGCCGGCCACCAAAATGCGGGTTCCATCGGGCGACGGGAAGGTGGCAACCGGAATGCCGATGTCACCATCGTCGACAATCCAAATCCAGGAAGCGTTGCGGGTCTCAACATTCACCAGGAGCACCCCGATCTGGAACAAAGTCTCATCACCGGGGGCGGGCCGGGTGGCCGAAACGAGCACCTGGTCACCCAGGGAGCCGAGAACCCGCGACCCTTGCCAGTCGGCGACATCGAAGACGATCCGGTCACGGGACACGAAGTCGACCAGGGCGGCATCCTCCGAATCGGGGCTTTCCATGGTGAAGACGCCACCGGCCACCGTGGCCCACGGGGTGGCTGGGGTCTCAAGGCCGAGCGACCCCCATTCGGTGGTTTCCGGATTGAGCACGTACATACCGCTTCCGATGCCGACCGCCCGGACTAGCGGACCACCTTCGATCCCCTCTTCCAGGGTGGCTGCATCGATCCTCTCGAAGGAGGTCTCGATCATGACACCGAGCAGGGGCCGCTCCGGATCATCCGGATTGGGTCCCAGCACCACGGCTACCGAGACCGGCTCACCGGAACGAACCACCTCGATGGAGATCTGTTGACCGACTGCCTTCTCGGACAATGCAGCCCTGAGTTCTTCGGCGTTGGTGATCTCGGCTCCGTCAATCGTCACGAGGACATCGCCCGTTTCAAGAATCCCCTCAGAGGCGCCCCCCGAGACGACATCTTCGATGCTGACCCCGAGGCCCTCTCCCAGTAGGAAGCTGCAAGCCAGAGTCTCAGGTACTACGTCGCCGGCCGCGGGAAGGGGATCGCGAGCAGGCGGAGTCTGACCGGTGCATGCTGCCACCAGTCCCAAACAGACGACGGAGAGCAGCGTTCGCCGCATTCGCCCAAGATTAGGACGTCCAAGACTTATCCAATCAACTGCCGGCGCCCTTGTGGCTTATCCATTCCATCACCTCAGCAACCACTTCCGGGCCTTCGGGTTCGTTGAACATCTCGTGGCGCAGAGTCGGAAACACCCGCCGTTCCACCAGCGGGAGCGCTGCCAGGATCTCGCTGCCGGACGTCGGGACGAGAGAGTCCGAGCCCCCGTGAATCACCAGTGTGGGGACCCGCAAACGGGTCAGGGCTGCCCGGGCTCGATCACCCGCTGCAAAGATCCCGGCACCGAGCCGCGTAGTGGCTTTGGTGAGCACCAGTGGATCGGCAAAGTAGGCCTCACCCACTGCCGGGTCGCGGGACAGCATGTCGCCCTTGATCGCGGCGGGAATCGCCAGGGTCGGAAACATCCTCCCGAGGATGGGAGCGAGCCTTCGCTGCCAGGCAGCGCCACCGGAGAGCGCAGGTGCAGAGAGGACCAGCAGATTCGGCTGGGGTCGTTCGGCGAGGGCGTATTCGAGGGCGAGGAGCCCACCCATCGAGTGGCCGAGAAGCACCAAGGGCCGCCCCGGGGTCCGCATCGCCTCGAGGTGGCCCTCGATCTGATCGAGGTAGAGAGCGAAGCGCTCGATATCCGCCCGTCGTCCTGAGGACGCACCGAATCCGAGCAGATCGAAGGAGCGCACCCGATAGCCGGCATCGGCCATCAGCCCTCCGGTTCGTTCGTATCGGCCCGAGTGTTCGCCCAGGCCGTGAACGATCACGACATCGCCCACGATCGGCACTACCGGTTGCCAATCCCTGACAAGCTGCGCCCCGCCATCGGGACCGGGTTCGGGCCTGGCCTGGCTAACGATCAATCGTCCTCCTCATAGGTTGCTCATGATCCTATTGAGCCGCCGGCGGGGAAGGTCGTCGGGGATGTGATCGAACCGATCGTCCACCACTGCCTGCGGACTCCCTCCGACCAGAACGGCGGCTAGGGCCATGGCGACCCCATCGAGTTGCGCCCTGGTATGCCACCAGCCGACGGTGAGCGTCACGATCCCCTCCCACCAACCGCCAACACCGATCTCGACACCGGCGAGGCGGAGTCCCTCCTGCACGGTCCGGGAGGGCATCGGCGTCACGCAGGTCAATGTGCGTCCTGCCGGGTACATGATCGGCCAGGACAGGCCGGCCACCTCCTGCAAGCGCTTGTAGAGGCCCTCAGCGGCTTGCAAGGAGCGCCTGGCTGCTTCGGTGAGGATCTCGGGGTCGGCATCGGGCCAAGTCGTGGCCGAAAGCAGAGGGGCAGGCAGGCGGACCAGGACGTTGAGCAGCGGGTCCACCACTACCCATCCTTGTGCTCCCAGACGCACGGCGGTGGCAACGAGTGCGGGCAGATCTTCACCACTGCCGTACCGATTGGGATGGGCCAGGACGATCGACGCCGGTGCCTGAACTTGGTCGACCCAGACCGTCCTCCCGGCTACCAACAGGTGATTCGACTCTCCCAGGGCAGGCGACATCCAGACCGGAGCGGGGAAGCCATCAACCGTTTGCGGACCGGATGCGATCCCGGGAGGGGTGGGAAGGCTCGATCCACTGAAGTCAGCGGTCACCGACGGTAAAAGGGGGTCTCCGCTCGAGCAGCGCGTTCCCACACCCCGCGGATCTCCACTTCGATGGGATCGTCGACCGGTGGTGGCGCGAGGTACCCGAGTCCAACGCCGATCTCCAGCATCGGGCTGAAGTTGCCTGAGGTGACTACGCCCTCGGATGCGCCTGAGCGAAGGCGATAACCGTGGCGTGGTATCTGTCGGCCCGACAGGGTGAACGCCACCAACTCCTTGCCAGGACCAAGCTTGCCTAGAGCCTCGACGGCAGTCCTTCCAACAAACTCGTGGTCCCAAGCCACGGCAGACTCCAGCCCTGCTTCGAAGGGGCTGGTACTGGAATCGAAATCCTGTCCGGCTAGAAGCAAGCCCGCCTCCAAGCGCAAAGTGTCGCGGGATCCCAGGCCGCACGCGGTCACACCGGCGCCGAGCAGTTTTTCGATCAAGGCGGCGATCGTCTCGGGTTTGCCGACCAACTCCCCACCGCGTTCTCCGGTATACCCGGTCCCCGCCACCCAGAGCCGGTCATCCCCGTCACCAAAGATCCCGGTGTTGAACCGTTTGGGCCAACGGCCCAGAACTGCCTCGAGAATGGCGGGAGCAGTCGGACCTTGCACCGCCACCATGGCAGTCGACGGCCGAAGGTCATGGATCTCTGCTTTGGGCGCGTTTGCTCGAAAACGGGCAATCACCATGTCGTGGGTCCCGGCGTTGGGCATCACCCAGAAGCTCTCCTCGGCCCAGCGCCACACCAGCAGGTCGTCGTCGATCCCACCGGACTCGTTCAGCAACAGCGTGTATTGCGTGCGACCGACCGCCAGCGTCGCCACATCGTTAGAGAGCAGGGAGCGAAGGGCGGTCAGCGCTTCCGGCCCTTCGATCGAGAATCGACCGAGGTGGCTCACATCGAACCAACCTGCGGAACGCCGAACGGCCCGGTGTTCTGCCAGCACTGACTCGTACTGAACAGGCATCTCCCACCCGCCAAAGTCCACTAATCGAGCGCCCAAACGGGTATTCAGATCGTGGAGTGGGGACAGGGTCATCAGACCGGGCTATCGACTCCCCGCCGGTCGAGTTTCACAACTTGCGGCGGCCCGGGATTCCGGATGGGGCGACGCGGCAAGGGAAGGTGATCTGGATCTTCCAAGCCGTATTTCTCGACCAGGTGCAAGTAGTCCCGCTGGTAGAAGATCTTGCAGAGGATGTCGGGATAGAGGGACCTCAGTAGACGGACTTTGGCGTTCTTCTTGGTTACGAGCTTCTGGCTCATCGTGGTGATCTCGATGTAGAGACCGTCCTCCGGAAGGTAGAAGTCCGGGGTGAAGTGGTGGCTGGGCCTACCCTCGCCGTCCCAGGCGATCGGAAATGACCGGGGTTCGTACTCCCATGGAAGTCCGTAGAAATCGAGCAGTAGCGCGAACTGCCGCTCGCTGTTGTGCGCAAAGCGGACAAGACCTTGGCCGGACGGCAGAATCGCTGTGGTCAGGTCGCCTCCGCCCGTACAAAGTCTCCCCCTTCGGCCGGAAACAGGTCGTGGAGATCGGTCGTCAGTTCTTTCTGAACCGGACCGACAGCGATAGCGAACACACCCTGGCCGCCATTGAGAACGTCGATCAACTCGTCGGCGTTGTGGGCGGCGTAGATCGTGTGGCCATCGGAGAGGAGAGTGACTTCACCGAGCGGACGTGACTTCCGCAGTTGCTGTCTGAGAATCTCGACGGCCTGGCGGATCTTTTTAAGGCTCATACCAGCGTCGAGAAGTCTCTTGATGACTTTGAGTTGGACGACGTCTGTAAAGGAGTAATGGCGCTGGGACCCCGAACCCCGGGCGTCCTGCACGGACGGCTTGAGGAGGTCGGTGCGTGCCCAATAGTCAAGCTGGCGGTACGTGATTCCGACCAGACGGCACACTTGAGGGGCCCGATATCCCAGAGTGGAAGTAGGGGATCCCGACTCGGTCAAGCCGACCTGGTTGGCGTTAATCGTCATTTGGCTGCCTCCCAACGATAATCAGCCAGGGTTACAAGTTCGTAATTCCGCTGGTGTCGGGAAGCTAGCCCGGCCGGCGCCGAGTTGTCAACAACTTCTGTGGAAAACTCCGTTCCGGGTCGTGGCGACGGGCCTTTTCAGGTGGCCGGGTCGTTGCCTTCGAGGAAATCCTCGACAGTCACGTCCTCGAGAAGCTCCCGAAAACGTTCGATCTCGTCCTCTTCTGACTCTTCGGAGAACTCGATGCCGGCGTCGAGCAGCACCTGGGGGCTGACATACACCGGTGCCTGAAGCCGTACGGCCAGGGCGATCGCGTCGGACGGACGGGACGAAACCCTGACGGATTTGCCGTTAATGCTCATGACCAGGTCGGCGTAGAAGACGTTGTCCCGCAGATCGACGACTTCAACCCCGTCGACGGTGGCGCCCAGGGTCTCGATGATCAGCTTGAGCAGGTCGTGGGTTTGAGGGCGGGGTGGTTCCACCCCTTCGAGGGCAGACACTATTGCCTGCGCTTCGGGCGCACCTATCCAGATGGGGAGGTAGCGGCTGCCCAGCCTTTCCCGCAGCAGGACGATCGGCGAGTTGGAAGGCAACTCAACCCTGACACCTACCACATCGACGGGTACCCGATCCCCGTTGCCACTCATACGGGCAGGTTATCACTTGCCCGGATACAGGTACCGGGCAACTTCGCCGTGGCGACGGGACAATTCGTGCCGATCAAAGACGGTCCACAAGGAGGGGAGGTTGCGATAGCGCCCTTCGTAGTCGAGCCCGTACCCGATCAGAAACTCATCGCCAACCTCGAATCCCCGGTACTCCAGCGGCACTTCGACTAACCGGCGGGGAACCCGGTCCAACAGGGCAACCGTCGCCACCGAGGCAGCTCCCCGGTCGGTCAACATCCTCCTCAAGACGGTCAGAGTGAGTCCGGTGTCGACGATGTCCTCAACGATGATCACATCTCTTCCCTCCAGCGGAAGCGAGGTGTCGAGTGCGATCTTGATCCGCCCGCCCTCACCGAAACGCGACAAGGCCAGGAAGTCGGTTTCGGCCTCTATGTCAATCTTGCGAACCAGGTCGGCGACAAATGGAAGGGAGCCAATCAAGACCGCCACCAGTACGGGTCGACGATCCTTGTAGTCGGCCGAGATCTCGCTGCCCAGCTCCCCCACCCGCGTTTCCAGTCCGAGGGTCGATACGACTTCGGAGACAATGTTGTCAGCGCTCAGCAACCAACCACGTCCAGTATCGCTCTGCCCACCCGATTGCATCCTGCCAGCCAGGGACCTCCTTCGGACCTCGTTCCACCAACACCGGTTGGGGGGCGGGCGGTGGCGGCGGCGGGACCAGCACCCCCGAGGCGGCGATCCAAGTCATCGCCACCACCCGGCCGGCGGCAATCACGGGATCGATCACGCCATCTCCGACTGTGTAGCTTCGGCCACCGATGACCGGCAGGATGCGGGCGTTGGCGAACCCGTAGTCGAGCAGCGAGGCCGCGTCGACGAAATGGCCCCCCTCCCCCTCGGATCCCATCACGACAACCATCAGAGTGCGATCACCTCGCTCGGCCGCACCGGCTAGGACGAGCCCGGCCTCGAACGTGAATCCGGTTTTGACCCCGATGGCGCCCTGATAGCGCGTCAGCAGATGATTGGTGGATAGACCTTCCCTAACCGTGCCGTCGGGGGCCGGCGGAAATGTGAATGACCTGCTCCGCACTATTCCTGCCAGGTCCGGGTCGGCAAGCAGCGCCCTTTCAATTGCCAGCAAGTCAGCCGCCGACGAATAATGGTCAGGAGAGTCGAGACCGTGCGGATTGACGAAGTTGCTGTCGGTAATCCCCAGCTCAGCCGCCTTCTCGTTCATCATCGAGGAAAAGCCGGCGATCGAACCGCCGACATGCTCGGCGACGGCCATGGCAGCATCGTTGGCAGACCGAATGAGCATCGCCCTGAACAGATCCCCGGCCGCTACCTCCTCGCCCGGCAAGAGCCCGATCTCGGCTTCGCCGACATCGGCGGCGACATGGCTGACGGTCACGAGCTCGTCCATGGCCATGTGCTCCGAGGCGACCAGAGCCGTCATCATCTTCGTCGTCGAGGCGGGAGAGCGCCTGGCGTTGGCGTCAAAGGAGGCGATCACCCAGTCGGCTGTGGCGTCGTAGACGATCCACGAGAGAGCGGACACCTGGGGGGGATCCCCCAACACCCACCCCTCCCGAGGAGGCAGGGGAGCCCAGGAGCGCCCCCAGGCTGGCCCGGCACTCACCGCCAAGAGCGCCGCCACCAGGGCGGTCAACATCAGGTGCGACCGCTTCATTCTTCGAGCAAGCCTTGGAGTTCGGACGCCAGGATTACCCGGTGCAACAAACCGACCGCGTCGGCGCCGTCTGCCAGGTTCTGGCGGGCGCGTTCACGGGCTTCGGGTTGCGGCGAGGACAACCCCGGCAATAACAACTGGCGCAGCATCTCTGCCTCCCGCTCGGCAGCCAGACGCACCTGCCGGAGGTGACGGGCCTCAAAACCAAGGGCAAACAAGTGCCTGGCCTCGATCGCGGCCGGAAGAGCCCAGGAAGGAAAGACCCGCCCTTCGCTGCGGGCTTCGGCCACAACGATGTTGTGGGAAAGCAATTCTTCAAGTTGCTCGAGGGCCAGGCCGGAGCGTCGCAACAAGTCGTGCCGGGAGATCGGCTCACCGTCGGAGTCGATCTCGGCCGGTTCACCTTCGTCGGAAGCGTCCTCACCTCTTTCCCAAACGGTCAGCTTGGATTTGATCACCTTCAATGGCAGGAAGTGGTCTCGCTGCAATCCGAGGATGTAGCGGAGGCGTTTCACCTCAGCCGTACCGAAGAGCCGGTAGCCCGAAGCCGACCTTCCTGGCGTGATCAGCCCCTGGGCCTCGAGGAATCGGATCTTCGATACCGAGACATCGGGAAAGTCATCTCGCAGGAGGTTGATCACATCGCCGATCGAGAGGGAGTCGTCAGCCATCGCCTTTGGCCACGATGAAATGGAACCGCCCGATCAGTACCTCGTCGCCCGGATCGAGTTCTGCTCGGTCGACCCGGGACTCGTTGACATAGGTGCCATTGGTCGAACCGGCATCCTCCACTACCAGAGAAATCATCTCGCAAAAGAACCGGCAATGGTGTCGCGACACAGTGACGTCGTCGAGGAGAATGTCCGATTCCGGGTGGCGGCCCACCGAGATCTCTCCCGGATGCAAGAGGAACGTCAGACCCGCCCGCGGGCCTCGTTCGACGACCAGAGCCCACCCGCTGATCCCGTCGACACTGGCCGCTTCCTCAGGCGTCAGCGGTCGATCGACATCAGGCAACTCGACGTAAGCGACCGTGGGCTCGGACTCAAGGACCAGCCCGCACCCCGGGCACGCGGTCATGTCTGGGTCAATTGGTGTGTCGCAACGAGGACACTGCATTGGTCTTATGGTAGAGGGCGTAGAAGGGCGTGAGTCGTGAGACGTGAGGCCTCAGAATCTATATCGTCAGGCCTCAGTCAATTTCCGGTATGCCGTCGCGTCGAACAAGCCGTCGATCGCCACCGAGTCGTCCACGTCCATTTCTACGAACCAACCGGCTCCGTATGGATCCTTGTTGACGAGTTCGGGATGGGCGTTTAGTTCTCCGTTGACAGCCGCCACGCTCCCTGCGAGGGGTGCATAGACCTCGGCCACCGACTTGGTCGACTCGACTTCGGCCAACCTGGCGTGCCCTTCGAGACGGGATCCAATCTCGGCAAGCTGGATGAACACCACGTCGCCCAGGGCGTCCTGGGCGTAATCAGTGATCCCAAGGCGAACGCGGGACCCGCCCAGCGATTCGACCCATTCGTGCTCAGCGGTATACCGGAGATGGTCGGGTACGTTCATCAACCTTCCTTTTGATTCCCTGGCGACTCTACCGACCCGATCAGTTTCACGATGTCGCTCACGTATTGGGCGCCAACAAACCAATACAGCAAGAGGCCAACCACACCGGCGATCCAGGCCGGCGGTCCGAACAACCACGTCGCCACGCCGGCACTGATGAGATAGAAGGACGGGATCGCCCCGTATAGAAGAAACGTGGCGGCCTTGCCGAGGAACCGGACTTCCAGGGTCCCTGCCCCTCTCATGGCCAGGACCAAGGTGCCCAAGCCGACCAGCACCTCTCGGATGATCAGCGGCCAACCGATGACCACGGGAAGCACGCCTGCCACCAGGCCACCCACCAACGCCGAGGCGATCATCAGTCGGTCTGCCAGCGGGTCCAGGAATTTCCCCAACTCCGACACCTGATTGAGCCTTCTTGCCAGGAACCCGTCCACCCAGTCGGTGGCGCCAATGAGAAAAATCAACAGGGCGGCGAATTCCACCTGATCTTGTGCGACCAGGACGTACCAGAAATAGGGAACCGCGAGCAGCCTGAGGCCCGAGACAAGGTTGGGGACAGTGAAAATCACAGACGTGAGACGTGAGACGTGAGACGTGAGATAGGAAGGGTTCGGCTCACGCCTTGCGCCTCACGCCTCACGTCTTGGTGTAGGGCGCTTCGGCGCCTACACCAGGTAGCAGGCAACGTAATGCCCGCCACCCTTGTCCTCC
>CAYYRT010000138.1:0-4814 GCA_964474055.1 uncultured Acidimicrobiaceae bacterium | reverse complement strand
ACATCCTCGAGCCGACCGCGAAGACGGTCGACTCTCTCATGCGCCTCGACCTGCCGGCCGGGGTGGAAGTGGAGATCAAATTATGAATGCCATCCTCGGAGAGAAGTTGGGAATGACCCAGATCTTCGATGACCAGGCACGGGCAATTCCGGTCACGGTGATCAAGGCCGGGCCATGCCAGATCGTGCAGGTCAAGACCGAGGAAAACGACGGATACTCATCCGTGCAATTGGCCTTTGGCGACATCAAGGCCTCCCGGGTTACCGAACCGGTCAAGGGCCACTTCGAAAAGGCCGGGGTTACTCCGACCCGTCATCTGGTCGAAGTCCGGGTCAGTGACACCGACTCCTACGAGGTGGGCCAGGAGATCAACATCGCCGACGTGTTCGCCAAGGGAGTCCTTGCCGACGTAACCGGCATCTCCAAGGGCAAAGGGTTTCAGGGCGTGATGAAGCGGCACAACTTCTCCGGCCTGGGCGCTGCTCACGGCACCCACAAGAAGCACCGCTCCCCTGGGTCCATTGGTGCCTGCGCGACTCCGGCCCGGGTGTTCAAGGGAACCCGGATGGCCGGCCGTATGGGAGGCGACCGGGTCACCACGCTGAATCTGCGGGTGATCGAGATCGACTCCGAGCGGAACCTCCTGTTGCTGATGGGTGCGGTTCCCGGACCCAACGGCTCGCTCGTTTTGATCCGAGAGGCGGTCAAGGCCTGATGAGCGACCTCACAGCGCCCCTATTCGACTCGCAGGGCGCGGCCCTCGGCGATGTCGCGCTCGATCCCGAAGTTTTCGGAATCGAGCCCAACCGGGACGTGCTCCACCAGGTGATCACCGCCCAGTTGGCCGGGGCCCGGTTGGGTACTCACAAGACCAAGACCAGAGCCGAGGTCAGAGGCGGCGGCGCCAAACCTTGGCGGCAAAAGGGCACAGGACGGGCACGTCACGGCTCGATTCGCTCACCCATCTGGCGTGGTGGCGGTGTCGCCCACGGCCCGGAACCGCGCGACTACGGCCAGCGCACACCCAAGAAGATGAAGCGTCTAGCCCTGCGTTCGGCACTGTCGGCCCGGGCCTCCGAGGAATCGGTGCTGGTGATCGACTCTTTCGCCTGGACCGAACCACGGACCAAAGACGCCTCCGCACTGCTGGCCGCGATCGGTGCCTCCGGCAAAACACTGCTGGTCGTCTCACCCGCCGACGTCACAGCTCAGTTGGCATTTCGGAATCTGCCCCAGGTGGTCATCTCGGAGCCGGGCCACGTCACCGCATACGACGTCCTTTGGGCAGCCCATTTGGTGTTCACCTCCCAGACGGTGGGACAGGTAGCCGGACAGGCCGCTTACGAGGTCTCCAAGTCCGACTTTGTCAAGGAAGAGACGTGATGCTGAAGAACCCCCGCGACATCATCATCGCTCCGGTTGTCTCCGAGAAGTCCTACGACCTGATCGAGAAAACCAACACCTATACCTTTGTGGTCGACCGACGCTGCAACAAGAGCGAGATCAAAGACGCCATCCAGGACATCTTTGCGGTGGCGGTCGTTTCGGTGAACACTCAGAACCGGATCGGCAAAGTCAAGCGCACCGGGCAGGTGGAGGGTCGACGCAACAACGTCAAGCGGGCTCTGGTCACCCTCGCCTCTGGCGACAGCATCGATTTGTTCGGGATCTAAGGGATAGATGGAATGGCAATAAGAACCAGAAAACCGACATCGCCGGGGCGCCGTTTTCAGACGGTGTCCGACTTCGTCGAGGTGACGAAATCCTCGCCTGAGAAGTCGCTGATCGGCACCAAGACCTCGACTGGCGGCCGCAACTCCTATGGCCGGGTGACCTCGCGCCATCGGGGCGGTGGCAACAAGAACCGCTATCGCATCATCGATTTCAAGCGGCGCAAGGATGGGATTCCGGCCCGTATCGCTGCGGTCGAATACGATCCCAACCGCAACGCCCGGATCGCCTTGCTGCACTACGCCGATGGCGAGAAGGCATACATCCTGGCGCCGGTAGGTATCAAGGTTGGCGACCAAGTCAACTCCGGGCCGGGAGCCGACATCCGCCCTGGCAACGCCCTGCCCCTGCGCAATATCCCGGCCGGTACCACCGTGCACGCCATCGAGCTCCGGCCTGAGGGTGGGGCCAAGATGGCTCGCTCGGCCGGCACCGGCGTCCAGCTGATGTCGAAGGAAAACGACATGGCCCTGCTGCGGCTGCCATCAGGCGAAATGAGGGTGGTCCCCCTCGACTGCCGGGCGACCATAGGCCAGGTCGGCAATACCGAGGCAGAGTTGATCAAGGTCGGCAAGGCCGGTCGCAATCGGTGGAAGGGGATTCGTCCCCAGACCCGCGGTGTTGCCATGAACCCGGTCGATCATCCTCTTGGTGGCGGTGAAGGTAAGTCATCCGGCGGTCGCCACCCCACCAGCCCGTGGGGTAAGAAGGAGGGCCGGACCCGGAAGAAGAAGAAGGCAAGCAACCAGTCCATTGTGCGGCGCCGGTCGAACAGTGGACGGAGGTAACCGGTAATGGCACGAAGTCTTTCCAAGGGCCCTTTCGTTGACGACCATCTGATGGCCAAGGTCGACGAGCTCAACCGCAAGGGCGAAAAGAGGGTGATCCGCACCTGGAGCCGCCGTTCAACGGTGGTGCCCGAGATGGTCGGCCACACCATCGCCGTACACGACGGCCGCAAGCACGTCCCGGTTTTTGTGACCGAGTCGATGGTGGGCCACAAGCTGGGCGAGTTCGCTCCGACCCGCACGTTCCGCGGTCACTCCGGCAAGAGAGAGAAGGCGGTGAAGCGGACATGAGGGTGGCAGCACATGCCAAATACATCCGCGAACCCGCCAGCAAGGTGCGCCTGGTGCTTGATCTCGTCCGCGGGCTGCCCGTCGATGACGCCCGGGCGGTTCTGGCCATGACGCCCCGCGGTGCCGCCGAACCGATCGGCAAGGTTCTCAATTCGGCCATTGCCAATGCCGAGCACAACCACGCCCTCGACGCCGAGGATCTGGTGGTGGCCGAGGCATTTGCCAACGAAGGGCCCACCCTCCGTCGCTTTCGACCGCGGGCGCGTGGCCGATCGACCCGGATCCGCAAGCGCACCAGCCATATCACGATCGTGGTCTCTGACCAGAACGAGGAGAACGTTTAATGGGACAGAAGACCCACCCCTATCTCTTCCGAATCGGCACCACCAACGACTGGAAATCGAAGTGGTACTCCGACAAGGACTACGTCACGCTGGTCAACGAGGATTGGAAGATCCGCGACTACCTTCGCGCCGAGTTGACCCGCGGCGCCGTCTCCCGGATCGACATCGAGCGGACCCGTGATCGGGTGGTAGTGGAGATCCAAACAGCCCGTCCCGGGGTCGTCATCGGGCGCAAAGGCGCTGAAGCCGAACGTTTGCGGACCGGACTTGAGATTCTCGCCAGCAAGCCGGTCAAGCTCAATATCACTGAGATCAAAGACCCCGACCTCGATGCCCAGCTGCTCGCCCAGGGGATCGCCGATCAGCTCGAGAACCGCGTGGCCTTTCGCCGGGCAATGAAACGAGCAGTGGCTGCGGCCCTCAAGGCGGGAGCCGAGGGTGTCAGGGTCGAATGCAACGGGCGCCTCGGTGGGGCAGACATGGGCCGCCGTGAGTGGTACCGGGAAGGCCGGGTTCCCCTTCACACGTTGCGGGCGGACATCGATTACGGAACCGCCACCGCCCGCACAACTGTGGGTGCGATCGGCGTGAAGGTTTGGGTCTATCGGGGCGACATCGTCGGCGGTCTGGCCGCCTCCCGCGAGAAGATCGCCGCCGAGGCCGCCCTCGCCACCGGAGGTCCCGCACGTCGGTCCGCACCGGCCAAAGCCCGGGCCGAGCAGGCAGTGGGTCGTGATAAAATGCCCCGTCTTATCGAGGCCGGTGGGGGCAAACGCCTCATCGAGGCCGGAGGGGGCAAGCGTGAACCGGGCCGGCGTCTAATCGAAGCCGGCGGTGGCCGCAGAATCACCGCAGAAGAAGCCGAGGCCGAGTATCGGACTGCGCGCGAGGAAGTTGTGCCTGACCAGGAACCGTCCACCCCGCCGCCAGTTGAGGCCGGCGCCGAGGTCGATCCTGCGTTGCCCGAGAGCGAACCGACTGAGGTTCCCGAGGCGCCAGTTGAGACTCCTGAAGAGGCTGGCGAAGAGACGGCGAAGGAAGAGGAATAGTCCATGTTGATGCCCAAGCGCACGAAGCACCGCAAGGTGCATCGCGGCCGGAGGAGCGGTCCTGCCAAAGGTGGCACGGCCGTCAACTTCGGTGAGTTTGGGCTGCAAGCACTGGAGTCGGCCTGGATCACCGCTCGCCAGATCGAGGCCGCCCGAATCACCATCTCGCGGACGATCAAACGTGGTGGCAAGGTGTGGATCACCATCTTCCCCGACAAACCGGTGACGATGAAACCTGCAGAGACCCGGATGGGCTCGGGCAAAGGGAACCCCGAGTTCTGGGTAGCTGTGGTCAAGCCGGGCAGGGTCATGTTTGAGCTGGCGGGCGTGCCCGAGGACCTGGCCCGCGACGCCCTTCGACGGGCAGGTCACAAACTGCCGATCAGGACCCGCTTTGTCACCAGGGAGAACATGTGAAAGCCGCCGAACTCCGTGAGCTGACTGCCAATGAGCTGGCAGTCAAGCTGGACGAGGCCAAGGCCGAGCTGTTCAACCTGCGTTTTCAGCTCGCCACCAACCAGCTCGACAACACCGCCCGCCTCAGCGTTGTTCGCCGCGAGATTGCCCGGATCGCCACGGTGATCAGGGAGCAGGAGATCGAGGCATGGAAA
>CAYYRT010000137.1:0-14661 GCA_964474055.1 uncultured Acidimicrobiaceae bacterium | reverse complement strand
TCAGCTTCCTCGAGGGCCGCCAGAGCCGGAAGGGTTGAGGAATGGCGCACCTCGGGATGGTCGTGACCCAAACGAAGCTGCCAGAGTTGGACGACGAACTCGATATCGGAGAGTCCTCCCGGCCCCAGCTTCAGGTGGAAGTCGGGATCTTCGCCGGTCGGCACCCGTTCTTTCTCCACTCGCGCCTTGATGTGGCGAATTGCCCGGGTCATGTCGAGGCCGGGGTCTTGCGGGTAGGCGTGCTCGGCCACGATCTCGGCGAAAGCCAATGAGATGTCGTCTGGTCCGGTGACCGGCCTGGCTTTGATGAGTGCCAGCCGTTCCCACGGCTCGGCACGTTCGCGGTAGTAGGACCGGTAAGCGTCGAGCGAACGGGCCAGCGCTCCCTGGCGCCCCTCGGGACGGAGACCGGAGTCGACCTGATAGCCGCTGCCGTCGGTGGTGGCCTCACCTATGACTTTTCGGAACTCGGCGGCCAGTCTCAACGCCTGGCTGGCGTGACTCGATGTGTCGGCCACATAGACGAGGTCCAGATCCGAACCGTAGCCCAGCTCCTGCCCACCCCATTTCCCCATGGCCACGATCGACATGGGCACCTCCCCACTTTCCTCGCGGGCGGTCCAGAGGGCAGCGGCGGCGGCCGCGTCGGCTGTGTCGGACAAGGCTCTCGCCACCTGTTCAAGTTGGACCATGTCGAGGAGATCGCTCGCCGCAACCCGCAAGATCCGCCGCCGGACCAGCCGCCGCAATGACGCCACCCGACTCGTGCGGTCGGGGCGAAGCTGCATCCGTTCCAGGGCGGTCGCAGTTGTCACCGCGCTGGTCGGAAGGTCCGTGATCATCCGGTCGTCGGCCAAGCGGGGAAGGAACTCGGGGAGCCGGTCGATGAAGGTGCCCACCAGTCGGCTCGTGCCCAGGAGGGTGCAGAGCCGCTGGGCGGCCAGCGGCCGATCCCGCAGAACGTTGATGAGCTCGGGGTTGCCGGTGTTCACGCGCACCAGGGCCCGCAGCTGTTGTAACCCAAGGTCAGGATTGGGGGTACCGGCGAGCCAGTCGAGCATCAAAGGCAGCAGTTGGCTCATCAGCCTGCTCCGGCGGGAGAGCCCGGTTGTGAGGTCCTCGAATGCCTGGGCGGCCCCGCCGAGGTCGCGGAATCCGAGGGCACGCAAGCGGATTTCGGCCCGGGCTCTGGTCAGCCTCCCGGCCGGGGCCGAGGCGAAGGCTTCCAGCAGTGGGCGGAAGTAGAGACCCTCATGCAACTCCCGCACTCTGCGCCTGTGCAGGCTGAGGTCGTTGTCGAATGCAGTGACAGCGGTGACGTGGTCAGTCTTGTATCCAAGGGCGAGAGCAAGGTTGTCCCGCTGGTCGGGAAGATCGTGAGTCTGAACGAGTTGCCAGAGTTGGAGCCTGTGTTCGACGGTTCGCAGCCACCTGTACGAGTCGGCGAGCGCTGACGCGTCTTCGGATTTGACGTAACCGCCGTCAGCCAGTGCCTGCAATGCGGGGATGGTTCCGGCCACGCG
Source organism: uncultured Acidimicrobiaceae bacterium (assembly GCA_964474055.1). Taxonomy (GTDB): domain Bacteria; phylum Actinomycetota; class Acidimicrobiia; order Spongiisociales; family ZC4RG35; genus JAICND01. The sequence goes on along the minus strand of CAYYRT010000137.1, from coordinate 13,138 downwards.
GAGTTCATGGTCCGAGCGGCCGTGTATCAGTTGGAGCAGTTGGACCGAAAACTCGACGTCGCGAATGCCGCCCGGTGCCCGTTTCAGATCGGCAGGCCCGGCGTTCTTCTCGGCGCGGCCCTTCAACTCGCGGAGGCTGCGAACGTCATCAGGGGAGAGGCTGTCGGGCCACACCAGGGGAGCCACTGCATCAATGAGGTCGTTGCCCAAGGCGATGTCCCCGGCGGCGGCCCGAGCTTTGAGCAGTGCCTGGAACTCCCATGGTTCCCCCCACCGCTCGTAGTAACCGCGATAAGAACCCACCGTTCGCACCAAAGGACCGGTGGAGCCTTCGGGTCGCAAGTCGGCATCGACTCGAAACGCGATCCCTTCGGCGCCGGGAAGGCTCAACTCCTCGATGATCGCCGTGGCGATCCGCTGGGCCAGTCGCCGCGAGGCTTCAAGGTCGTCTTGATTCGGTTCGTATACGAACAGCAGGTCGATGTCGGAGGCATAGTTGAGCTCGTTGCCTCCCCACTTGCCCATGGCCACTATCGCAAACCGGAGGTCGGTCACGGCAGGGAAACGCGTGGCCAAATCCTGTTTCGCTCTGGCCAGGGCCAGTTCGACCGCGAAGTCGGCCAGAGCCGACAGGTCGGCCACGACTTGCTCGAATCGGGCCGCGCCGTTGAGGTCTGACAGGGCGATCTCAATCATCCGGCTCTGGACCACCAGACGGGGGTCGTCCGGCGGTGGTGGGCCGCCGGACGCCCACTCCGGATGACGGAGAAGGCTGTCCCACAATCCGCGGCTGGCGGCGGCCAGCGGGAGCAGACGCTCGAGGTCCTCAATCGAGACGGACGGGTCTCGCTCGGCCAGATTCGCCAGACGATGAAGCGAGCCTTCCGGATCGGGCCCAGAGCGCGCCTTGATCAGCAGAGCAATGACGGCGGGCCTCAGTTGCCCACCGGTGAGCCAGCCAAGGGCCTGAAGCCGGGGCGCCAAGGTTTCGCCGACGCCCAACCTGGCCAGCGATGGGCTCCGGGTGGTCAAGGGCCGTCGGGCGGTTCGGGTTCCGGCTCGCTATTGGTCTGCAGTATCAAGTCGCCACTCTGCTGGAACTCTATGACGTGCTCTACCGCAGGCTCGAAGAGAGCCTGGTAGTACAAGAATGAGAGAGCAGTGCCTCGGCGGAGCGGTTTGGGGTGGCGCCACCGTCGCGCCAGCATCCAGATAGCAATTGGCACAACCGGGGCCAATATCAACCACCACCAAATGGCGAGCCAGTCCATGGTCGGAAGATTACGGCTCTCTTCTAACCTAAACCATGTGCGCATAGCTGGCGCCCAGATGAATCTGACGGTAGGTGCTCTCGATTCCAATGAAGAGCGCATTGCCGATGCCATGGATTGGGCCGAGGCCGAAGGCGCCGACGTTCTTCTGTTGCCGGAGTTGGCCGTGACGGGTTATCCGCCCGAAGATCTCGTCCACCGGTTGGGTTTCGTCGAGGACAACCTCGACGTGGTCAGGCGACTGTCCGCCCGATCGGGCAAAACCACCACGATTCTCGGGTTCGTCGATCTGGTCAAAGGCCGCACGGATACAGGTGACGCCGAACCTCGCCAGGTGGCGAATGCCGCGGCCCTGCTCCACAACGGGGAATGGGTGGGGACCTATCACAAGGTCCTCCTGCCCAACTACGGAGTCTTCGACGAGGCGCGCTACTTCCTGCCAGGCATCTCCCCCGAACTCACCTGGAACCTGGCGGGGGTGCCGGCGGGGGTTTCGATCTGCGAGGACATCTGGCTTGCCACGGGACCTCCGTTCAAGCAGGCGCAGGCCGGGGCGAAGGTGCTCCTGAACATCAATGGCTCCCCCTATCACCACGGCAAGACTGCCGAACGGGAGTTGATGTTGGCGGACCGGGCCCGCGTGGCCGGTGTTCCCGTGGTGTATCTCAACCTGGTCGGCGGTCAAGATGAGCTCGTCTTCGATGGGGCCAGCTTGATTTTCGATCGCGATGGCCGGGTGCTCCATCGATCGCCTCAGTTCCAGGAGGACCGTTTTGTCTATGACCTCGACCTCCACCAGCCCCGACCCGGTCACATCAGCTCTCTGCTCGCTCCCGAAGAAGAGATCTACCGTGCGCTCGAGATCGGCCTCGGCGACTATGTGCGAAAGAACGGGTTCAGCCAGGTTGTCATCGGCGTCTCGGGTGGAATCGATTCTGCCCTGACCGCCACCATCGCCGCTGACGCTTTAGGCCCGGGCGCAGTGTGGGGGGTCTCGATGCCTTCACGGTTCTCCTCTGAGCACTCCAGGACCGATGCCGCAGATCTGGCGGCTCGTCTGGGCATCCGCTACCTCGAGATCCCCATGGATCGGGTCTTTGCCGAATATCTCACAGCTCTGGCCCCGGTGTTCGGTGACACCGACTTCGACGTCGCCGAAGAGAACATCCAAGCAAGGATCCGTGGAGCGATCCTGATGGCCATTTCCAACAAACTCGGTCCCATGGTCCTCGCCACGGGAAACAAGTCGGAGATGGCGGTCGGCTACGCCACGTTGTACGGCGACATGGTCGGCGGCTACTCGGCGCTCAAGGACGTGTTCAAGACAACGGTTTACCGCCTGGCCGAGTGGCGCAACCAACAGTCGGAGGTGATTCCCTCCTCGACCATCAAGAAGCCGCCCTCGGCCGAATTGCGCCCCGACCAGAAGGACTCCGACAGCCTTCCCCCTTATGAGGAACTCGACCCGATTCTCGTCATGTACATCGAGGAGGATCAGGGCGTCGAAGACATAATTGCGGGCGGCCACGATCCGGCGATGGTGCGGAAGGTGGTCCGCATGGTCGATCGCAACGAGTACAAACGCCGCCAGGCGGCGCCCGGGGTCAGGATCACGACCAAAGCCTTCGGCCGCGATCGCCGTCTCCCCATAACCAACGGATACCGATGATGTTGACTCTCATCAACGGCGAACCGGCGAACGCGGTGGTTTCGGTGTTTGACGGTGCCGTTCTGCGAGGGGATGGTTGTTTCGAAGCTCTTCGGTCCTATGGCGGCAAACCGTTCGCATTCGCCGAACACCATCAACGCCTCACGAAGTCGGCGACCGCTCTCCGATTGCCGTTGCCCGAATACTCGGACTTGCGGACCTGGGTCGAACGTTGTGCTGCTGACGGCGGCGATTGCGTCGTTCGAATTCTGGTGACCAGGGGGTCTGGCGGAGTGAGCGCCGAGGCCCCGCCGTTGTGGGTGGTGCTCTGGCATCCTCTGCCGGACCCGGTCACCGATCTGAGGCTGGCCCCCATTGCTGCGCCGTGGCATCCGGGGGGTGAATCCTGGGAACTGGCTGGAGTGAAGACTCTCTCTTACGCTGCCAATCAGGCCGCTTCGAGGAGAGCCCGAGAAGCCGATGCCGATGATGCCCTGCTGGTGTCGCGGGCGGGTGAGGTTCTCGAGGGTCCCACCTTCGCGATCGCCTGGGTACGCGGCGGGGTGCTGGAGACGCCCTCATTGAGCCTTGGCATTCTCGAGTCGATCACCCGCGGGTTTGTGGTGGAGAGTTGTCAGGAATTGGGCATACCTGTGGCAGAAGGTCGATATCCGATTGACCGTTTGCGCTCCGCCAGCGAGGTCGTGGCGTTATCCACCATCAAAGAGGTCATGGCTGTCAGGAGGGTTGGGCAGTGGGTCTACGAAACTGGACCGGTCACGAGCAAGTTGGCTGCCTCCTACCGGAGCCGTGTTCAGCTGACGCCACCGCAGACCACAGCCGGTAGCCGTCCACTCACCTGAGCAAGGAGGCGGGCAAAGGAGGCTCGGGTCAGAACCAGGTCGGGGGTCAGAGGGTTGCCGCAGTCACTCCACAGCCCCCTCGCCACCAGGTCGTCCCAAGCGGTGATCGGATCGGCCTCCCAATAGGCAGGACCCGGGATGGGCCCCGGTTCGGCGAGCTCGCGGTGGTCGATCGCCCAGCGGAGGAGCCGTGCCGTCACCCCGGCCGTTATCGGTTGGAGCGGGCAGTGCCCTTTGAGGCACGCCCGGGCCTCGGCCAAAAGGTCTGTATCGGCCGTGACGGTCAGGTCGGGTCCAGGGAGATGAACTGGAACCTCGATATCTAACAGGGCTTCCACCCACGAGCTGGCCTCCTGAACAGAGATCGGCTCGAGCGGACAAACTCGTGTGCCCCATACGTCACAGGGCGTCAGGACGCCCAAAGACGTCAACAACCCAAACAGGGCCTCTTCGTCTCTGCCTTCGTCGTCCACATAGGGGATCAAGAATTTATGGTCGACGCCCTCGAGAGCCGGTGCGGCCCGGGTGCGAGCAGTGTGAACGCTCCAATGGGCATCGATGGCCACCCCGCTTCGGTTTCGCAACTCGAAATGAAGATGAGGAACCGTTGTCTCGGCGTTGCCGGAGTCACCCAGCCACCCGATCACCTGACCAGCGGTGACCCGGGCGCCGACAACGATGCCGGGACGGATACCGTTGCCACGGCCATCGTCGGTGCCGGCCGTGTCGTTGTTTAGGTGGAGGTAGACGGAGAACCAACCGTCATCGTGCTTCAACTTGATCCAGCAGCACTCCAGGCCGGGGCCATGCACTTCAGCAACCACTCCATTGGCCACCGCAACCACAGGGGTCATTCGGGGGGCAACTATGTCGATGCCGAGATGTCGACGGGCTCCCCCATCGCGTGCCTCGCCAAACACCGATCCCACTTTTCCACCCACAACCGGATTGATCATCCTGTAAAGGAACCGGCAGCGTCGAACGGGTGCCGGCGGGGTTTCAGCCGAGGGAGCCGGGTCGGCCGGTGGTTCCAGCGAGCCATCTGCCGGGGCCTCGGCCGGCGGGGCGGTGGGTGCGGGCTCGGGCGAGGGAAGAGGCGCCAGGTCGGCGATCGTCGTAGGACGGCAGGCCGCGTCGGCGCTTTCCGCGGGAAACTGCACCGCGATCACTGCGGCGACAACGAAGAGGGCAAGACTCACCCGGGTTCGTGCGAGGCTCCGTCTGGGCACTTACCAGTGGTAACGGCTCCCGGGGGCGCCTCCTTGAGGGATAACCAGGACCCTAGAGCAGGGCGGTGGCCACGGCCAGGAAACCGGCGAAGCCGAGAAGATCGGTGATGGTTGTGAGAAAAAGGTTCGAACCGAGAGCTGGATCCAGACCCAGCCGCCGCAACACGAGGGGGATTCCGGACCCCGCCGCTCCGGCGATGATGAGGTTGGCCAGGGCAGCGATGGCCATAGCGGCGCCGATCTTGAGCTGGTCGGTGCCTCCGCTCAGGTCCTGCATCACGTAACCAAGGACGCCAGCCAGAACGGCGATCGCCAGGCCGTTGATCGTACCGATGGCGGCTTCCCTCACCACGATTCGCCCGTTGCCGGTCTGCGGTATCTCATCGGAGGCCAGGCCCCTGATGACGACGGCAAGGCTCTGGGCGCCGGCATCACCGCCAATACGAGCGACCAGTGGCATCAGGGCAGCCAGCACAACGAAGTCGTCGAGAACTGGCTGGAATCGACTCACTGCCAGAACGACAGATGTCGAGATGAAGACATCGAAGGCGATCCATGGCAGGCGGGCTTTGACGGAGCTGCGCACCGAGCTGCGTACGGACTCCTCCTTGCCAGCGCCCATGGCCGCGGCGAAATCCTCCGACGCTTCGTCCTGGATCGACTCGATGGCAGTCTCGGTGGTGACGACGCCGAGCAGCGACCCGCTCTCATCGACAACCGGAACTCCGTAGAGGTGGTACTGCTGGATCAGTTCGTTGACTTCCTCGCGGTCCGCAGTCGCGAGGACGGATATGGGATCGGCAACCATGACCTCGTCGATACCGGCTCCGGGCCGTTTGAAGATCAGGTCGCGGAAAGAAACGACGCCAGTTAGTCGATCGCGATCGTCGACGACGTAGACATATGCCAGATCTTCCAATTCCTCGTGCATCTGGCGGATGCGCTCTATCGCCTCTCCGGCGGTTATCCCGATTGGGAGTTTGGCGACGTCAGTGGTCATGAGGCCGCCAGCCGAGTCCGAAGGGTATTCGAGCAAGCGGCGCACTTCGGCCGCGGTCTCATCGGATAGGAGATCGAGCAGGATCGTCGCTGCCTCATCTTCGACTTCGCCGATCAAGTCAGCCGCGTCCTCCGGGCTCATCTCCTCGAGAACGGACGCCACCTCCGTGTGCGGAAACTCCTCGAGGACTTCCATGGCGCGTCCGGGCTGAAGTTCGCTGAGAATCTCAGCCAATTCTTTGGTTTCGAGGTCGGAGAGAAGCTCGTTGACGGCCTCGTCGGACAGTTCTTCGAGGATGGCGGCCGCCGCCCCCGGAGCAGCTTCGGCGAGGGCTTCCCACTCTTCGCCATGCCGGTCCAGGTAGTCCTCGACCATCGCAGGCTGACGACGTGCCTGAGCAAGAAGCTGGCGGGCTAGCTGGCGTGGTGTACGAAGTCGAAGCTTCACCTGAATCGACCTTTGGTGGGCCGATCAGGGTACCGACCCTCAGTCCCGGTAGGGCCGCACTTCCTTGATATGGACGGTGAAGGTCCGCCCGGCTACCTCGTAGCTCGCTGGCTCGCCCACCTTCTTGTTGAGCAGCGCTTTCCCGAGGGGACTGTCCGGTGAGGCCAGGATGTATCCCTCCACCTTGTTCGCCCGGTTGGCGACGAAGTACTCGGTTTCGTCGCCATCGTTGTCCACCACGGTGACCACCGAGCCGCTGGCGACCACCCCCTCGTCGGGGGCCTCGCGCACCTCAGCATTGTCCACCAACGCCTGCAACTGGCGAATCCTCGCCTCCATCAGGCCCTGGTCGTTCTTGGCGGCGTCGTAGTCGCCATTCTCCCGGAGGTCGCCATGGGAACGCGCCTCTGCCAGCCGGACTTCGATTTGGCGGCGGCCCTCGGTCTTCAGGTGATCGAGCTCGGTCACCAGCTTCTGGTGAGCTGAGGGGGTGAGCCAGGTGCTGGTTTCGGGCATCGGACCGATCAGCTTAGGTCGCTGCCACAATCAGGCCCATGACATCGCTCCGAATGACTCAATTCAGCCACGGGGCAGGGTGTGCTTGCAAGCTAAGTTCGGCTGAACTAAGCCAGATTCTGGGTCCTCTGCGGGGGCATCCATCCACCCGCCACTCTGACCTTTTGGTCGGCTTTGGCAGTTCGGACGACGCCGGTGTGTACCGAATGTCTAACGGGAGTGCCCTTGTCCAGACCGTCGACTTCTTTGCCCCGGTGGTCGACGACCCTTTTACCTGGGGACAGATCGCCGCAGCCAACGCCCTCTCGGATGTGTATGCGATGGGCGGGCGGCCCTTGACTGCCCTGCAGTTGCTCGGATGGCCTCGAGACAAGATCCCGTTTGAGGTGGCTGCCTCGGTCCAGCAGGGCGGTGCAGAGATCATGGCGAAGGCCGGAGCGACCATTGTGGGCGGCCATTCCATCGATTCCCCCGAACCGATTTACGGCTTCGCCGTCACCGGGATTGTCGGTGAAGGTGACTATGTGTCCAATGGCGGGGCCCGGGTGGGTGACGTCATCGTGCTCACCAAACCATTGGGAATCGGGATAATCACCACCGCCGTCAAACGCGATGGATGTCCCCCCGAGCTTGCGGCGAAGGCGGTTTCGCTGATGATCGAGCTGAACGGACCGGCTTCTGAGGCCATGGTGGATGTCGGCGCCCACGCCGCCACGGATGTGACGGGCTTCGGACTGCTCGGCCATCTCCATGAGATGTTGGTGGCTTCGACGGTCGGCGCCAGGATCGATCTGGCGTCGGTTCCGATCCTTCCAGGGGTGCGGGAGTTGTGCGGCCAGGGGTATTTCCCGGGGGGAAGCGGCCGCAATCTCGAAGCGGCACTTGCATATACCGTGGGGGCTGGCGATGAGCTCGACCGCAAGATCCTGGCGGATGCCCAAACCAGTGGCGGGCTCCTCATTGCCCTCCCAAGGGGCGCCGCCGGATCGATACCGGGCAGCATTGTGATTGGTGAAATCGTTGCTGGCGCCGGTGAGGTGACGCTGGTCTAGGCGCTGTCGGGCACCGGCTCGCGGGGTCGAGCTGCGGCAACCCCTTTGACCCGATCGTCAGCCCACGGCCTGGGTGATCTGGCGGAGTTCCCGCTTGAGTTCGTTGACTTCATCCCGGAGCCGGGCGGCGTATTCGAAGCGGAGTTCTTTGGCGGCCTGATGCATCTCCTCTTCGAGGGAGAGGATCAGCCGGGTGAGGTCGTCGCCCTCGAGGTTGAGCGGTTGCCGAGGGGCGACTTCGCGGCGGCGTCGATCGCCGGTGGGAGCCTCTGAGGAAACCAATTCGAGGATGTCGGAGACACGTTTTCTAACGGTTTGGGGATCGATCCCTCGCTCGGCGTTGTATTCGGCCTGGAGACGCCGGCGACGATTGGTTTCGTTGATGGCTCTCTGCATCGACTTGGTGACCTCGTCGGCGTACATGATCACCTGACCCTCTACGTTGCGAGCGGCCCGGCCGATTATCTGGATAAGAGACGTTTCCGATCGCAGGAAGCCCTCCTTGTCGGCGTCGAGGATGGCGACGAGCGACACCTCGGGCAGATCGAGGCCTTCACGCAATAGGTTGATCCCCACCAGGACGTCGAACTCGCCGAGCCGCAGTTCACGGAGGATGGCTACCCGCTCGAGAGTGTCGATCTCAGAGTGGAGATAGCGTGCTCGCACCCCCATCTCCAGGAGGTAGTCGGTCAGATCTTCGGCCATTTTCTTCGTGAGGGTGGTGACCAACACTCTCTGGTCGGCGGCCGCCCTCAGCCTGATCTCGTGCAGCAGATCGTCAATCTGGCCGCGGGTAGGCCGGACCACAACCTCGGGGTCGATAAGTCCTGTGGGGCGGACGATCTGTTCGACTACCTGCGTGGAACGATCCAGTTCGAAGGCCGAGGGAGTGGCGGACAGGAAGATGATCTGACGGGCCTTGTCGAGCCACTCATCAAAACGCAGCGGTCGGTTGTCAAGGGCCGACGGCAGGCGAAAGCCGTGTTCGACGAGCATCGTCTTGCGGCTGCGGTCGCCCTCGTACTGTCCTCCAATCTGGGGGACCGTCACGTGTGATTCGTCGACGATGGTCAGATAGTCATCGGGGAAATAGTCGAGGAGCGTGTAGGGGGCATCACCGGGAGACCTCCCGTCGAGGTGGCGTGAGTAATTCTCGATGCCCGTGCAGAACCCGACCTCGCGCAGCATCTCGAGGTCGTAGGCCGTGCGCATGCGAAGCCTCTGCGCCTCGAGCATCTTGCCGGTCCTCTCCAATGTTGCGAGCCGGTCGGCCAGTTCCTCTTCGATGGCGGCGGTGGCTTTCACCAGTCGTTCCCGTTCGGTGACATAGTGGGTGGCCGGGAACACGAACACTTCCGACAGTTCTTCAATCACTTCGCCCGTAACCGGATTCATGCGCAGGATTCGCTCGACCTCGTCTCCAAAGTAGGAAATGCGGATCACCGTTTCCTCATAGGAGGAGAGCACCTCCAGTGTGTCGCCCTTGACCCGGAACTTGCCGCGGATGAGGTTGACCTCGTTCCGCTCGTACCCGATGTCTATCAGTCGGCGGATGGCGACCGCCATCGGATACTCCACCCCGCGGTGGAGGCGGAGAAGCTGGCCCTCGTATTGGTCGGGTGACCCCAGGCCATAAATGCAGGAGACCGACGCGACGATGATTACGTCCTTGCGCACTAGCAGCGCCGAGGTGGCGGCGTGGCGGAGCCGGTCGATCTCGTCGTTGATGGTGGCGTCCTTCTCGATGTAGGTGTCGGTCTGGGGTATGTACGCCTCGGGCTGGTAGTAGTCGTAGTAGGAAACGAAGTATTCGACTCGATTCTCGGGGAAGAACTGGCGGAACTCGTTGGCGAGCTGGGCGCCCAGGGCCTTGTTGGGTGCGATCACGATGGTCGGACGCTGCACCGCTTCGATGGTCCAGGCGATGGTGGCCGACTTGCCCGAACCGGTAATACCCAGCAACGTTTGGAAGCGATCTCCTCGCTCCACGCCTTCGGCCAACAGGGAGATCGCCTTGGGTTGGTCACCCGCCGGCTGGAAATCCGAATGGACCTTGAAGGCGGGCATCCCCCCAAGTTTACGGAGCGTGGGCGACAAGAAACCGCGAACCCAGGGTTGTGGCGTCCCCTAGCGGTCGCCTGAACCCGGGGTTCGCGGTTCCTCACTACCGTCCCCCTCGATGGATGCCTCCGAGCGGTTGGAAACGATTGCCGGGGCCCTTTCCGTGGAGAGGGCGCAGAGGCATGTCTTTTTGTGCGCGGAGCAGACCGACCCGAAGTGCAGCACGTTTGCCGAATCGTCGGCTGTGTGGAAGCACCTGAAGAGTCGCCTCAAGGAACTCGGTCTCACCTCGGCCCCACCAAAGTGGCACGGCAACCCCGAGGCCGAGGCATATTCGGTGCCTCCCGGCTCCGGGTCGGTCTTGAGAACCAAAGCCGACTGCCTCCGTGTGTGTGAACAGGGTCCGATCTGTGTCGTTTACCCCGAAGGCACCTGGTATCGAGGGGTAACCGTCGAGGTCATGGAGCGGATTATCCAGGAGCATCTCATCGGCGGAACCCCGGTTGCCGACCATGTCTTCGCCGTAGGCGGGCTGAAATCATGAAGAAGCTGCTCCGCCGTTTCCTGTCGGCCGTTGCTGCCTGGCGGTTGGTTGCCCCCCCAATACGGCCGTTCTTCCGGGTCAGACAGGAGCACCCATGGCGGATCAGCGCCCGCACAGTTTTTGTTGGGGACATCGAGATTGCGGTTCGCCAGGTCGGACCGAGGGATGGACCGGCGTTAGTGATGATCCACGGACTCGCCGGTTCTTCGATGGCCGAGTGGTACAAGGTGGCCCCCAGCCTGGCGGAGCGCTTCCGGGTTGTGATGATCGACCATCGGTCGCATGGGTTCTCTCAGCTCGATCGTGGTCGGTTTGAGATCGAGGACCTCGCTGACGATGTGGCCGCGGTCATGGACGAACTCGGGCTTGAGTCGGCAACCGTGGTTGGTTATTCGATGGGTGGCACCATCGCCCAGTCGCTGGCGCGCCGTCATCCCCGGCGGGTCACACGGCTCGTGCTGGTGGCGACGATGTCCCACCACCCGGCCGGGTGGCGGTGGGCTCGCACGGTCGGTACTGCCATGGCCCGCGGGTGGGAGCGCCTAACCGGCACCGGCACCCCCGAGGTCCGCAGCGCCTACTTGCTTGCCACTCGGGCGGTCGAACTCCGCCATGCAAGCTGGCTCTGGGAAGAGTCCCATCGCCGCGATCCGGATGCGGGCGCTGCGGCCAGCTTCGCCCTGCTCCGGTTTGATTCTCGCCCCTGGCTGAGCGAGCTGCAGGTCCCTGCTCTGGTGGTCATTCCGGAGAGAGATCAGCTGGTCCCTATGGCTTGGCAACACGACCTCGCCGCCCGCCTGCCGGATGCATCTATAGAAGTGATCGAGGGTGGACGCCATGAGATACCGTGGTCGCATCCGCAACGGCTTGCAGCGATTGTCGGTGACTTCGCGACTGGAGACACCACCAACCGCCGACCCGCTTGATCAGAGGTCGTTGACGGACCCGGAAGCCAGAGGACTAAACGGGCTCGTTGGAGAAATAGCGCCAGGCCAGGAAGCCCAGGCCCAGGGCGGCTACGAGCAGAAGGACCTTCTTCATGTTCCCGACTTTAGGCGACAGTGGGGCGTACCTGTTCTCGTGATTCCGGATTGACTATTCCGCCCTCCTAGGCTGACCCGAATTGTGAAGAATCATTGGCGTTTTCTGGTGATGGCGGCCCTTCTCGCCGCTTGTGGTGGGGGAGCAGTTTCAACCACCACGTCCACCACCGCCGGCACCACATCCTCGATTTCGACCACGACAACCATGTCTACGACCACTTCGACCGCTACCTCAACTACGACCGCAACGACCACAACTGGTGCCGAGGTTGCGCGCATCAAGGTCGAGGACGGGGTCAAGACAGAGGGCCTCGACACCCTGAGCGTTCGGGTCGGAGACACCGTCCGCTTCGAAGTCGAGGCGGATGTAGCCGATGAGATCCACGTTCATGGTTTCGACCTTCACTTCGACACGGTCCCGGGGCAGGAGGTTCTGGTCGAATTCGTCGCGGAAGCCACCGGGATCTTCGAGATCGAGTTGGAAGCCGCCGGGCTGCATCTGCTCGATCTCGAGGTCACTCCGTGATACGAATCGAGTTGATCGGCCATGGAATAGGTGGCCGGCTCGATCTCCCGGTTCCGCTGAGCTACTTCGCCGCAGGTGCTGCGGTGGTCCTGATCGTCACCTTTGTCGGGCTGGCAGCGCTGTGGCCCGAACCACGTTTGCAGGACGGTCCCCGTAACCGTCCGACCGGCTGGAAGCCGTCTCCCACATGGCTGGGAGGAGTCGGAGTATTTGGACTGTCCGTGACGGTGGTCGCCGGAGTGAGCGCCCTGTTGGCCGGCGACGATGCTGTTGGCAGCCGCAACCTTGGGCCGCTCTTGCTCTGGGTGGTGTTCTGGCTGATCATCCCTTTCCTGGGCGTGGCCGTCGGAAACCTTTACTCGGTGCTCAATCCGTGGCGGGCTCTGGCCGTCTGGTTGGGGTTAGGACGACGGGAGCGGACGGAGGTGGTCGGGAGATGGGGGGTGTGGCCAGCGGCAGCACTTCTGATCGCATTCGCCTGGCTCGAACTGATCTATCCGGATTCGGGGGCGCCCAGCACCGTTGGCATCGCCGCCCTCGCCTACTCGGTGTTTCTGCTTTCGGCCATCGCCAAGGTCGGCCTCGAATCGGCCCTCACTGTCGGCGATGTGTTCACCACCTACAACCGCCTGCTGTCCTCGATCGGCCCGTTTGGTCGCAATGGCGAGGGTCGGCTGGTCCGGCGTGGCTGGCTGCGGGCGCTGCCCGTGATACCCGCGTGGCGCGGCCTGGCTCCGTTTGTGATTGTCATGATCGGCACGGTCAGCTACGACGGGCTGTCGGCCACCGCCTGGTGGGAAGAGTTCTCGGGAGCTTTTGGAGCGACCATGCTTGGAGAGACAACCCTTTTGCTTGCTCTCATCGGAATGATCGGGGCCGGGTTCTATCTTGCTTGTGCGGCGGCGACCCGTTTGGGTGGTGGCGGAGCCCCGGCATCG
>CAYYRT010000136.1:0-3818 GCA_964474055.1 uncultured Acidimicrobiaceae bacterium | reverse complement strand
GTGGTTCGGGCGACTCTGGGCGAAACCAAGGGATTCCGCAGCTCCCTCGCCCGTTTGGTGATTCCCACAGCGGCCTCCTCGGCCTTTCTCAACAACACCCCGATCGTCGCCATGCTGCTGCCACAGGTGCGCGCCTGGGCGGAGGCACGGGGCCGCTCGCCCTCGCTGTATCTGATGCCCCTTTCATTCGCCGCCCTTCTGGGCGGGGTGGTGACGCTCATAGGCACCTCTACCAACCTGGTGATTTCGGGCCTCCTGGTCGCAGCGGGCGAGCCCCAGCTGGGCTTCTTCGAGATGACGATCATTGGCCTCCCGATCGCAATTCTGGGATCACTGATGCTGGTAATGCTTACGCCGGTGCTCCTCCCCGAGCGTCGCAAGGTCCTGCAGGAGACGGAGGAGGAAACCCGAGGTTTTGTGGTCGACATGGTTGTTGAACCGCACGGACCGCTTGGTGGCAAGACCGTCGAATCGGCCGGCCTTCGCCATCTCTCCGGTCTCTTCCTGGCTACCCTCGAACGCGACCAGGATCTGTTGGCGCCGGTGGCTCCTGACACTGTTCTCCTTGACGGGGACCGCTTGCGCTTCGTCGGCAAGGCCGATCAGATCCTCGACCTTCAGCACACCCGGGGTCTGGCCTCGGCCGAGCAGGGCCACCTGCTCGACTTCGCCGGTGACCGCTCCCGTTACTTCGAGGCCGTTATTGGCTCCGAATCGCCCCTGGTCGGAAAGACTATGTTCGAGGCGGGCTTTCGCGCTCGTTACCAGGCCGCCGTTCTTGCGATCCACCGGGCCGGGCAGCGAATCGAAGGAAAGCTGGGCCAGATACGTCTCCGGGTCGGCGACACGCTGCTCCTCGCGGCCGATCGAGGCTTTCGCGACCGTTGGCGGGATCGGAACGATTTCCTTCTTGTGTCGGCTTTGCGCCCGACCCCGAGTCGCCCAACCAAACGGGCCTGGATCGTCGGCCTGATCACCCTCGCCCTGGTGGTTTCGGCTTCCGTCGAACTACTCCCGATCCTCAACGCCAGCCTTCTGGCGGCCGTTGGATTGGTGGCCCTTTCCATCCTGACTCCCGGGGAGGCGAGGGCGGCCGTCGACCTGGACGTGATCGTGGTTATCGCCTCCGCGTTCGGGGTTGCTGCGGCCGTGCAGGCATCGGGACTGGCGGGGATTTTGGCCGGCGGACTCGTCGATGCCTTCTCGCAATTTGGCGATCAAGGAATCTTGTTTGGGGTGGTGGCGGCGACGGTGATCCTGACGGCAGTCGTGAGCAACAACGCCGCGGCGCTATTGATGTTTCCGATCGCGGTAGCGGCAGCCTCGGCCACGGCCGTCCAAGCAAGGGGTTTTGCGGTGGCGGTGGCGGTTGCCGCGTCCGTCGACTTCCTTACTCCCATCGGTTATCAAACCAACACGATGGTCTACGGGCCTGGCGGATACCGGTTCGGAGACTACGCGCGACTCGGTGCACCGCTCACGGTGCTCGTCATGGCCGCGATTGTGTTCATCGTCCCGATGGCGTGGAAAATATGACGGATCGGCTCCGTGACCTTGAACGCATCGGCCAGGCGCTGGATGCGGCGGACCAGATCCTGAAGGGATTTGAGTCCGGTCGGATCGCCGCTTCCCACAAGCTCAATCACGACCCGGTCACAGAAGCGGACCTGGCCTGCGACCGGGCGCTTCGCGAAGTGCTCCTCGAGTCAGACGAGGGTTGGTTGTCCGAGGAGACGGTCGACGATCACGACCGTCTCAACAAGCGGCGGGTTTGGGTGGTCGATCCACTAGACGGAACCAAGGAGTTCGTCGCGGGGATCCCGGAATGGTGTGTGTCGGTCGGATTGGTCGAAGATGGTGTGGCGGTGGCCGGTGGAATCCTCAACCCGGCGGTCGGTTTCGTTGCCCTGGGGGCCGAGGGGATGGGATGCACCCTGAACGGAGCGGTGGTCGGTCAGGCGTCGACCACCGGCCTCGACCAGGCGACGGTTTTGGCGAGCCGGACCGAAGTCGATCGGGGACAATGGCACCACTGGGGGCGAGCACCGTTTGCAGTCCAGGCGATGGGCTCGGTGGCATACAAGATGGCGAGGGTGGCCTGCGGATTGGCCGACGCCACCTGGACCCTGGTCCCCAAACACGAATGGGACGTCGCCGCCGGCACCGCCTTGGTGATGGCCGCCGGAGGGTTGGTCTCGCTCACCGACCACCAACCCCCAAGGTTCAACCAGCCTTCGGCGTGGTTACCCGGGCTAATTGCGGTGGGCCCGGGCCGGGCCCCGTGGTTCGACTTGGCGGGGATTGTCGAAGGCAGCCTGGGCGTTACCGGCGACCGTGCCGGTGTCCACTAGACCGCCGCATCCTCCTCCATGACCTCCGAGGGGGTGTCGAAGAGTTTCACCGCTACCACGCGTCTTCGTCACCCGAGGTCTAGGATCCCAACCAGTCGATAGGACCGCTCGTGGAGATGGGGTGGGTATGGGGCGTCGACCGGGAACCGGCCGCCTGTTCAGGGTGGCTTCACAAGCAGCCGCCGTTTTGGGCAGCCTCTTTTTGGTCGGCTTCATTTTGGCAGCCGCGCCTCTCTCCAATGGCCCCGATCTCAATAAGGCCGCTGCTTTTGCAAGAACATCCAGTATTACCCAGAACCTCTCGGGTACCATCGACGGGATCGTTGCCTCCGTCGAGGTAACACCCGAGGTTCTGGTCGGGGCCGGGGACATCTCGACGTGCAGCACCGAGCGGGACGAGGCGACCGCGCAGCTTCTCGACGGCATAGCCGGAACCGTCGTGACGTTCGGCGACAACGTTTACCCGGACGGCGCTCTATCCGATTTCACGGCCTGCTACGACCCGACGTGGGGCCGACACAAGGCTCGCACCCGTCCCAGCCCCGGCAACCACGAGTACCACATCCAGGGGGCGGCCGGATATTTCGAATACTTCGGAGCAGCAGCAGGCGACCCCGGCCAGGGTTGGTACAGCTACGAACTGGGCGGATGGCATGTTGTCGTCTTGAATAGCGAATGTTCTGCCGTGGGCGGGTGCGAACCCGGCTCACCGCAGGGGGTTTGGCTGGCCGCGGACCTGGCGGCCTCGCATGCGCCCTGTCTGCTCGCCTACTGGCACAAGCCGCTGTTCAGCTCTGGCGTCCACGGTCCCAACAGTTTCATGAAGCCTTTCTGGGAGGCTTTGTACGCAGCCGGGGCCGACGTGATCCTCAACGGCCACGAACACATCTATGAGCGATTCGGCCCCCAGGACCCCAACGGGCAGGCCGATTTGGTCGCCGGTATCCGGCAGTTCACCGTGGGCACTGGGGGCGCGGGGCTCACCTCGTTGGTCGCCGTCCAGCCCAACAGCGAGGTACAAAACGACACCGACCATGGCGTGCTCAAGTTGGATCTGCAACCGGGTCGGTATGACTGGCAGTTCGTCCCAACCGCCGGAAATGACTTCACCGATAACGGCAGCGGATCATGCGGCGGCAACGTTGGGCCCCGCGCGGATGCCGGTTCCGACCAACAGATCAACTCGTCGGAACCGGCCGCCGCCACCCTCGACGGAACCGCCAGCGGGGACGACGTCGGCATCACCTCCTACCTCTGGACCAAACTTTCCGGCCCCGGCGCCACCATCAACAACCCCGAATCGGCCTCTACCACCGTCAACCTCATGGCGACCGGCACGTACGTGTTTCGCCTCACTGTCACCGACGATGGCGGTCTCACCGGTACAGACGAGATGGTAGTGACCGTGGTCGGCCCCGGTGGCCCCTTCACCTGGAATGGCGCTATCGCGGTAGGCGCCGACGACGC
>CAYYRT010000135.1:0-6897 GCA_964474055.1 uncultured Acidimicrobiaceae bacterium | reverse complement strand
CGATGGGACGCGAGGATCAATTCGGCGTCAGAGGTCGACGCGACGTCGCCGGCGAGGTAGCCACGCTCGCTGAGCGTCGACACCAGGTCGTCGCGATTGTCGATGCGCGCATCGGCGACGAGGACGAGCCCAGAGCGAAGCAGCGGGTGCTCACCGATGCGATCCCACGCGGTGACCTGCGTGGTCTGTTGGGCAAGGGCCGTGCCCGGCGCGTACCAGGCGCGCGTCCTGTCGCGACCGCGATATGGTGCGGCCCCGGTCATCGCATCGATGTCTTCCGGGGCGACCCGGGAGCCGTCGAACGAGACGATCGCGCAGATGCCGCTCACGGGTCGTGGCCGCGTACGATCCGCGGCGATCCAACGTGCGGGGACTCGCGCACGGTACGGGCATCCATTGGGCGGGCATCATACCGGGATGCGGCGGTCGATCCGGACCGAAGTGACGACCATCGGAGGTGGCAGGGCGTGCGGTATGCGGTCTATGGCGTGACGCTCGCCACCGACGTCGAGCTCGCCGTGACCCTCCCGAAGAGTGAGGAAGCGATCGACCTGGTGTTCGAGCTGACTTCCGAGGCGCCCGACGGCACGGACCTCGCGGACCACGAGCCGGTCTATCAGGAGGGTCGCCGGCCCGACGGCCGCCCGAGCTTCGAGTTCTGGGCCCTGGAGGACCGGGATGTCGTGCGCATCACCGGTGCCATGGATTTCCATTGCTGGCCGGACCGGATCGTGTGCCATCTCATCCAGCCGGGTGAACGCTTCCTCGTGGAGGTCGCCTTGTTCGGCATGGTCCTCTCGCTCTGGCTGGAGCGCCGGGGCACCCCTACCCTGCATGCCTCGTCGGCGGTCATCGGTGGTCGGGCCGTGGCGTTCATGGCGTCCGCCGGCGCAGGCAAGACGTCAACGGCAGCCGCGTGCGTCGCCGCTGGCCATCCCTTGCTCAGCGACGATCTGATCGCCGTCGTCGAGAAGGATGGAGTGATGCTCGCCCAGCCGGGCTATCCGCAGTTCCGGATGTGGCCGGCCCAGGCGCGCCACTTCTTCGGCTCGGAGGAATCGCATCCGGTCATCCGACCGGATCGCGACAAGCGGCGGATCACCATCGGGAGCGGCATCGGCTCCTTCGTGACCGGTCCGGCGCCACTGGGTCGTTTCTACCTGCCCAGCCGCACCGGCGACCCGGACTCCGAGATCGTCATCACGCCCCTTCGGCCGAAGGACGCGATCATGGCGCTGCTGCAGCATTCGTTCCTGCGGCGGGAGGTGGTGCGATTCGGTCTGCAAGGGCCGCGCCTGGCATTCCTCGCGCGACTGATCGCGACCGTCCCGGTCTGTCGCCTGGCCGTACCCGAAGGGCTGGATCAGCTGCCTCGCCTGGTGGCAGCCATCGAGGCGGACGTCCGCACCTGATCGTCAGTCGAACCGGGCGGTACGCGGCGCGATCGCGCGATCGAAGGTGGCATAGCGCTGGCGAACGTCCGGCTCGTCGTTGAGGACACGTCCCTCGCATTCGAGCCAGGCATGGAAGTCCAGGGCCCCGGTCAGCTTGTCGCGACGGACACCGATGCGGAGGTCGCCGTCGTGCCCGCGGCGACGGAGGAACCACCACAGCACGACGCTGCGCTGCAGACAGTTGGCGGGCCAGGCGCCGTACATCGAAGCCACCTTGACGATCCAGGAGAGGCGTTCGAGCTCGGCCTGCCGGATCGACGATACGGCCGGTGGGACGCGTTTCCCGCGCCGTCGATCCAAGAACGACATGACACGGCGGAGTCCGAATCGATGGAGCCCCAAGGCTGCGAGCGGGAGGGCGATGGGGGCCTGCGCGAGCATGAGCAATTCGGGCGCGGACAGGGCGCGGAGTCGCGCCGGGGCACGGCGGGCCACGTGCCGGGCGTGGCGCAGCTCAGGCACGAAGCTCGAGCAGCCCTCGCTCCATGAGTCGCTCTACGAACGAACGCAGATCCGTCCGAAGTCGCGCGGGCTCCACATCGTATCGAGCACGCAGGCCCTCGTAGGCCATCTCGATCGAGTCGGCCTCGGTCAGTGCACGGTACATCCGCGTCCCGACCGTATCCAGCCCGAAATACGACTCGGTCCGCAGATCCAGGAAGATCAGCTCCTCGTCGGGTAATTCCTGGGCGAGGACCTCCGGCGGCGTCGAGACGGCCGCGCTGAACAACCTGTCATCATCCCCACCGCGCGCCGTCATGGCCGCGATGATATGGGAGTGACGGGATTGGCGGCAATGCTGGACGTTCGTGGGGTGGGCAAGGTCTACGAACCGCCGCCCGCCTGGCTCCGACCGCTGATCAAGACCGCCGCGTCGGCCCCCGTCCATGCGCTCCGCGATGTCAGCCTTCATGTCGATCGCGGGGAGATCCTGGGTCTGGTGGGCCCCAACGGCGCCGGCAAGACGACCCTCATCAAGATCATCTCGACGCTGCTCGAACCCACGACCGGGCGGGCGACGGTCGACGGGTACGACGTCGACAAGGAGGGGGCGTCCGTTCGTGCGGGACTCGGCCTGGTCCTGGAAGGCGATCAGGGCCTCTACGACCGGCTGACCGGCTGGCAGAACCTCGAGTTCTACGGCGGGTTGGCCGGGTTGTCGCGAGATGCGGCCCGCCACCGAGCCCTGGAGCTCATGGAAACGCTCGGTCTGGCCGATCTCGACAAGCTGGTGTTCGGCTATTCCGCCGGCATGAAGGTGCGACTCTCGATCTGTCGAGCTCTCCTGGCCGACCCGTCACTCATCGTCATGGACGAGCCCACGCGCAGTCTCGACCCGATCGCCAGCCGCGCCGCGTTGCAGCTCTTCCGTGACCTCGCGGACGGGGGCCGCGCGGTCCTGCTGTCCAACCATCGACTCGACGAGATCGTGGCCGTGTGCACGCGGGTCGTCGTGATCGTCCACGGCCGGGTGCGCTTCGACGGGGCCCCGAACGACCTCGCGGGGTCATCGGGCGAGGCTGCCACCGCGCTGTCGGACCTGCTCGAGCGCGAGTCAGCGGCGGTGCCATGAGGGTCGTGCTCGGCCAGGTCGCCGCGCTGACGCGGCGCGATCTCACGATCGAGCTGGGTTACCACTTCCAGCTGGTCGTGCGGTTCATCGGGATCGTGATCAGCGTGGTGACCTTCTTCTTCCTGGGCCGACTCGTCGGTGATGCCGAGGCGCTTGCCGGGTACGAGGGCGGCTATTTCGAGTTCGCCCTGATCGGCCTGCTCGTCATGAACTTATCGGTCGTCTCGGTTACTGCCTTCGGGAGGAGCATCCAGGCCGCCCAGTCGACGGGCACGTTCGAGATCCTGTTGTCGTCGCCCGCCAGCCTCCCGACCCTGATGGCAGGCACGTTGGTCGTCCCGCTGCTCTTCGCAACGGTGGAGGCGGCCATCTACCTGGCGTTCGGCATCGCGCTCGTCGGATTCAGCGTGCCGCTGCAATCCCTGCTCCTGGCCGGCATGCTGCTGCTTCTTACGCTTGGCACCTTCGCCGCGATCGGGATCCTGGCGGCCGCCATGATCATCCTCACGAAGCGGGGCGATCCGTTCTCCGGCCTGGTCCTGCAGGCATCGAACCTCCTGGCCGGTGCCATCTTTCCCGTCACGCTGCTCCCCGACGCGATGCAGGCGTTGTCGCGACTCGTCCCCGCCTTCTACGGCCTGCGCGGCACGCGTGAAGTGCTGCTGGCCGGGGGTGGCCTGCCGGAGGTCGCAGTCGATCTCGTGGCTCTCGTGCTGTTCAATCTCGTGATGTTCCCGGCGGCGTTGCTCGCGCTGTCCCGGGCGATTCGTCTTGCGCGCGTGACCGGCACGCTCGGGAATCGCTAGCGCTGGTCTGGCCGGGGCAAGCTGCGCCGAGGTCGTCGTCCTACTTTGCCCTCATCCCGACTGGTTGTCGGCGAGCCAACGCGGAATCGTCACGGTGAAGACGGCGCCGTGATCGTTCCGTACCGCCACTCGTCCGCCGTGCGTCTCGACGATCGAGCGCACGATGGCGAGCCCGAGACCGGCGCCGCGATCCGGTTCGTGGCCGCCGTCCGGCGGCGCGTCGTCACTCCCCGGCCGCAATCGCCGGAAGCGATCGAAGATCGAGTCAAGGTCCGATGCCGGTATGCCGGGACCCGAGTCCCGGACCTCGCACGTCACGGCCGCGACGCCGGACCGCACGGTCACGGTCACAACTCCCCCTTGGCCGGCATGCCGCGCGCCATTGGCGACGAGGTTCAGGAGCAGACGGTGGAGGGCATCGGGATCGCCGCGGACGGGCGCCGCCTCGCCGGCGACCAGCCGGATCGTCCGGTCGGCGGCGGTGGGAAGGTGACGCACTTGCTCGACGACGTCCTGCGCGATCCGTCCGATGTCACACTCCCGAAGTTCGAGCGCCTCCGGCCCCAACGCGTCGAGGCGAGCGAGCGTGAGCAGATCGTCGACCAGGCGGCTGAGGCGGGCGAGCTGGGCGTGCATCGCCGCTCGGAGCTCGGCCGCGGCTGACGCGTCGGCGCGGTCGAGCATGTCGAGTTCACCGCGAAGTGCGGTGAGCGGCGTGCGGAGCTCGTGCGAGGCGTCGGAGACGAAACGCCGCTGACGCTCCAGGCTGTCCGAGACCTGCTGAACCATGGCATTGAAGGCGTGCGTGACGTCCGCGAGCTCGTCGCGGCCCGATTCCTCCTGCACGCGGACGGAGGCATCGCCGCCCGCCATCTGCCTGCTCGCCGTGGCCAGTCTGCGGACTGGCGCGAGCTCGCGCCCGGTGGCCCACCAGATCAGCAGTCCGCCGACCGCCGCGGCGACCACGAGGCTCGCGGCGAGCGCGATCGGGATCTCGGCCAGGGTCCCTTCGATGCTGCCTGTGCCGGCAAATACGAAGACGGAGTGGTCGGTGTGCTCGTGCAATGAGCGTGCACCCCAGGCGACACGGCGACCGTCAGCCTCCATGAACCCCGACAGCGTCAGTTCGCGTACCGGCGCTGCGGGCAGCGACCAGTCGCCCGGGGCCGGAGGCGGGCCGCTGATGGCGACGAGCCCACCGGAGCGGTGGACGACCGCGATCGTTTCGCCGAAGCGGGCATTGCGCTCGGCGACTTCCTCGACGCGGGCAGCGTCGAGCGGGCCGTCATCCAGGGCCGCAACGACGGCCTCGGTGGAGGTGCGGACCTGTCTCAGGAGGCCCGATTCGAGCGAGCTGGCGGCACCGGAGTAGAAGTACGTGCCGAGTCCGCCAAGAAGCGCCACGAGGATCATGAAGTACACGAGGGTGAGGCGCCAGCGGACGCCGAGTCGCCGCCAGCTGGCGGCAAGTTCGATCATCGGTCGCGGAGGACGTATCCGACACCGCGGACGGTCTCGATCAGGGTCGGGGGTCGGTCACCCAGCTTCTCGCGCAGGTACCCGACATAGACCTCGACGATGTTGTCGTCGCCAGCGAAGTCATACCCCCACACCTCCTCAACCATGCGCGACTTCTCCAGGACGACGTTCGCGTTCTCCATCAGGAGCCGAAGCAAGTCGAACTCGCGCGGCGTGAGCGCGATCTCACGACCCTGGCGCCGGACCTCGCGGCTTGCAACCGCCAACGAAACGTCGGCGCGCGTGATCGGAGCCCCGTCGATCCCGCCCCGACGCCGCTGGACGGCACGGATCCGCGCCATCAGCTCCGCGAAGTGGAAGGGCTTCACCAGGTAGTCGTCCGCCCCGGCCTCGAGGCCAGCCACGCGGTCCTCAACGGCGTCGCGCGCCGTGAGCATGATCACCGTCGGCTGCCCCCGCCCGCGCAGCCGCCGACAGACCTCGAGCCCGTCGAGGCCGGGCAGCATCCAGTCAACGATGACGACGGCAGGCGCGCGCTCGTCGGCCAGCCGGAGTGCCTCGCTCCCGTGAGAGGCAACGCGGACGTCGTAGCCCTCGTAGCGCAGTCCGAGCTCCACGAACTGCGCAATAGCCGGGTCGTCTTCGACCAGGAGCGCCAGTGGGCGCTCCTGGTAAGTGGCGCGGCGGTTCACGGCTGGAGCCTATCCGGTCGGCGTGCTACTCGTAACCCAGTCCGTCGGCGGGTCGCAGGCGCAGCGCCGCCGCGGTTGGAACAGCGGCCGCCGCCAGTGCAGCACCTAGGAGCGCGGCGAACAGAGCGATCGGCTCAACTCCTGGCGTGGGCACGACGGCCACTCCGGTCAGCGTCTCGCCCAACTCGGCGCCGAGTGGCACGGCGAACAACGGCCAAAGGAGGAGCGCTCCGATCCAGCTGAGCACCGCCGTCCCCACCGCCTCGTCAACCACGACCCTGCCGAGCCGCGACGGCGACATGCCGAGCGCTGCCAGCACGGCCAGCTCACGACGGCGCTCGGCGACACCGGCCAGAGTGTTGGCGAACAGGCCAAGCGCCGCCATCGAGCCGATCAGCGCGCCGGCGCCGCCCATGAGCCAGGCGAGGATTCGGTAGCCGGTGACATCCGCCGCCTGAACATTCGCGACGCCGGAGACTCCCGCGCCGACGCTGACCACGGCGAGGAACAGTCCTCCGCCGAGCGACAGCGAGGCGACGATCAGCACCGACGAAGGGCCACGCCGGAGCGCATTACGAAGCCCGCTGCGAGCGGCCGTTGAGCGCCACCCCACCTCGAGCAGCCTGATGGACCGCGCTACACGGCCGGCGCGGACTGGCGTATCACGGAGGTTCCGCGCGGCGGGTACGCGCAGGGCGCCCCACACGGCTGCCAGGGCGATGATCCCGGCAACTAGAACGCTGGCCGCTACATGAATACCAATCACCTCGACCGGCGGAGTGAGCGTCTGCGGCGCCACGTTGATGAGTCCGGCGACGTAGCTGCTCAGAACGAACGCGCCCACGAGGCCACCGACCAGACCGACCAGGACGCCCGGCGCGACGAATGCCGCG
>CAYYRT010000134.1:0-6976 GCA_964474055.1 uncultured Acidimicrobiaceae bacterium | reverse complement strand
TTTTCTCGTGTCGGAGGGGCGACACCCATGCTGACTACACGGGCTGCGCCGGTGGCCAAGCATTATTCGATCGGGGCGTGAGATTGAGACATATACGCAACCGATGTCTGGCTCGGCGCGCTAAGACAATCGGCGTGATGGTGCGGCCTTTATGGCAGAAATCTTGCCCTACCTGACCCATTTGGTGTGATCCCAGGTGGCTACCCGATCCGGCTCAACCAGGATCGCGATGTTCTTGTTCGCCCAGACACCAAACACGGCGTCCCATCCTTCTGGCTCGACGCGAAGGCCCTCATACTTCTCCGTTACCTCGCCATAGAGGCGGAGGACGAGATCGCGATCATCAACCAATCTTGCGCGTCCCTGGATCATGACGCCCCTGAGGTTGACGACGGACGCTCCGTCCTCGACGAGGACCGTTAGGCGGGGATCGCGACGCAGGTTGGCCACGCGCTGGGACTTGCGGAACGAACGAAAGGCGATGAGGCCATCGACAATGACGTACCAAAGGGTGGTGAGGTGCGGTCCACCCGAACCAAGGGTGGCGACCTGGAGGTTCCGTCCGTTGGCGAGGAACTCGACCACCTCGGCCTCGGTCATGGCAATGTTGGGGCGAGCCACCACGGCAGGCTACCGATCCCTCACCTAGCCTCCGTGCGGTGAGACGTCAGATTCTGGTGATGCTGGCCGTTGTCACTGCCTGCAACACCGCCCCGGTGGAGCCAACTTCGACCACCAGCACCACCTCCGCTCCGCAAGAGCCCAGCACGACAACTACGTCCCTATCGACCACCACGACGACCGCCGGGTCCCCAGCCCTGGTCGAGGAGTTTCCATTGGGTGAACCGTGCGATCTCGGTACGACGCCAGCGGACGGGGAAATCACGGTGGTTGTTGATGGCCGGCTCTATGGAGTCGCCCCTGAAACCGGCCAGGCCCGCTGCCTGGTCGATGGCGTCGACAGCACGGACATCTCCTGGGGTCCCCAAGGGGACCGGCTTCGGATCGGTGATCTGGTGGTCAGCCCGGAAGGTGCCATCACCCTGCCACCTGCCGCAGGGTATGAATGGACGGCTCCCACCGGGATGAGTGTCATGCTTATCGAGGCGGATCGCCTTTCCAAGGCGGCTGTCGATGGCACGGCTACGGCGGACATCACATTCCTTGATGTCACCGATGACGCGGTCTATCACCCGGGTGGGACCCGGGTATTGGCGATCGGCACCGATGACTCCGGGCAATACGGCATGTTCATGGCCTCCAACACGGGGACCGACCCGACCCTTCTGGCCTTCGACGAGGGCGCCGTTCTCAGTGAGCCGGGTTGGACCGGGGCAGGCGAGCCGGTGTTTGTGGCGGCTCACGAGGATGGTCCGTGGCACATTCACAAGGTGGTGGTTACCGAGGACGGCTTTCTCGATGGCCCGATCCTCGAAGAAGGTGGGTTCGCCCTCGACATGCTGATGGCCTCTGCCCACGACCCTCTGTTGATCGGGTATCGGCGATCCGAGGCCGCAGGACAGGGCTGTCTGGCCGATGGTCGGACCACCGTGATCGGCGTGGACTTGCCCGCTCCGCTCTCCGAGTTGACGTCGGAGCCGTCCGGGTGGCTGCCACGTGAGAGGCTGGTGGTTCTCTCGTACCCGGGGGGTTGTGGCAACCCGGCCGACCTGTGGCTCTTCTCTGCCGGCTTTTGCCCGGGTTCGGTCTACGGGGCGTCGCTGATTGCCACTTCCGTCGATGGCGCCGCTGCCCGGTCGATCGCGCCGGAGCCACCACCTGTGATAGATGTGGGCAGCATCATCGATCCAGCACCTGCCTGATAGGCGCAATCCGGCCGGTCGGCCGGACCAGGGGATGTGGACAACTTCGTTTCCAGTATCAATTCACTATGATGATGCTTGTCCTGGCTGTGATTTCATGGCCTCTCGACCACCAAGAGTGAGGTGTGGTATGGCCATCAGTGAACACTTCGAACTACTCGAAGCTGTCGAACCTACGGTTGCGCGATTGCTAGCTGAGCACAAGGAGCGGCGCGCCCATTGGTACTACCACGAGTTGATTCCGTGGGAACAGGGCCGCAACTTCAAGTCGGAGCCATGGGAAGAGTCACAATGCACCATCAACGAGCGGGCTCGCACTGCCCTGGTGCTGAATCTGCTCACGGAAGACAACCTTCCCTACTACCACGCGGCGTTGGAAAAGCACCTCCCGGAGAAGTCGATCTGGAGGGAGTGGAACGGGCTCTGGACAGCGGAGGAAGGCCAACACGCGATTGCCATCCGCTCATATCTCCTGACCACACGCAACTGCGATCCCTATGAGCTCGAGGACGATCGCATGGCGACCATGAAAGCGGGCTATCAGCCAGATTGGCGCCACCCGGCCGAGTTGCTCGCATACACGTCGGCCCAGGAGTTGGCTACGAGGGTTTCGCATCGCAATGCAGGCAAGATCACCGACGACGAGGCCTGCTTCGAACTAATGCGCAACATTGCCGCAGACGAGAATCATCACTTCATGTTTTACAAGGGAGTGATGGCCGCCATGCTCAAGGAATCCCCAGCCGTCTCCCTCGAGGGTATCTATCGCACCTTCATCAACTTCCAGATGCCTGGCGTGGGTATCCCCGGGTTCCTCCGGCGATCAATCGACATTGCCCGGGCCGGCGTCTACAACCTGCGGATACATCATGATCGTGTCCTGATGCCCCTCATCGAACAATGGGGAATCGGCAACCTGGTGGGTTTGTCTGCCAAGGCAGCGGAGCTGCAGCAGAAGTTGATGGATCTTCCCGAGTTAGTGATGCAGAAGGCCGAACGCTTCGAGAGTCGCTTCGCTCCCGCCTGACATCTTTGCCCGCCTGAGCATCGTTGATAACCAAGTCCGGCCGGTAGCCTCTCCTTTCGTGAAAGCCAGGTACCTCCTCTTGGTCGTGGGGCTGTTGGTCGCGTGCACCCCATCTGGCTCGACCACCTCAACAAGCGGGGCGCCCACCACTTCAGGTACGTCGACAACGGCCACCACCGTCGAACCCTCCACCAGCACCACCCTGCCTCCCGGCACCGAGGAGCTGCCTGAGGAGCTCAGGGCGGTGGTTGCCCGGCTGATCGGTTTGACCGAGGACTTGAGGGGATTTGACTTCGTCACCCAACCCAAGATCACTGTGGTTACCGACGAAGAGCTCGCCGAGCGGGTTCGGCTCCAGGTCCTGGAGGACTACGTCGACGCCGAGGTCGATGAAGCGCTCTACAAGCTGCTCGGTCTGGTGGATCCCCTATTTGATCTTCGTCAAACCGTTTCCGACCTGTACGGCGAGCAGGTAGCCGGTTTCTACGACGGGGAAACCGAGGATCTGGTCGTTCCTGCCCGCGACAACGAGTTCACGATCCTCCAGGAAGTCACCCTGGTGCATGAGCTGACGCACGCACTGACCGACCAGGTGCTCGACTTTCACGCCCGCTTCACCGCACTGCACGATCAGGAAGAGTTCGACGCTGCTTCCGCCTTCCAGGCGCTCATCGAAGGCGACGCCAGCCTCACCGAGATTCTGTTTGTTCAGCAGATGAGCCCGGCCGATCAGGCTCGGTTCCTAGACGAGGCCTTCGCGATCGATTCATCTCTCCCGGCCAGCATTCCCGAGTTCATACAGGACAGCCTGGTTTTTCCATACGAGACCGGGTTTGGATTCGTCTCGGAGCTGTACGAGGCCGGTGGCTTTGGGTCCGTCGACCAGGCTTACGCCGACCCGCCCCTGTCCACCGAACAGGTCATCGATCCCCGTAATTACCCCGACGACACTCCAAAGGCAGTTTCGGTTCCAGCCAACCTTCTCGATGGCTACAGCCTCGAATACGGTTCAACCTGGGGCGAGCTCGGCTTTCGGCTGATGTTCGACCAGGAACTCGGTGGTGACGATGACGCCGCCGAAGGTTGGGGGGGCGACGACTACGACATCTATTTCAACGGCACTGACGTTGCCATGATCCTTGTATATCAGGGCGACGACGAGGACGACGCCGAGGAGATGGCCGCGGCCCTCGAGGACTACGTCATCGAAGCAATGGAAACCGGCGAGGCTGTGGCCGACGGCGGGGGAACGGTCTTTGTCGGCAACAACTACGCGTTTATTTCATTGGTGGATGACCGGGTGGCGTGGGTGATCGCCAGCGATCCCGCGGCGGGGGCTTCACTCCGCGGCTGGTTGACCGGGTTCTAGTCGAACCTGGCCACGGTCCTTGAGGACTGCCTCGTACAACTTGCGCCGCGCTATGCCGGCAGTGGCAGCTACCTCCTTGACCGCCTGGGTCATGGGCGTGCCTCCCTCAATGAATGACTTCACATCGGCGATGGCAGAGGCAACATCGACCGGTCCCGACGCTCCACCGGCCACAACAAGAGTGAATTCGCCCTGGGGTTCCCTTTCGCTCCACTCGGTCTGGGCCTCCGAGAGCGTGCCCCACCACACCTCCTCGAAGTTCTTGGTCAACTCGCGGGCAACGCAGACTCTTCGGTCACCACCGAGTGTCTTGAGAAGTTCGGCGATGTCCTCCAAGAAGTGGTGGGGCGCAACAAAGAACACGGTTGTTCGTTGATCGGTGACGAGATTGGTGAGGCGGTCGCGCCGGGCCCTGCCCTTGCGAGGCAGGAATCCCTCGAATACAAACCTCTCGGTGGGGAGCCCGCTCACTGCAATGGCCGCGGTGGCGGCGCTCGGCCCCGGCACCAATGAAACGATGGAACCGGCGCGGCGAGCCGCTGCAACCGCCGACATGCCAGGGTCGGAGACCGCCGGCGTGCCCGCGTCCGTTATGAGCGCCACAGTTGCGCCTTCTCCGAGCAGAGTCTCTAACACCTGAGCCTGCGACGCTTCATTGCCCGCGTGATAGGAGCGCAGCCGACCCTTCACGCCCAGATGTTTGAGAAGGACGCCCGATCTCCTGGTGTCCTCGGCGAAGATCACGTCAGCTTCCGCCAGCGCACTGGTCAGGCGGGGTGGAGCATCACCGAGGTTGCCGATGGGTGTTGCGCAGAGGATCAGTCGACCCGGCACCATGCCACGTTAGAACCGCCCCCGTCGTTGGCGGTGATCTGTGTGCTTCCAACTCCAGCACGTAGGTGGCCATTTTGATGACTGCGACACGGCCGGGAGGCAGGATCCTGCTGCCCACGACTTTCCAATGATGGTCAAGTGCCACCAGCAAAAGGGGCGAGGTCATCCCGAGGCTGTGAACTGAGCGGCTGCGGAGCAGCAGACCGAAACCGGATGGTGAGGGACGGAGTCCACGCCATCTCTGGGCGAAGGTGACGCCCAGTGCGACCGGTCCCGAGGTCCACCCTGAACAGGTGAAGTGTCCCGTGGGAGTCAGGGCAGTTCGAGACGGCACTGCACGCAGATGCCCTTGCCCTTGAAGGGGTTCACGTCGTCGGTTCGTCCGCAAAAGACACAGGTCGTCTCAAGCTTGCGCAGCACGATGCCGGTGCCCTCGATGCTTATCAGGAGTTGATCGCCTTCTCGAATGTTGAAGAGCCTGCGGGTTTCTGCCGGGATGACGATCCGCCCCAGGTCATCGATCTTGCGAGCGATGCCGGATTCCAATATCGGGTCCCTTTGTAGGTGCCGCGGAGCCTAATTGGACGATTCCTGCGGCGTCGGCCAACTGGGACCCATCAACAGGCGATTGGCTCCACCGCCCGGGATGGGCAAGGATCCCCTTGATGGGATGGGTCGATTCGCATTGTCACCTGCAACTCGATGGGCGATCCCCGGCCGAGCTGTTGGCCCGGGCCGTCGACGTCGAGTGGGTTGTGGTGCCCGGGGTGGACGCCGACTCGTCGGCTTCCGCCGCCCGGCTGGCGGATGAGTACGGGGATCGGGTGGTGGCAACGGCTGGTCTTCACCCTCACGATGCCGACCGGTGGCCGGCCGAACAGGAGCGAATCGTGGCGCTGGCCAGTTCGGCGGCGGCAGTGGGGGAGACCGGCCTCGACTTCTATCGGAACCTTTCTCATCCAGATGCCCAGAGGGAGGCTTTCCTGGCCCACATCGACCTTGCCCGGGCTTTGGACCGGCCCCTGGTAGTGCATTGCCGTGACGCATTTGAAGCCGTGCACGACCTGCTCGAGGCAGGCGCAATGGGCCCGAGCACCGTCTTGCACTGTTGGACCGGAGGGCCGCGGTGGACCAGGCGCTTTCTCGATCTGGGATGCACCTTCAGTTTCGCCGGACCGGTGGCCTTCGAAACCGGAGACACCGTCAGGCGAGGGGCGGCACTGGTCCCGCCCGAACGGGCTTTGGTGGAAACCGACACCCCATATCTGGCGCCACCTCCCCATCGTCATGAGCAAAACGAACCGGCCTGGGTCGAGTTGGTCGGGTTGGCGTTGGCCAGGGTTTGGTCGATGGATCCGGGCGATGTCGCCCGCGTCACAACGAGCAACGCTTCCCGCATCTTTCGGCGATGACCGCACAGTCGCTGACCGAGATGAAGCGGTTACTCGCCAAACACGGGTTGTCGCCGCGCAAGGCCATGGGCCAGCATTTTCTGGCCGACCCCAACCTCACCCGGAAGGTCGTGGCGGCCGCCGGCGTCCAACGTGGCGACCTGGTGCTCGAGATCGGGGCCGGCACCGGCACCCTCACCAGGGCGCTCACCGAGGCTGGGGCCAGGGTGATGGCAGTCGAGATCGACCAACGACTTGCCCCCGTGCTGGCGGAGACTCTGGCCGGGTTGGATGTTGACTTGCGGATGGTTGATGCCCGCCAGATTCCCTATGAGTCCGAGTTGGTCGGCGGCCCTTGGAAGATGGTCTCCAATCTCCCGTATGAGATCGGGACCGGACTGTTGCTTGACCTTGTGCGCCGGGTTCCCGTCATCGTTTCGTTTACCGTCATGGTGCAGTTGGAGGTAGCCCGCCGGCTCGCGGCCGGAACGGGGAGCGCCGATTACGGCCTGCCGAGTGTGATCATTGGGCT
>CAYYRT010000133.1:0-8776 GCA_964474055.1 uncultured Acidimicrobiaceae bacterium | reverse complement strand
AGCCCTCGCTCCAGGGCGCTGATGTACGCCGCCGTGTACCGGCCCTGCGCCACCCGCGCCTGGGTCAGCCCGGCCCGCGTCCGCGCCTGCTTGATGCGCTCGCCCACGCGGCGAGCGACGTGGCTGTTGTCGACGACGATGACCTTGCGCGTCCGTGTGCTGTTCACGCCCGCACTATAAGGCCTCGCTCAAGTGATGCTTGTGTCCCGTCGCGAACGTCGGTCGGGGTCGCGCTATTGCGCGGCTGCCCCATCATGCGCGACGCCACGCAGCCGAGCGAATGGGATGAGTGCGCACGAATCGGGGCTGCACTCGACTACAAGGAGGCCGCGGATCTGGTGTTGGGCCGCCTGCGCGCGCCCGAACTCAATACGCCCTAGGCCCGGGACACGCCGCCGACCCACTCCTGCAGCCGGCCGAGATCGGTGAAGCGGTCAAACACCCGATCGGGCGATGCGTCCACGAGGATTGAGAATTCATACGTGGCCATCGCGGCTCACGCTACCCCAGGCGTGGCAGAGCGATAACGCTTCCCCGATCCCAAACGAGCCGCGCTGCGTCCGCACGGCCGCGTTAGTAGTCGTATGCCACGAAACTATCGAAGGTGTCATACGGCTCGTCGGTCTGCCACCAGCTGGTCGGCCCGAACACAAGACCGATCACGAGGACGTCGTCTCGAATGGCTGCACCAGCCCGAAGCTGACCACCGTCGTACCAGTAGTCCAGGACGGCGGCGTCATCCGGCTGGAGGAAGTACGGATTGTCCAGCCGCTCTCCGGGCGCGTCGGGTAGCACCGGCAGGAGGTCCGGTCCGAACGCTTCGACGAAGCCGTCCACCGCAGCGGCGTTCCCTTCCGCGCCCAGGCCACGACCTGGGGCTTGCAGCGTCATGACGTACAGGCCGCGGTCGCCCGCATCGCTGCCATACCCATCAAGCGCACCGCCGAGAACGCTGTCGGCACGATCCCAGTCGGGGGGCCGACATGCGGCCACCGACATCTCACCAAAGGTCGTCGGCACGGCCGCCGTAAAGGTCGCCGAGTCGTCGATCCGATCAACAATCTCGCCATTGAGGTAGATCTCCGCCCGGTAGTCCCCCTGCTCGAGACACCGCGCCGGCACGCTGTTCGAGAGAAGCGATGTCAGCTCGGAGTGCGTTCCCTCGCCATCGAGAACCGGGACAAGGCCAGAGACTTCGGGTAGTACGTGCCATCCCGACTGCGCGAGATCGTTGAAGTACCAAACGATCGCGACATAGTCGGCCGGCACGAGGGCCTGGTGGTCAATGACTGCCTGGACCTCGGCAGGGAAGAGGTGGGCGGCATCCACGTGCGCCCAGACCACAGCAGTCGGATCCGGCGAAGGATTCACTCCCCAGTACGCGCCCACCACGAGGTCCTTCATTTCCTGAACCTGCCGAGCGAGATCCGGCCGATAGTGAGCGAGGATCTCGAGGTCGGTGAGCGCACTCAGCGGCTCGTCGTCATAGGCCGATGCCATAACGGCATCGCTGTAGGCATCCCGAGCCTCCGGCAATCGCCCAAGCGCCGTGAGCGCCAGGGCACGGTTGTAACGAGGAATCGGATCCGCGACGCCAAGGCTGATCGCTTCGTCGAAGAGCTCGAGGCTCTGCCGGACGACGTCGGCGTCGTCGGACTGCAACCCGGCAAGCAACGTGTGCCAACCCAGATTGTTGACGTTCAGGTCATTCCTGGAGCCCTCGTTGATCGCCTGACGGAGGTGGCGCGTGGAGAGTTCGACTGCCTCGGGCGTGGAGATGCTCAGGAAGGCGGAGTGCTGAGGAGAGCCCGCGGCGAACGCGGCCGCAGCTAGGGCATCGTGGCCCGCTGCGAAGTGGGGACGGAGCTCAACGGCGCGGGTGAAGTGACTGACGGCTTCGTCGTAGTCGTCGCGATCGACGGCCGTGTGAAAGGCGACCTGACCATCGGCATATGCGCGGGCCGCCTCTCGCGCCCGATCCGCATCCGCCGAGGATGGAGCAGTCAGAGCTGCAGCGACCGCCCAGCCCGACGCCACGACGACCAGGAAGCCGCCGATGATCGCCAGGGCGCGACGCGCGGTCGTCTGTCGGATCGTCAACGAAAGCCCCATCAAGTACACGCTCACCGCCAGGATCGCCAAGACGCCGGCGAGCGCAGCGGCCCGCGTTCCGGCATCCGAGCTCTCGTCGATTGCCGCATCCTGCATCGCTTCTCCCTCGAACACCCCATGGGAGTGACGAGCGACCAGCCGGGCGGGGAACAGCGGATCCTGCTCCGGCGTGTCATCTCGGGCGGCGATGGCGGTCGACTCGCTCACCTCATCGGTCAAGGCTTCCGAAACCCGAAGGCGTGCGTCCAGCTCGGCAGCGGCGGCCTCTTCGGTGGCGGCGGCCCATTGCTGGAGCAGGTTTGCGGCGGTGACCTGCTGTTGGTTCTGCGCCTGGAGTCGATCGAGCTCGAGCGCGACCGCCTGCTCAGCGCGGAGCGTCGCGCCGAGGACGTCAACCGCGAGGGCGTGCGCCGTCGCGGCGGCGCGACTGCTCTGCGTTGTCGCGGCCGCATGCTGATAGGCGACGAACGCGGCGACCAGCGTGGCGACGGCGATCAACAGGGCAACCCGACGCGAAAACGAATCGCGCAGGTCGTCCGCATCAAGGATCTCGACCGTGACGACGTCAGTCACAGGACCACCAGCCAGGTAGCGAGAGCGACGGCGGCACCGCCGACGCTCATTACGGCCCCCAGGGCTGCCAGGAGCAGTCGGACGCGATTTTGAATCATCTGGGCCAGGGTGAGGACGAAGAGCGCGGCAACCAGGGCGATCACGACGGCCACGAGCTCGGTCGAGGAGCGGTGCAGGCGCCGTGCGGTCTCCTGGAGACCCTCCGGATCCAGCTGCCCGAGTCGAGGATCGATGAGCTCAAGGCTGCTGACCCCCGCCTTACGGTCATACACCGGATCGGCGTCGATCTCCAGGGACTCATCCCGGAGCGCAGGGAGCTGAGCGCGGAAGAGCGGGCGAGTTCCCCGCGCTACGGCCAAGTGACCGAGGGCCTCCAGCGTGAGGCGCTCGGACAGCACAGGGTCCGACTTCTCCACCTCCGCGGCCTCGCCGCCCAGGAGGCTCCACGCGCGAATGTGTGTGCGATATGTCGAGAAGAGGCGCTCGTCGTACGCAACGACGGCGTCAATCCGGGTCCCGATCTGTTCGCGCAGCGCCAGGTCTCGCACGTAGCGACCGTCGTACTCGGCCGCTCGAGCAGCAACGTCAGCGGCAGCCCACGTCACCACCGCCCCGAACAGCGACGTGACGGCAATGAGCGTGAGCACCGTCGGGCGGAAGCTCGTGTTCCTCCTGGTCGCCCGCCGGCGCGCCAGGTATCGGAATGACAAGCGCCGCGGGCGGAACACTCGACGAGACGGATTGGTCCTTCGGGCGTCCCCCATGCACCTACCCTCAGCCAGATCGACCGGACGACGCTATCCAGCGCATGACTGCTCCAGGGTCAAGTGTCGGAACAGCTCGCACGTCAACGACCCACGTGCTGTTCCTAGTCCGTCGCCTCGGCGACGTCGCGGGTGCGGTCGAAGCGAACCGCCACCTCGTGCAGGTTCATGCTGACGTCCGGAGGGGCGCCCGCGCTGGGGACGACGAATCCGGTCGCGCGACCGACCTTGGCGAAGCCGACCTGCAGCTTGATCTCGCCGTCGCGGACCACCATCCCGGGCAGGCCCGCGCCGATCTCGCCCACGAAGTTGTCGATCAGCGTTGCCACTTCCTTGGCCGGCAGGATCGGCGTCGTCGCCTCGGTCTCGAGCTGCGCCTCGGCGAGCTTGAGCCGCTCGGCAACACGATCCCGCTCTGACTCGGCCTCGCGCAGCGAGCGCGCCAGCTGTCGCTCCTCCGATGCCGCCGCCTTCAGGGAGGCTGTCGCTTCGTCCAGCTGTTCGCGGAGCTTGACGGCGGCCGCCCGCACTCGCTCCGAGTCGGCCTCGATGTTCTCGAGCCGCGCGGCGAGCTTCGCGTTCTCCTCGACGAGCGCCGTCATCTGATCCGCGACGTCGCCCGCGTGCTTCTCCGCCGTCCTTGCGGTCCGCTCTGCCGCCGTCGCCCTGGCCCTGAGCTCACGGCGCTCGGCGGTGAAGGAGCGCGCCTTCTCGCCCTCCTTCGCAAGCCGCCCCTCCAGCGTCCGAAGGCGGCGAAGGTCGCGGGCGCTGATCTCGGGCATGGATCTACCGCTTCTCGTCCGGAACGAGGACCTCGCGGACGACGCGCCGCTCCGCGTCGGTAGCGGTCACCAGCCAGCGTTTGCCCGACGCCACGTAGACGGCGTCGAACGCCAGCCCACCAAGGATCCTGTCCAGTGCCGCGACATCCTCACGGCGTCGGACGTTGTCGATCACGTCCCTGGGGGTCCGCACCGGCTTCTGCGACGGCGCGGTCAGCGTGTCGGCGGCGACGGCCACGTACTGCACGCGCACCGTCGAAAGGAGTCCGGAAGCGATCGCGCCCGAACGCATGTCCTGCGCGGACAGCGTCTCCAGCTGGATCGTGCCGTCAGCCCTGCGGGAGACGGCGGCCTTCACCTCCAGCTCTGCCTTCGCGATCGCGACCGCGGAGGGGATGTCGGTCACGCCGCCGCCGAGCGTCCCCTGGGCATCGGCAAGCGAGCGGCCGGCAGCCTCGAGGAACCCACCCAGGTCGGCTCCCGCGCTCATGGCTCCACGGGAACTGTGTTCGTCGTTCGGGTCGGCTCCAGCCGCAACGGCATCGGCACAGGCACGAGCGTCGCCGTCAGCTTCGAGTGCACGCTCACATCGCGGTTCAGCTTACGCTCGGCGCGGACGTCGACGGTGCCGGCGAAGAGGCCGTAGTTCCGCTTGCCGTCCTCCTTCACCACCTCGCTCTCGACGATCTTGATGTCCATCACGACCTCCACCGTCGACTGGGAGAACTGGTAGAAGGTCGGCGTCACGCCGAGGCTGAGGAGGGAGACCTCCTGGGCCTCACCCTGTTCGTAGGTGATCTTCCCGTCGGCGTCAATCGTCTCCGTCACGCTGGGGACGATGCTCACCTTCGCCTCAGCGAGCTCCTGCACGAGCTCGGCGGAGGCGCGATCGAGGCTCGTCTGCGCGTCCGCGATCCCCTCGGCCAGCATCCGGACGAGATCTCCGAAGCTGACCGAGGGGGATTCGCGAACGGGAACGTCGGGCGCGACGATCGGGTCGCGGAAGGCCCGCAGGCGACCCAGGCTCAGGCGCTCGAGCGGAGGCACGGTGGCTCAGCCTCCCGGAGGCGCCGGCGGTGGCGCGGGCGGGCGCAAGTCGATGACGGTGATCTCGGGGAAGATCCGCGGCGGCGGCGGGACCGGCACCATCTTCGTGTAGAGCCGACTCGTCCCTCGGACCTCCTTCTGGAACTTCCGGTTGTGCGACACGTCCACGCGCACCGAGGAGCTCCACATGGCGAACCCGACCTTCGCCTTGAAACCGACCTTGATGTTCGTCTCCGACGACGTCGTCGTCTTGATGTCCATCGTGACCTCGATCGTGGCCTCGGCGAACTGGTAGAAGGTCGGGTTCAGGCCAACCTGGATCAGCGACATCTCGACCGCATCGGCCGCTTCGAAGGTGATAGTGCCGTTGGCAGCGATCGTCTGTGTGAACGACGGGATGACGTTGATCGTCGTGTCGGCGAGCAGCTCCGCCGTCTCGACCGAGTTCTCATCAAGTGCCCGCTGTGCCTCCGCGATGCCCAGCGCCAACTTCGTGACCATGTCGGGCAGCGGTACATCGAGCAGCTCTTGTCCTACGCTTGCCATGTCGGGTTACCTCCTCGGCGTTGGGTTCACCTATCGGATTCCTGCTCATCAGGCGAGGCCGCGTCGAGCCCGACCAGCTGCGCGAAGCGCCCGAATCGCTCCGCATCGATCGAGACGGGTCCCGCAAGCGCAACTTCGGGATGCCGGCTGAGTGCCGTGTACGCGTCGAGGGCGGCGACAGCGAGCACTCGGCGTTGGTCGGGGAGGCGCGTGAGCACCTGGCCACCGACGGCGCGGACGGCGAGGTCAGGTGGCCCCGTGCGGCCGACGACGAAGAAGAGCGACTGCCCTTCCATGGCGAGTGAGACCCTTGCTCCGAACGCCCGCGCCTCGGGTGACGAGCCGACGGGGTGAGTGCTGCGGTACCGATCCGCCTCCTGCACAGCCACGGAGCCCCTTTGCG
This sequence comes from uncultured Acidimicrobiaceae bacterium, assembly GCA_964474055.1. GTDB lineage: Bacteria > Actinomycetota > Acidimicrobiia > Spongiisociales > ZC4RG35 > JAICND01. Next base: position 2,549 of record CAYYRT010000133.1, on the reverse strand, counting down.
TACCGACTACCATCTCCCAATGGGGCAACACCTGTCAAGACCTTCTTGATCCTGGGGACAGTGAGATCGGTCCGGGCACCGGCAGATGGGCCTGGGCCGCGCGAGCAGACAGGCAGCGGCTGCGCGCTGTCACGGGGTATATCACGAGTGATATATTCGCTGATGGCGAACCGAGTGCTCGCCGTCGCAACGCGCAGCACGGCGACCAGCCCGGGCGATCTGGTCCTCTAGTCTGTCGGGAGCCCGTAGCATCGGTACGACGCTGGGGGCAGCTGGGAGGAGGCGTCTGATGCCGCAGTTCGCAGTCAATCCGTCGCGGGTAGATCCGTACAAGAACTTCAAGTTCAGGGTGAAGTGGGATGGTCGCTACGTCGCGGGCATCTCGCGGGTGAGCGCCCTGAACCGCGTGACCGAGGTCGTCGAGCACCGCGAGGGAGGCGAGACCAGCTCGGTGCACAAGAGCCCCGGACGGACCAGGTACGAGCCGATCGTCCTCGAGCGCGGCGTCACCCACGACCTGGAGTTCGAGGCGTGGGCGAACAAGGTCTGGAGCCCCGGATCGGGCCCGGGCGCCGAGATGTCGCTCAAGGACTTCCGAAAGGACATCCTCATCGAGCTCTACAACGAGGCCGGTCAGCTCGTGATCGCGTACAGGGTGTATCGGTGCTGGGTCTCCGAGTTCCAAGCGCTTCCGGAGCTCACCGGGAACATGTCGGGCGTTGCGCTTCAGAGCATCAAGCTCGAAAACGAGGGCTGGGAGCGCGACGACGCCGTGGTGGAGCCGGAGGAAACGTCGCGCTGAGCATTGCCGGCCATGTCAGGAATCACCGGCGTGGGACGCCGGTGGCCCGGCAAACCCACTGACGCATAGCCGGGCCGGCCCTGTCGCGAAGGCTCTGGCTCAGGAAGTTACTGGCTCGGGAACACGATCGGGCGTCCGCGGTGCTAGCGTGAGAACCTCGCACGGGGTTCGGAACATGGACTCACCACCAGCCGAGAGAGGTCCGAGAGCCAGGGCGCCTGGCGCCAAGAGACCGGACGCCGCCATCCCATCGGCGGCACCAGCGCGAGCGAGGGGCGGCAATGCCGCGGCGGCACGCACCGGGGCAGGAGGGTCGCCGGCGAACAACCGAGCTGGGGCGGGCACCCTTCGAACGCTGGCGAGCGGGACGCCGGTCAAGGTCCTGATTGCGCTCGTGGCTCTCGCCGCGGTTGCGTACGTCGCCTGGCTGCTGGTGACGAGCGCAGGTCTGGGACTCTTTCCCGTGCCGGCGGCGGACGCGTCGGACGCGGCGAAGGTCGGGAGCTTCATGATCCGCTTCGGCCTCGTCATCATCGCGTTGTCGACCGCGGTCCTGCTCGGCGCCGAGATCCTGCGAGTCCTCCTCCCCGCTCAGGAGCCTCGCGGCACTCGCGACTGGGTCGACTTCATGAAAGCGCTCGCCGACCTGATCAAGACGCCGGCCGGAATCGGGTTCGGGGTCGTGATCCTCGGTGTCATCCTGATGTTCCCGACGGTGTTCGCGACGCCCTAGCTCTCCTCAGGCCGATGGAGCGCCCGACGCGAACCGAGGTCCCCTCGAACGACGATTCGACTGGACAGAGCGATCAGCCGGCGCTCCGCCAGGACCGATACCGGGGCGGCCAGTCGTCCGCGCTATCGCGCTCGCCGAGCAGGACGTGCTCGATGAGAAGCTCGTAGAGCGGGTACGAGTCCGAGACGGTGAAGAACCAGTCGGCCGCGGCGGCATGGCGCGTGGCGACATCGGTCACCAGCCGTGCCTCGCCTCGGACCATGAACTCGTGCGGCGCTGCGGGATCCAGGTGGGCGTGCAGGGCATAGTGCGGGTTGGCCGCCAGATCCCGGGCCTTGGCGGAATGGCCCTGGATGAACACGAGGAGGTGCCCGTCCCTGACGCCGACGTTCAGCGGATGAATCCGCGGCGTCCCATTGGCCGCCACGGTGGTGAGGAATCCCTCACCGTCGCCCCGCTGGTGTAGCAGCGCGTTTCCCTTTTCGGCCAGCTCGGGCTCGGCCCGTGCGAACGCGTCCCAACCTTCCATGGAGGCGATGGTATCGCCGATGATGTCCGGCGGCTGCGGCGTGACGTCCCAGCTGGCGTCGGCGACGCCTACCGGTCGGTCCCCAGGGCATCGACTGCGGAAAGCACGAACTCCCTCCGGCAGCTGAAGACAACCGCGTCGGGGTCTTCGTCGTCGGCTGCCAGATCTGCACAGGCCGCCGCCGCCGGATGGTCGAACATCCCGGTGACCCTGACCCACTGACCGCGCTCCGGCATCTCCACGCCGCTCGTCGGATCGATGCTGAGGGACAATCGGTTGACGAACCCGGCGCCCTCCTCGGGGGACGCGGCGAGGCCGTTGTCGATGATGTGCTGGCAGTACAGGAAGCCCGCGGGCTCGTTCGCCTCGGGGCAGACGCCGCCGAGCCCTGCGTCGGCCGGCAGCTGCGGCCACCATGCCTCGAAGGTGATCGGCTCGCCAGCCCAGCACACGAGGCGCCAGGTGAACCCGGTCTCGCTGATCTC
>CAYYRT010000132.1:0-12601 GCA_964474055.1 uncultured Acidimicrobiaceae bacterium | reverse complement strand
CTACGAGGTGGCGCCGACGGCGCGCGCCAGCTGCCGCCACGTCGGCAGCCACGGGCACGTCAGCGGCAGGTGCAGGACGATCCGCCGGGCCGAGCGCTCGACCCATACCGCGAGCTTGACCAGCCGCTCGCGCAAGGTGGTCGCCCTGCCTGGCGGGCGGCGTGCCGAAGGGCTTGAAGCGCTCATGGGGGTCGTTCTGGGGGGCAAGGCCCGTGCTCCACCGCTTGTCGGAGAACGGCGGATTGGCGACGACGTAGTCGAAGGTCTTGAGCGTGTCGCCGTCCTTGAACTTGGGATCGGCCAGCGTGTTACCTTGCACGACGAGGGCGGTCGGGTTGTTATGCAGGATCATGTTCATCCGCGCGAGGCCGCTGGTGGCGGCGTCCTTCTCCTGCCCGTACACCGTCACCGGGGTCCGCGCTTCGTCCGCGACTTTGAGCAGCAAGGACCCTGAGCCACACGTCGGGTCATACACGGTAGTATCAGGGCCGGTCGTGGCCTCGCGGATGCCGAGGATTTGCGCGATGACACGGCTGACCTCGGCGGGTGTGTAGAACTGGCCCTTGCTCTTGCCACTCTCGGTGGCGAAGTGCCGCATGAGGTATTCGTAGGCGTCGCCCAGGATGTCGTCGCCCTCGGCGCGGTTCTTGGAGAAGTCGAGGGCCGGGTTCTCGAAGATGGCGATAAGGTTGGTGAGCCGGTCGACCATCTCCTTGCCGCTACCGAGCTTGGCGGCGTCGTTGAAGTCCGGGAAGTCGGAGAGCTTGTTGGCGTTGGCCAGCGGGGCGATGATCTTTTTGTTGATCTGGTCGCCGATGTCGGGCGTGCCCTTGACGGCGACCATGTCCTTGAAGCTGGCGCCGTGAGGGATCGTGATCGGCGCGTACGGCTGACCCGCGTATTTGTCGCTGACGTACTTGATGAACAGCAGGACGAGGACGTAGTCCTTATACTGGCTGACATCCATGCCGCCGCGGAGTTCGTCACAACTGGACCAGAGCGAGGAGTAGAGCTCGGACTTCTTCAGGGCCATGGCTAGACAGCTCCATCGTGTGGGTTGGCTGTGAGGCTCACCTCGTTGATCTCCTTCGCTCCGCTCATCGCAGTCGAGACGCTGTCCAGAGAGACCGGGTCCGATCTAGAGAAAGGCCTGGCCCGCTCGATTCGAACACTTCGAGGTCGCGCCAGATCGTGCGGACGATGCTGTCAAGCTTCCGCGTGGCATCCTCGACGCCGATGCACGCCGGATGCTAGATGATGGAGGAGCTTCTGCCATTGCCGAGCGAGCTGGTTCCCGCGAGGCACGTGGGAAATTATGACACGCGAAGGACTTCTACCGGCGCATCCATGTGCCCTTACTGATTCATCTCCGGGGTTTTCGTAGTGGGGAACGCTCTGAGGTCGGCCACCCGTCCCTCCGCCACCAGGGTGGTGCCCGCCAGGCCGGGGGTGCCGTGGCGGCACTCCTCGCCCAGATCCACTGCCGCTGCGGGCCCAGCCTGGCCCTGGGCCAGCCACGAGAGGACGGCGTCGGCATCCAGCCGATCCGAGTGCTTGATCTTCCGGCCAGTGGCGTCGGCCACATAGCCGGCGCAGAGGCGGGGGCAGGCGCGGGCGAAGGGCCCGGGGCCAAGAGATTGAGCCGCGCCCAACGGCCGAGCATATAGACGAGGGCCCCCCACCTAGCCCCGGCTGGGGCGGCCAGGGCCTGACGGGCGGCCACGTCGCGCATCGCGCCCATCGCGCTGTCCACCCGGAGCGGCGAGGCCCGACCGGCCAGGCCCCCCCCCACACCTCGCCCTGGTCGGCCCGACGCCCCCGCCGTTCGCGCACCGACTGACGTGGGCCACCTTCCTCGCGCGGGAGGGAGGCGTAGAGCGAGGCGTCGCTCGGAACACCTCACGCCATAAACGCCGCCGAAACCACGAGCTAGAACCTAACGCGAGCACAAGGCCGGCGCGCCCCGTGTCCCTGTCCGACCTAGCAGCATTGCGCTTCGTCCAAGGCGTCTTCCCCTAGACCTACTGCAGCCTCACGACGCCATTGTTGTCCGTACCCGATCGATATATCGTTTCGGCAGGTATCACGACGGTGGCAGAGGAAGTCGGGCTCCTTTCCTTCGAGCACGCGCTAGCTGCGGCCAACGAAGACCGCAAGAAGCCCCGCCCTGTCCATGTACTTCTCGGCAATGGGTTCAGCCGCGCATGCAAAAACGACATCTTCGCGTACGGGGCCCTCTTCGAGCGCGCCGAGTTCGGAGCACTCTCCCTACACGTCAGAGCTGCTTTCGACGGGCTTGCCACACGCGACTTCGAATATGTGATGCGCCCGCTTCGGCATGCCGGACAGTTGATAAGAGTGTATGAACCGACGGCCGCCACACTTGCAGCGGCTCTGGAGGCCGATGCTAACGGTCTCCGAGAGGTACTTGTTGGCGCCATCGCAGGCAGCCATCCGGATCATCCCAATGAGATTCCGACGGCCACCTACGCTGCGTGCAAGCGATTTCTCTCGAACTTCGACCGGATCGCAACGTTGAACTACGATCTCTTACTATACTGGGCGCTGATGCAGAGCGAGATCGAACCTCAAGTCCGATGCGATGATGGCTTTCGAAAGCCCGAAAGGGATGCAGACTACGTAACGTGGGAGCCCGAGAACACCTACGATCAGAATGTCTACTACCTACATGGCGCGCTGCATCTCTTCGATTCTGGGACGGAGATTCAGAAATATACGTGGGTGAATACTGGAATCCGCCTCATCGATCAGATTCGCTCAGCACTCGAACGAAATGCTTTCCCGCTTTTTGTCGCAGAGGGCGAGAGTGGAGAGAAGCTGACGCGCATCCGTCATAGCGCTTATCTCTCTAAGGCAGAGCGCAGCGTCCTAAACTTGGGTGGGACGATGTTCGTCTACGGACATTCGCTGGGTGACAACGACAGGCACATCTTAGAAGCGATCATCAAAAGCAAAGTAGACCGCATATACATCAGTATCTACGGCGATCCGAATTCTGAGCCCAACCGCAACATCATGAGCCGCGGCAAAGGCCTCGAAGCCGCCGCCGCGTACAAGAGTCTCTCCGTGGGGTTCTACGACGCCGCGTCGGCTCACGCCTGGGGTTAAGGCGGGCGTGGCGCTTCTCCAAAAGAACCTCCAAGGTGTTATCTGAGACCCCACCGACAGGAACACGAACCGCGACGGCCCCCCAGATCCTTCCCAGCGCACAGTAGAATTCGGATTCGGCGTACGGCACTCCCAGTACTCGCGTCCAGGATTGGAAGTCCTGTGTCATTACGGTCGATGCTTCCAGAATCTGGACGCTTGCCGAGTCCTCAGATAGACATCGTCTTTGGGGGTCGGAGTCGTCGTTGCCCCTTGGACCCGAAACTCGGCTCTCAGAATGGAACGTCCGCGCCGCCACACCAGACCACGTTCTCCCTCTCCCTATAACGGATTGATCCATGAACTTCTACCCGGCCAACCGCGCCGTCAAAGTCCCTGAGGTTCTCGAGGACCGAGGCTTGTCCCTTGGGTGACTGCGTGAACAGCGGTCGTCGACGCTGACCTCCGCGTCTGGCGGCACGCCACCAGCAGAAGAGAGACGACGGACACGATCTGAGCTAGAGTAGCGGGCCTGATGGCCGCCACGGACGAGCGTAAGCCGGTCACCGTTCTGTTCGCCGACCTCAAGGGCTCCGCGGAGCTCGCCACCCAACGTGACCCCGAGCAACTCCGCGCACTTCTGTCGGCCTTCTTCGACGAGATGCGTCAGCAGATCGAGGCCTTCGGTGGCACCGTCGAGAAGTTCGCGGGCGACGCCGTCATGGCCGTCTTCGGGGTGCCGCGGGTCAACGAGGACGACGCCGAGCGCGCCGTGCGCGCCGCTTTTGCCATGCAAGAGAGCCTGGCCCAGCTCAACCCCATGTTCGAGCAGGAGTACGGGGCGCGCCTCGTCCTTCGGATCGGCATCGCCACCGGGGAAGCGGTGGCGGCCAGCCGGGCCGTGAACGAGTTCATGGTGACGGGCGAGGTGCCGAACCTGGCGGCCCGCCTGCAATCCGTTGGCGACGGCATCACCGTCAGCGAGACCACTCATCGCCTTCTGGCCCCGCACCTGGAGGCCGAGCGTCTCGATGCGCTGTCGCTGAAGGGCTTCTCCAGTCCGATCACCGCCTACCGAGCCCGCGAGCTTCGCGGGGGCGAGCGCCGGCACATGGGCGTCACCGGCCTGTCATCCCCCGTCGTGGGCCGGGACCGCGAGATGGCCGCGCTCTCGGCCTGCCTGGAGGACCTGCGGCGCGGCCGCGGCCAGGTGGTCTCCATCGTGGGTGAGGCCGGGATCGGGAAGTCTCGCCTGAAGATCGAACAGCGCGAGAACCTTCCCGAGGGCCTTCGCTGGTTCGAGGGACGCTGTCAGTCCTATACCCAGAGCACGAGCTACGCGCCGATCATCCAGATTCTCCGCGGCGCGCTGGGGCTCGGGCCCACCGAGGCGCCGGCCATCGCCCGGACCAAGCTCCGAGCCGCGGGCCGGGCACTCAGCGGATCCGAGGCCGCGCAGAGCCAGGGGGCCTTGGCTCACTTGCTCGGAATTGACCTTGGCGCGGGCCAGGCCCAGTCCATACCTAGCGACCCGCGGGCGCTCCAGTCCCAGCTCGTTCTGGCTATCCGCGCGCTGCTCAAGGGACTCGCAGAGCGGGGTCCGGTGATCGTCGCGGTCGAAGACCTGCACTGGGCCGATCCAGCCTCGGTCGACCTCCTGACCCTGCTGCTCGAGCTCACCGACTTCCAGCCGATCATGATCCTGGTGACGAGCCGCCCAGATACTGAGGGGGATGCCTGGACGTTCCGCCTCCATGCCGAGCGCAACTTCGGGCACCGCCTGACTGAGCTGCGGCTGGTTCCGCTCGCCGTCGAGGACAGCCAGCGATTGACCGACCACCTGTTGCGCGTCTCCGACCTTCCAGAGGCGATCCGCGGGCGGATCCTCTCGCGCGCGGAGGGAAATCCGCTCTTCCTCGAGGAGATCGTCCGTGGGCTGATCGAGGAAGGCGTGCTCTGGCGCGAGGGTGATCGCTGGACAACCAAGGGTACTCCGGAGCAATGGACGATCCCGACCACGCTGCGCGGGATGATCGGCGCGCGCATCGATCGGCTGCCCGCCCCGGCCAAGGCGCTCCTCCAGCACGCCGCGGTGATCGGCCGGTTCTTCGGGTACCGCACACTGCGCGCGCTCAGTGATGAGCCGGCCGAACTGGACCGAGCCTTAGCCCACCTGCTCCGCGCGGAGCTGATCCGAGAGTTTGCCTCCACGCCCGAGCGCCAGTACATCTTCAAGCACGCGTTGACGCAGGAAGCGGCCGAGGCGAGCTTGCTGGCCGAGCAGCGCCGCGACCTCCACGGCCGGGTCGCCCGCCACCTCGAGTCCACACTCGGTGACGGGGCGCCGGAGCAGGTAGCGTTGCTCGCTCACCACTGGTATCACGCCGCCGAGTGGGAGAAGGCCCTCGAGCACACACTCGCGGCCGCCGCGCGAGCGCGCGGGCTCTACGATCGTCCCGCGGCGAGCAGTCATTACTGGCGGGCCCTCGAACTCTTCGACCGTCTCCCGCGGACCGAAGATCGGCAGCGGCAGCATGCGGAGACGACCGAGGCCCTGGTGCAGCTCCCCGGGTTCGCGCGCGACGAGACGATGGTGCAGCTGGCCGTCCAGAACCTCGACCGCGCTCTTCAGAGCACGGCCGATCGGGGAGACGTGGCGAGCCTCGCGAGGGTACAGGCGCTGAAAGGGTTCATCGTCAGGAGCGAGGAGCTCCTGACGGAGGCGCTGGTTCGAGCCGAGAGCTGCGGTGACCCCCTCACCCATGCCTTCGTCAGGGACCGCTACGGAGCCTATCTGGGGTTCAGCGGGCGCTGGGACGAGGCCCTTACCCAGTATGGCCGCTCCATCGCTATCTACGCGGACCAGGGCGCTCGTGTCCAGCACGCCATGACCATCAACTACGGAGGTCGGTGCTACTCTGCGCGGGCCGGCCGGCTCACCGATTCGTTGCGGTACGCGCGCGAGTTCCGCGGGATCGCCGCCGATCTGGGTGACGCTCGGCTTCTGGCCTGGCGGACGATGGAGGCCGAGCCTTATGTCTATCAGGGCGCCTGGAACGAGGTCATCCGCGTCGCGGAGGAAAGCCTGCCCATCGCGTGGCAGATCGGCGAAATCAACGTGATCCTTTTCGGCTCGGCATGGCTCGGCCTGGCCTATCTCAAGGTGGGCAGGCCCGCCGAGGCCCGCCGCGTCATCGACCGAGCCATCGAGCAATGGGAGGCGAGTCGAGACTCGACACCTTACTCGCTGACCTACCTGACCACCGCGGCCGCTCTGACGCGCCTCGCCGGAGGTGAGACCGAGGCCGCGCTGGAGACCGCGCGCAAGGCGCTCGCCTACGCCGACCGCAGCCGCTTTCGTCTTGAGCAGGGCGCCGCGCACCGGGTGCTCGGGCAGGCCTACGCGGCGACGGGCAATCGAGCCGAGGCGGACGCAGCCTTCCGCGAGAGCCTGGGGATCCTGGAAGGCATCCGCTCCTGGCCCGAACTGGGCCAGACGCTTCTCGCGCACGGCCAGTTCAAGCTGCACGACGATCATGTCGAGGGTCAGGCCCTCATCGAGCGGGCGCGGACGATGTTCGAAGAGATCGGCGCCACCGGCTGGGTCGACGAGGCGCAGGCCGCGCTCGAGCGACGATAGAGCACCCGAATCACCAGCCGCTCTTGGGCTAGCACGGTGCGCTATCTGGTTCTGGCTTCGCTCAGGCGCGGACGTGCTGGCGTAGCTGGAACCGCAGCGGTTGCAAGACTACTCCGATCAGCCTATCCAGTGGCCGAACTGTAGTTAGGCGGAATCGGTCACCCAGCAACTACGGAGGCAGAAGTGATGGCAACGAGGGACACGCAGTCCCAGTTCGATCAGGGCAGGGCCGAGGCGTTTGCCGGAAGACTGCTGACCGCACTGAACCACGGCGCCCTCTGTTTGATGGTGTCGGTCGGCCACCGCACTGGGCTGTTCGATGCCATGAGCGCGTTGCCGCCGGCCACCTCGGAAGAGATCGCCATACAGGCCGGGCTCAACGAACGCTACGTCCGCGAGTGGCTCGGCGCGATGACCACGGCCAGGGTGGTCGAGGTGGACCCGCCGACTCTCCGGTTTTCACTGCCGACCGAGCATGCTGCGTTCCTGACACGAGTGGCTGCCGCCGACAACATCGCAGTCTTCGCTCAGTACATTTCCGTCATGGGTGGCGTGGAGGACGACATCGTCGCGTGTTTCAGAGCGGGCGGCGGGGTGCCTTATTCCAGGTTCTCGCGGTTCCACGAGGTGATGGCGGAGGACAGCGGGCAGTCCGTCCTGTCATCGCTCGAGACGCACATCCTTCCATTGGTGCCCAGTTTAACCGATCGTTTCTCAGAGGGCATCCGCATGCTTGACGTAGGATGCGGTCGGGCGCTCATCCTGAACCGGCTCGCGGCACTCTATCCCAGGAGCCGATTCGTCGGAATGGATCTCTCGCAGGACGCGATCACGTACGCGCGAGAAGACGCGGCGAGATCGGGTCGCGACAACATCGAGTTCGTCGCGCTCGATCTGAGTGACTTCGACCAGATTGCGGAGTCCGAATCCTTCGACTTCATCACGACCTTTGATGCGATCCACGATCAGGCGCAGCCACTCAACGTCCTCAAGGGCATTCGCCGAGCGTTGAAGGCAGACGGCGTGTACCTAATGCAGGACATCAGCGGATCGAGCCACGTTCACAAGGATATCGAGCATCCGATCGGGACGTTCCTTTACACGATCTCATGCATGCATTGCATGACGGTCTCGCTGGCGCAGGGCGGAGAAGGTCTGGGTGCAATGTGGGGGGAGGAGAAGACGCGCGAGTATCTGCAGAAGGCGGGTTTTCGCTCGATCACGACGCATCGCCTCGCGCATGACATCCAAAACAACTGGTACGTGGTGACGAAGTAAGCAGAGAACTCCATCACAGCCAAGCGGCCCAACAGGGCGCAGCTGACCGTTACAAAATCGATATCGAAGAGGACTTCTTTCTCATGGATCCTGAAGGGAAGGTTGACGGATCGTGCGGAAGCAAACCAGCTGAAGCCCCGGGGTAGTCGCTTGATGACGTACATCCCGGGTTAAGTTGTCCTTAGAACTCAACGATCTAAGAATTCGTTGCCGTGGTGGTGCGCCCGCTCCAGGGTTGCAGACTTCCACAGCTTCCCATAACGCCAAGGTGCTATCTGACCGCGGCGGCACCGATCGAAACACGAACGGTGAAGCCCTCGCTAGGTGCTTCTCGGCACAGTAGAGTTCGGATCCGGCCTCCAGGAGCCGCATCCAGGATTGGAAGTCCTGTGCTCTTGAGCGAACTACCTATCGGGCGGCGAAATCCGCGACCGAAGAACGACCTTTAGGTCACTGCTTCGCAGGTCACAAGATCTAAGAGCGGTGAGACGCGACGTGGTCTTTTGTGACCCGGCCTCAAACCCGTGTTTGGTCTCGGTCGCGTTTTCGCCATATGTTGCTACGGTTTCCGCCGCGCTGTCCGAGACAATCGACGCCGCTCCTAAGAACATGGCGCCCGGCGTGATCCAGCGGCCTTGCCTCAGTTCGCTGTGCCGTCGGCTCCTGGGGTGGCCAGCGTCCGAGTTGTCAACGGCCGCCCAAGCAGAGCCACCCAGGGTCACCCATAGCGGGCCAGTGCGAGACGGTGACCGGGCTGCTCGGTGTTGGTTAGGGGTTCCCCTCCGTCGTCAGTTGGTGGCCCGGCTCCGCCGGGTCGCGGTTTGCTTCTTCGTGTGCTCGGCGCGGAAGCTGGCACCCGTCATCTCGACGAAGTGGGCGCCGTGAGTCAAGCGGTCGAGGGCGGCCGAGGCGAGGAGGGCCTCGCCGAAGAGGTCCGGCCACTCGGCCCGGTCGCGGTTGCTGGTAAGCAGGATGGACGCTTTCTCGTACCGTTCGTTGATGACGTCGTAGAGGTCCTCGGCCCCGGGCCCGCGGAGCGGCTTGAGGCCGAAGTCGTCGAGGACGAGGAGATCCGGGCGCGTGTAGCGGGCGAGGCGCTGCTCATGGGTGCCGTCGGCGCGGCCGCCGGCGAGGTGGGTGAGCATCTTGGCGGTGTCGATGAACAGGACGTCGAAGCCGCGGCGACAGGCCTCGTGGGCGAGGGCCTGGCCGAGATGGCTCTTGCCGACCCCGGTCGGGCCGTAGAGCAAGGCGTTCTCGTGGCGCTCGATGAACTGGCAGGTGGCGAGGTCGAAGACCTGGGCCTTGTTGAGCTTGGGGTTGAAGCTGAAGTCGAAGCCCTCGAGGGTCTTGGTGGGATCGAAGGCGGCCCGGCGCAGGCGCAGCCGGAGCTTGCTCTGGGCGCGGCGCTCGACTTCATCCTGCAGCAGGACGGTGAGGAACTCCACGAAGGAGGTCTGCTGCTCGACGGCCTGGCGATTGCGGACGTCGAGCGTCTCGAGGATGCCGGACAGACGCAGGGTACGCAGCATCGGGGTCAGCTGATGGGTCAGTTCCATGGGGACCGGGCCTCTTCCGCACCGGGGTCGGGGAAAAAGGTGGTCCAGGGGCGGGCATGACGCGGCGGGGCCGTCGAGACGGCGGCGACGACAGGCGTGAGGCTGGGGAGGGGCTGGCCGTCGAGGGCATGGGCCAGGATCGTCTTCACCGTGTGGCAGCGATACTCGCCGACGGCGAGCGCGCGGGCGCAGGCGGCCTCCAGGCGCGCGGCGCCGTGACGCTGGCCCAGGCGCAGGACGCCTTGGGCGCTGCGGAGGCGATCCAGCGGGCGATCGCCGAGAAGCGCCTCGATGAAGCTGAGGCAGGCCGGGCCGACGTCGGTGGCGCGGGCGCGACACCAGGTCGGCGTCTGCGTGAGGAAGTGGACCTTGTCCGGTGGCAGGTGGGCGGTGAGGGTGCGCCGCTGGCTGGGGCGCGCGCGCCGATGCGTCGCCACGAGGACGTAGTCCTGATACAGCTTGACCTTGAGGTCGGTCGCACGGACCCAGAGGCGCTGGCCGATGAGCCGGTGAGGGCCCGAGTAGTAGGCCCCGGCGAAGACGACATGGCAGTCAGGGTGGAGCTTGGCCCGCTTCCACTCGGTCAGCTCCCAGGGGGTGACGGGCAGGCGTTGCAGCGCCGCCCGCTCCACCTGGTCGAAGATCTCCAAGGGGATCTGCTTGGTGGTGCCGTGGACGCGGCGGCCGGCGGTCTCGAGCGACCAGCGGAGCAGATGGCGGTTGCCGTCGTGGAGATCGCGAAACTCGCGGCCGGCCAGGGCATTGCGTTTGACGTAGTGGACGCCGCCCTGTTCGACCTTGCCTTTGTGCTCGGGCGTCCGCGGCCGACACGGCGCGATGAGAAACCCGTAGTACTCCGCGAACTCCCGGTAGCTGCGTTGCACCTCGGGGTCGTAGAGCGCGGCGTGCACGATCGCGGCGCGCAGATTGTCCAGCACCACGCGGCGGGGCACGCCGCCGAAGAACTCGAACGCGGCGCGATGCAGGCGCAGCCAGGTCGCGACGCTCTGGTCGAAGACGAGCTCGGCATATTGGTGGCGACTGCACGACAGCGTCATCACGAACACCCAGGCCCGCCGCCGCCGGTCCTGTTCGGGATCCCGACACAGACCGCCGAAGCCGAAGTCGACTTGGGCTTCTTCCCCAGGGCCGACTTCCACGCGGAGGGTGGCCCGTGGCGTCGGCGGCGCCACACGGCGCAGGAAGCGCTTGATCGACGAATAGCTGCCGCCGAACCCGTGCTGCTCGACGAGGAGCTGCCAGATCGCCTGTCCCTCGACGCCCTGGCCGTGCCAGGCCAGCACCTGCTCGCCGAACGGCTCGACGAGCGACTGCTCCTGGGCCGGCCGCTTTCCGGGCGGCGCCGCGAGCAACGCGGCCAGCGCCGCCGGCTCGGGCAACGGCCCCGTCAGGAGCCCGTGCTGGGTGGCCCACCGCTGGTAGTGCGCCACGGTGTTGCGGCTCACCTGGAGGTCGCGCGCGATGCGGCGCCCTCGCTCGCCCAGTTGCAACCGTCGCAGGATCTCTCGAATCTCCGTCACCGGACTCCTCCGTCCCGCCATGCGTCCTCCCTCCGAGAAGAAGATGACATCTCGGAGGCAGTCAACGCCGGTCGGGGGTGCAACTCCAAGGAGTCCGGTCACCGCCCGCTGGGTGGCTCAGCATGCCCGCCCCTGAGTGGCTCAGCATGGGCGACCCTACCTGGCTCAGGTTGGGTGACCCGGGTGGCTCAGCATGCCCGACCCCGGTGGCTCACTATAGGGCGACCGCTGACACGAGTCTGGGCGATTACGTCACGGGGACGGAGGCCACGAGGGGGGCGACCGCCGCCGGAGCGTGCTAAAGTTGCCTACGCTCCGACGGCCCGAGCGTCAGCCGAGCCCGGCGCGGGGCCCGGGATGACGCGATCGGCGGCGCTCATCGGTCGCCCCGTCCGAGGCGCAGCCCCGCGACCCAGCCGACGATCACCCCCACGACCAGTCCCGCCACGAAGGCATCCCCCACGCCGCCGGAGAAGCCGATCACGCCGGCTCCTCCCCCTGCATCCGTCGGCGCATCTCCTCGAGGAGTGTGGCGAGGTCTGGATCCAGCAGGGAGTCGATCATCAGGCCGTTCCGCCAGCGTTCCGTCGCCCGGCGATCGGCCTCCTCGATCTCGTCCTCGGTCACGATCCGTCGCTTGAGGAGCTCTTCGAGGGCCGCCATGCGGATCTGCGTGTAGGGTGTGAGCACGCCTTCCTTCAGGTTATCGAGCACGACGACGCGGACGGCGCAGCCGAGGCGACGAAATGCTTCTTCGTGCAGGTCCGCCCAGCGGCGCGCGCTCGACTCGAAGGTGAGCAGGCGGACGCTCTTGCGACTGTAGCCGAGGGTCAAGACGAACAGGCGGGTGCGACGGTACTTCCGCGTGACCGGGTGGCGCACCATTGGGCCCTCGCCGTAGTCGACCTGGCCCTCCTCACCGGGCGCCGTGACGATCACCGGATGGGCGTCGGGCGTGCGCTGGCCGCGCAGCGTGACCACGAACCGCCGCACGCTGGCGTACCGGGCCGCGAAGCCGTGCTGATCGACGAGGTCCTGCCAGATCGCCATGGCGTTGCGGGCCGCGGCCGAGGGCCAGCTCGATCAGCTCGCGGTACGGCTCGCAGGCGCTCGCGGTCGGGGCCCGGCGGGTCGGCGGCGGCCACGGCGGCAGCTCAGCCAAGCCCGGCGGGAGCAGCCCGGGGTCGGTGGACACCTCACTGGCCGGATTTGCCGGGTCGGTGGACACCGGACTGGCCGGTTTTGGCGGCGGCCGGCGGCGGCGGGGCGCGCGGATCGCGATCCCGGCGGCTTTGAGATAGGCGCTCGCCGTCTCCCGCCGGATGCCGGTCGCCTGTTCGATGCGGCGGAGCGGCCAGCCCAGCCGCCCCAGCGCGAGAATCTGCTGCTTCTGGTCGTCTCCCAAGATGTTGGCCATTCTGGCGGGGAACCACACATCCCCCCGCCGCGTCAACGTCCTGGGGCGGTGCTACCTC
>CAYYRT010000131.1:0-8376 GCA_964474055.1 uncultured Acidimicrobiaceae bacterium | reverse complement strand
CTGGTTTCGCGCAACTGATCTGTTCGCACCCCGACCGTCTGTTCAAAAACCTCGTTGGCACTCGAGAGTTGCTCTTACAACTGGGCATTGCGGATGACGATCGCCACCTGGGCCGCATACGTGAGGAGCAACCGCTCATGTTCGTCCTCATACGGTGAGTCGCGGTTGGCCACCCCGATCATCCCAATCGGATGGTCGGCGATCCGCAGTGGCACCCCCAGGAAGGTCCGCACCTCGGGATGGCCGACGGGTTGTCCAACCCGGAGCGGATCGGCCCGGGCATCAACCGACCGCACCGGACGGTTCTCCAGCACAGCCGTTGCAAACAGATTGGGCCGAAAGGGGATCAGGCGGTGACGGGAGTAGAACTCCTCGGAGGGGTGAAAGCCGTGTACGGCGGCGACGTCCATGGCACTCGGATCGAGGCCACACAATCCGACGAACCCGAATTGCGATCCGGTGAGGGTGAGGCAGTGCCCCAGGGCGACGTCGAGCACCGATTCCATGCTGCGCAGTCCCGACAGCTCGACCGCGAGGTGGTAGAGGGCCTCGATCTGATGGCGGCTGTCGAGATCGACTTCCGGCCGGGTGATCGACATGGAGCGAGCTTATTGTTCGGACTCCGGGAACGCCACAGGTCCCGATGTGGTTGTACCACTTGCTATGAACCAAGAAAACCAGCAATTGACAGATGCCGAGTGGCGTGAGCGCCTGACCCCCGAGCAGTACTACGTCCTGCGACAAGCCGGGACCGAGCGGCCATTCACCGGGGAATACTGCGATTCCAAAGAACAGGGGGTCTATCGCTGCGCCGGCTGTGGGACGGAGTTGTTCGACTCCTCGGCCAAGTTCGACTCCGGGACCGGTTGGCCGAGTTTCACCCAACCGCTCGCAGCTGACCGGGTCGATGAAGAGAGTGACATCGGGCACGGGATGGTGAGGACCGAGGTCCGTTGCGCCGGCTGCGGTGGACACCTGGGTCACGTCTTCGCCGACGGACCACGACCCACCGGGATGCGCTACTGCATGAACTCGGCCGCTCTCGACCTCGACACCCGCTAGCCCGGGCGTCTCGCCATCAGGTTCTTTACGGCCAACACGAGGAAGAAGCCGACGATCGGGAAGACGGCCATGGTGGCCGAACCCGAGATGTCGGCGTGGTAGCTGACCACCAGTCCGAGAACGACCGAGGCGACACCGATGCCAGCGGCGGTCGCGATCATCGCCGGCACCCGCCGCACCAACAGTGCCGCGGTGGCCGGAGGTCCGACCATGAGCCCGAAGACGAGAAGCGCGCCCACAGTCTGGAATGATCCGACGATCGCGAGGGTGACCAGAAACAACAACAAGCCGTGGGCAAGCCCCGGTCTCAAGCCAAGCAACTGAGCCTTTTGCTCATTGAAACTGAGTGCGAGAAACCCCCGGTAGAAGACCACGGACAGCACCAGGGCGATGACCGTGACCGTCCCGAGGATGATCAGGTCGGACGGTACGACGCCAAGTGCGTCGCCAAAGAGGATCCCGGTGATGCTGCCGCTGTAGGACGGCGTGCGCGATATGAGGATCACTCCGACGCCGAGCATGCCGGCGAACAGGAGACCGATGCTCGTGTCCTCGGAGAAGGTGGTCTGGCGATGTACGAGGTTGATCCCGCCGATCATCACCAGGGCGGCGGCTCCGGCACCGACCAGAGGATTGAAACCCATGAGGATCGCAAGCGCCACCCCCGGAATAACCCCATGGACGAGGGCGTCGCCAAGAAAGGTCATCCCCCGGATCACCACCCATGTGCCCACCAGTGACGTTGCCAGAGCCGCCAGCACGCCCCCGACCAGGGCCCGCTGTTGGAAACCGAGCGCAAACGGCTCGACCAGCCAGTCCATTTCTTCCACGGTAGTTGGTGCCTCAACCGGCCAGAGCGTCGGCGATCAAACCGGCGTTGGTGAGCAGCATCGCGATGATGGTTTCGGCCCCCGAGCCGGGGGCGCCGATTGACTCCGTGTGAAGCTCGATTACGGTCGCCTCCTCTCCCAACTCGGCAGCGACGGCCTCAGCCAGGGCGGTGCTGTCGACCGTCTCGGCAAAGATCGCGGTGACCTCCTCCGCCCGCATCGTGGCAACCAGAGCTGCCAACTCGGCCGAGCTTGGCTGACCGAGGGTGGTTCCGCCCGGGATCACCGACCCGACCACCTCGAACCCGTACCTCGCCGCAAAGTAGCCCAGGGCCTCGTGGTTGGTCACGAGCTTGCGCCGGTCTGAGGAGACCACCGACAGGATCTCCTGAATCTCGAGATCGGCTGCCAGCAAACTGGCGGCGTAGGTTTCGGCCCGGACCAGCCAGCCACCCTCCGGTTGGACATCGGCAAGTCGCTGGCCGATCAAGATTGCAGCCCGGGCCAAACGCGTCGGGTCCATCCAGACATGGGGATCGCCTCCGACCGGATCCAGGAGGTCGCCGACTTCGACGATGTTGGCGCCTGCGGCGGCCGCCGCCTCGAGAGCATCGTGCATCCCCTCCTCCAGGAACAGGCCGTTGGCAACGACGAGGTCCGCAGTGGACAGGTGTGCTGCCTGTTGAGATGACAGTTGGAAGTCGTGGGCATCGGCCCCGACCGGCATCAGCACCACCACTTCGGCCTCGTCTCCGACGACGTTGCCGACGACGTCACCCCAGATCGTGGTGGTCGCCACCACGGTGATCGTCGTGCCACCGTCGCCTGTGCCGGTGCACGCCGCTGCCAGCAACACGATGGCGCCGGCCACCCTATGTCTGATGGTCCCAGATTTCATAGATAATGAGAATCGTTCTCACTCAAATCTATCACCGGCCGGAAGCTGGTGGCAAACTCCGTTCCCTTGCAAGCGAACCCAGCAGTCGTGGCCGAGAACCTGGTCCTCGCCCACGGCAAACAGACAACCATCGATGCGTCCAGCTTCGCCATCCCGGCCGGCGCCGTCACCGCCCTGATCGGACCGAACGGGTCGGGGAAGTCGACGCTGCTCAACGCCATCGCCGGACTACACACCCCTCGCTCGGGCAGAATCACCATCACGCCGACAGGTGCGCGGTCCCGCCGCATCTCCTATGTGCTCCAGGCCACCAAGGTCAACGAGGTCCTGCCTATCACCGTGCGGGAAGTGGTGACGATGGGCCGGTACGCGACCACTGGACCGTGGCGAAGACTCAGCAGGGAGGATCGAGCAGCGGTTGCCGCGGCCATGGAGCGAATGGACATCACCGGCCTCGCCGATCGTCACCTTGGCGAACTCTCCGGAGGTCAGCGCCAGCGTGTGTTCGTGGCCCAGGGCCTCGCCCAGGAACACGACCTCTTGCTTCTGGACGAACCGCTCACCGGCCTCGACCTGATCTCGGCTCAAGCGATCGATCAGGTGATTCACGACGAACCTGCCCAGGGATGCACCCTGGTGATGACCACCCACGAGTTAGCCGAGGCGCGGGCTGCCGACTACGTGATCCTGCTCTCCGGCCGGGTCGTGGCCGCCGGAGCGCCGGGGGAAGTGCTGCGGATCGAGCATCTCGCAGCGGCTTATGGATCCAGTCTCCTTCATGTCGATGGTGACAATCTGTTCATCGATGACCCTGCCCATCGCCCGGTGCCGGGTCGTCACATCCATCGAGAGATGACCATCCACGTCGAGCCGCCCGACGCCGATCTGCACGGCTCACACTGAGTTCTTGTCACTCCTGGCCTTCCAGATGGTCCTGATGGCGGTGAGGAGAACCCAGAGGCCAAAAATGCGAGCCAGGGTGTCGGCAGGGATTCGCTGGGCGGCCAACGCGGCCAGCGGAGCCATGACCACTCCGCCTGCGCCGAGCAGCCAGACCACCTTCCACTCGACGTAGGAGTTGCCGGCGTTCACCTTGGTGGCTGCGGCGGCTGTGAAAAGGATCGCAATCAACGAGGTGCCTTCCGCCGAGTGCTGGCCCAGACCCAGGAGGTAGACCATTGCAGGGACCATGATCACCCCACCGCCGATGCCCGCCAATCCGGAAGCAACTCCAGCAACGACACCTATGAGCAGTGCGACCAGGTACCCCACCGGCGGATCGAGCAAGGGTTCACCAGAGCTGATCCCCCCACCGATCAAGAGCCTGATCCCGATGACGAGCAGGAACACGCCAAAGATCCTTGCCAGGGTCTTCCCCGACAAGACGTTCATCCACCGCGCCCCGTAGGTGGCTCCAACCAGACCTCCGGCTCCGGCCGCCAACCCGTAGGGAAGGTCCACCTCACCCGACACTGCGAAGCCAATAGCCCCCGCTGCCGCCACCAACAGAATCGTCGCCAGTGATATGGCGTTCGACTTGTGCCGGGAAAAGCCGAGTGCAGCCAGCGCCGGAACCATGATGATCCCGCCGCCAACCCCGAGCAATCCGGCCAACACCCCGGTGGCAGCTCCGACCAGAAGGAACGATCGGGCCGAGACGGATGGTGACGCCGGGTTCACTCCCCGACCAACCAACAGGCGGCCTCGTGGCCCTCGCCCACATTCATAAGCCGCGGGTCGTCGATGCGACAGCGATCGAACGCGTACGAACAGCGTGGGTTGAACCGACAGCCAGGCGGAACCCGGCCCGGGTCTGGAGTCTCGCCACTGAGGATGATGCGTTCCTTCCGTTGTGATGGGTGCGGAACGGGTACGACCGACAACAAGGCCCGCGTGTACGGATGGGACGGAGTGGTCAGCACCGACAGGGTCGGGCCAGTCTCGACAATCCTCCCCAGGTACATCACAGCGATCCGATCGCTGTACGCGGCAACGGTCGACATGTCGTGGGTGATCATCACCACGGCTATGCCCTGCTCCCGGGCCAGAGAAGCGAGGAGGTTGAGGATGTCGGCTCGTATCGATACGTCCAACATGGAAACTGGCTCGTCGGCCACCAGCACCTCCGGCTCTAAGGCAAGCGCCGAGGCAATAACCACACGTTGACGCTGTCCGCCCGAAAGCTCGTTGGGCCGGACTTTGAGGTAACGCTCGGGTGGGCGAAGCCCTGCCCTTTCGAGTGCGATGGCCACTCTCGCCACCAACTCCACCCCCGTGGCTGCCTTGTGGACCTGGAGAGGCTCGGCCACGATCTGACCGACGGTCATACGGGGGTTGAGAGACTCGTAGGGATCCTGGAACACCATCTGCATTTTCCGGCGTGATCGGCGCAACTGCCCGGACTTGAGGCCGGCGAGGTTCTCGCCATGGATGAGAACCCTCCCGGCAGTGGGCGCCAGCAAACCCATGATGAGGTTGGCGGTGGTCGTTTTGCCGCAACCCGACTCGCCGACCACGGCCAGCACTTCGCCCGGACGAAGCTCCAGGCTGACCTGGTCGACAGCCTGGACGTCGTTGTTGGGACGGCGAGCGATCAGATCGAGCAGTGAGCGGGGTCGGGGGAAGCTCATCGAAACGGAATCGAGCTGGAGCACAGGGTCAGCCACGGGCCCCCACCTTTTCATCGACCAGGAAGCACGCCGCCTCCCAACGATCGCCGATGGGATACGCCGGCGGCTGTTGCACCTGGCAACGGTCAAACGCCTGGGGGCAACGTGGGGCAAAACGACAGCCTGGCGGGAGCTGGTCGGGCCGCGGTGGCAAACCGGGTATCGAAACGAGCGGCCTGGTGGGATCGTCGAGGTCGGGAAAGGCCTCGAGCAGAAGTCTCGTGTAGGGGTGCCGGGGGTTGGCGAACACCTCGACGACCGGACCCTGTTCGACCACGATTCCGCCGTACATGACGACGACCCGGTCACAAGTTTCAGCTACCAGGGCCAGGTCATGGCTGATCAAAACCATGCCCATGCCGAGTTGGCGGCGCAACCGGTCAAGCAACTCCATCACCTGGGCCTGGATCATCACATCGAGCGCGGTTGTGGGTTCGTCGGCGACGATGATCTCGGGATCGCAGGCAAGCGCCAGGGCAATCATCGCCCTTTGTCGCATGCCACCGGAGAACTGGTGTGGATATTCCGATCCCCGATCCCCGTCGATACCGACTAGCTCTAAAAGTTCGCTTGCCCGGCGCTTTGCGTCGGCCGGGGCCATTTCGGGAGAATGGGTCCGCACTGCTTCCACGATCTGATCCTCGACGCTCCGGACCGGATTGAGAGCGTTCATCGCCCCTTGAAAGACCAGTGCCATCCTCGTCCACCTCGTCGCACGCAACTCATCGTCATCGAGGGCGAACACGTTTTCGCCGTGCAGATAGACGGCACCGTCAACCACCTCGCCGCCCGGCGGCAGTAGCCGGAGGGCGGCCAGCATGGTGGTGGTTTTCCCGGAGCCGGACTCCCCCACCAGCCCGACGGCTTCGCCCTGATCAACCTCGAATGTCACGTCTTCTACTGCCCTGGATCTAATGCCGTTGGGGGCGACGAACTCCACGGTGAGGTTGCGCATTGCCAGGGCCGACCGGGGAGCCGCCCCAAGGAGGGGTACCACCGGTGGGATCGGCTCGGGTTCGAGATGGTGCCGCCCCTGGCGGGGGTTGACAATGTCCTCGAGCGCATTGCCAACCAGCGTTACCCCCAGGACCACCCAGACGATGGCGAATCCCGGAGTGATCAAAGCCCACCATGCACCCGCCGACACCGCCCCCCGGTTGAAGGCGTAATTGAGCATCTGCCCCCATGAGATCACCGTGGGATCGCCGAGTCCGATGAACGCAAGGGTCGACTCGGACAAGATTGCCAGAGAAACCGTAAGCACCGTGTTGGCGAGCATCAGCGGAAGCACCTGTGGGAACACATGACGGCGAAGGATGTAGAAGTCGCTACCACCCACCGCTCGGGCCCGGGTGACGAACTTGCGCTCGCGAACCGACAAGGTCTGGGCTCGAACAAGGCGGGCGGTGGTGGTCCATCCGAGGGCGCCAATGACCAGGATGATGTTGCGAAGGCTCTGTCCGACGATCGCCACGATCACGATCTGGAGGGCCAGGTCGGGGATCACCAGGAAGAAGTCGGTGAACCTCATCAGACCAGTACCCAACCGTCCCCCGCGGAAGCCGGCTATGAGCCCGATCACTCCGCCGATGAAGAGGGCGATGATCGCCCCCGAAAAGCCGACCAGGAGGGAAACGCGCGCCCCGTAGATGAGCGAACTGAGAACGTCGTATCCGGCGTCGTCGGTTCCGAGCAGATGCTCCGAGGATGGGCCGTCGTAGATATCGTCGATGGTCGGTCTGATGTTTTCGTACGGGTCGTAGGGCGCCAGCAAGGGGGCGAAGACCGCGACCACCACAGCCACCGCGAGCATCACCACGCCCACGCGGCCAAGCCGGTGCGCCCAGAGCTTGCGTCCCAGGTTCATACTTCCGTCACCCGTGGATCGAGCCGCAGGTAGAGGAGTTCGGCGACGAGGTTGGCGGCGATAACCGCGATGGCCAGCAACAGGAAGGCGCCCTGGAGAACCGGGTAGTCACGCTGGCTGACGGCGTCGACGGTGAGCTTGCCGAGACCGGGCCAGGAGAAGACGGTCTCGACCTGGATCGCCCCCGACACCGTGAACCCGAGGTTGAGGGCGATGAGGGTCACGATCGGGAGCATGGCGTTGCGAAGCGCGTGCTTGCGGATGATGTCGACCACGGAGAGGCCCTTGGCCTTGGCGGTCTGGATGTAGTCCTCGCCAAAGACTTCAACCACCGAACTCCGCATCACCAACATGTACTCACCAAGCAAGACCAGCGTGAATGTCAGTGTGGGCAGGAAGAGATGGGTGGCAATGTCCCAGAACTGCTCAAAGAAGTTGGCATAGTCGGCACCGATCGTCACCCTCCCGGCCGAAGGGAATCCCAGATACCGGCTACCAAAGAACAACAGAAGGATCCCGAGGAAGAAGGTGGGCAGGGCCCACATGAACAAGGAGAAGGTCAGCGCACCGACGTCAACTCTCGTCCCTCGCCGATAGGCAGCCCACAAGCCCAAGGCCACGCCGGCTGCGATCGAGAGGACTTGGGCCGGCATCACCAGCCAGACCGTGTTTCTGAGGGCATTGCCGATCAGGGAGGTCACCGGCCGATTGTTGAATGCGTATGAGGTGCCCAGATCACCTTCCGAAAGCGCCCCGAGATACCGGAAGAACTGGCTGTCGAAGGGGCTTCCGCCTTCGGTATTGATGAAGACCGGCTTGTCGAGACCGAAACGGATCCTGGCTGCTTCGACGGCCGCCGCGGAGAGCCGGGGGTCTCTGACTCCGGCCTTGGCCGGATCTCCGGGGAGGACCCGAAAGAGGAAGAAGTTGAAGGTGATGACGACCATCACCGTCACCACCGACCACACCACCTTGCGAAGAAAGAGCCGGCCTCTCATGTTCCGATTTTCAGCGAACCCAGGGTTGTGGCGTCCCCTAGCGGTCGCCTGA
>CAYYRT010000130.1:0-13578 GCA_964474055.1 uncultured Acidimicrobiaceae bacterium | reverse complement strand
GAAGGACCTTCTCACTAGGTGGCTCCACAGCCGTCGAGGTCGGCTCGATGGCAGCGCTGTCTCTCGCGTTGATGTTTGCCGCCCTCAACACGGAGGCATTGCAAACCACGGTACGGCTTCTCACGGTTCCGAGCTCGGCGTGGTCGGTCGCGCGGTGGTACCGCGGCTCGCCCGACTGGACTTCGGCCCGCCCCGCCATCGGGTCGCTCCTGGAGGAGGTCGACGTCGTCGTCTCCTCCTCGCAGATCAAGACCATCTACGAGCTCGGTCGGACGGACGTAAGTCTCAGTCGGACTGAACTCTACGATGCGGACCCGGACAGCCCGCCGCCGGAGTTCTGGATCTATCCGACTACGGGCCGGCCCGTGATCAGCACCCCGGGCTCCGTGGAGCGTATCGTGTCCTGCTATGCGAGTGGGCTCTTCCTGATCGAATCCCAGCACTGGCGACTGCCGGCGGTCGTGACCTCCGAGACGGCCGACGCGATCGAGGCGCTCGCCGAAGAGATCGAGATACCGGGCCGCGCCCGGGCCAGGGCGTTCGTCTGGCGTCAGGACGAGAGCGCCCTGGCCGTCGACTGCGGGGGAGGCGTCGGCCAGTGGGCCGCCCTCGGCCAGCCGATGTGAGGGCGACACGCTCAGTGAAAGAGGAGCTTCTCCTCGAGTCTTCGGCCGAACTCATCGCCGTTCCAGTCTCCACTGTGGACTCGGGGAAGCTCGAAGGGATCGGTGCCGGCGCGAAGCGGGCCGTTCTCGACCGTCACCGCCGAAGCGAAGCCGGCGTTCCGCACGAGGGCAGCGGTCTCCCGGCCGTAGGCGCCGTGCGGATACGCGAAGCTCGAGACCGGATGACCCAGAATGTCCTCGAGCTCGGCCTTGTTCTTCGTGATCTCTTCCCGCTGCGCCTCGAGGGGAAGCGCCGACAGAACGGGATGCGTTACCGAATGGCCGCCGACGTCGACCAGGCCCCCCCGCTCGACCTCGAGCAGCTCGTCGCCCGTCAACGTGCGATGGCTTCGGCGGCCGTCGGATGACACGCCCGACCACTCGAACAATCGGTCCAGCACCCTCTGCTTGTCCCCTTGCGGCAGAAGGTAGACGTGATCGTTGAGGGACCGCAGCAGAGCATGCCGGGGAGTCGGGTCGTGCCGCTGATGTACCGTCCAGGCCTCGTGCCGACGACGGTCCTCCGCGGTATAGACCGCGGAGTCTCCGAGCTCCCATCCGTCCGCCTCGGTGCCCAGGCCGATGTCGAAGGTCCGCGGAAGGCTGCCGGGCTCGAGCAGCACCCGGGATAGCTCGTCCCACCAGAACTCGCGAGACCCCTCCATGAGGCCGGTTGGTACGAAGAAGGTCGCCGGCAGGTCCCAGCGCTCCAGGACGGGCTTCGCGGTCGAGAGGTTGTCCCGGTAGCCGTCATCGAACGTCAGGGCCACGGCACGCTTCGGGAGCCGCCCGGCGGCCAGCAGCCCGACGAGCCTCGAGACGCTCAGAACCGTGTGCCGACGACTCAGGTACTCCATCTGCTGGTCGAAATTCGCCGGACTGACGCACGTCCCCCAGGGATCGACGCTCGTCTCGTAAACGCGGTGATACATGAGAACGGCGATTCTGGAGCCCAGCAGGCTGGACGTGCGCTGCAACAAGCGCTTCACTCTCCAGGATCGGCGCATTCTCTGTCTCGACTGTCCGGGCGGATCAGCGCTTCTCGACGGACCACCGGTTTGGCGTCCAGCAGTAGCCCCACTCCGACGTCGTGTTGTACGGTCGAGGCGAATCGGGGTTGTGGTGTACCGAGAACGGCACCGCATCGATGACGGCGTCCAGCGCGTCCATCTGCTCGGACAGCACGTAAAGCGAGATCGTATAGTCCCCCGCGAACAGGGGAAGGCTGTCGATCTCGAGGCTGATCGTGTGCTCGCCGGAGAGGCAGCGTGGTACCGGATCGGGACTGTCGAAGTGCGCGAGGTTCAGGACCCGGTCGCCCGTATCCGAACAGACGCTGGCCGTCAGCGTCAACGGCATCTCGACCTTCGAATCGAGATCGTACCGCAGCGTGAGCGCACGTCCGCGCGTCATCTCGCTGGTGATCTCGCCGCGCTCGTTCCGCAACTCCGCGCGCAGGATCTTCGCTTTCCCGTTCCCGTAACGGTTCGGCCACTCCCGCAGGTCCACCTGGCCGGTGCCCGCCACGTCACGAAACGCGCGCATGTATCCGTCGATCGCTGCCCGGGGCGTGGTGTCGAGCCGGATCCGCCCCTCGTCGATCCACAGACAGCGGGAGCAGAGGTTCCGGACGGCATGCATGTTGTGGCTCACGAAGAGCACGGTCCGGCCACCCTTCGCCACGTCCTCCATCTTGGCGAGGCAACGCTTCTGGAACTCGGCGTCCCCTACGGCCAGGACCTCGTCGATGATGAGCACCTCCGGTTGGAGGTGTGCCGCCACGGCGAACGCCAGGCGCACCTGCATGCCGCTCGAGTAGCGTTTCACCGGCGTGTCGATGAAGCGGCGCACGCCCGAGAAATCGACGATCTCATCGAACATCTTCTCGATGTAAGCCCGGTCCATACCCAGAATGGCGCCGTTCAGGTAGACGTTGTCGCGACCGGTGAGCTCGGGGTGGAACCCCGTGCCCACCTCGAGCAGCGCGCCGCTGTTGCCCCGAATCGTGACCCGCCCCTCGCTGGGCTCGGTGATGCGCGCGAGGATCTTGAGCAGGGTGCTCTTGCCGGCTCCGTTGCGGCCGATGATGCCGAGCACCTCTCCTTCTTCCACCTCGAACGAGATGTTGCGCAAGGGCCAGATCACGTCCTCGCCGTCTCGGCTCTCGAACCGGCCCAGGCGGCGCAGCTGCGAGAGACGATGCAACGGGGCCCTCAAGCCCGACAGGATCGCCCGGCCCAGGGTGTCGTGTCGTGCGGCCGCACCGCCGATGCGGTAGCGCTTGCCCAGGTTCTCGGCTCGGATCGCGATCATCTTAGACGGCCTTCGGTAAAGAACGTTCGGTCAGACCACGTCGGCGAAGACGCGCTCCGTGCGGCGGAAGAACAGCGCGCCGCTCACGAGCAGGAGCAGCGCCGTCGCCAACGACGCCGCCACGTACGCGGGGCGCAGGACCCCCTGCCCCGCGAGCACGACACGGAACCCCTCGATCACCGTCGCAATGGGGTTGAAGCTGTAGGCGAGACGGTACTGCTCCGGCACCAGCGACAGCGGATAGACGACCGGCGCCGCGTACATCCACAACTGCACGAGGAACGGGGCGACATACTTCACGTCCCTGTACTGGATGTTGAGCGCCGACAGCCAGAAGCCCACGCCGGCGGCGGTCATCATCGCGAGAAGCAGGAGGAGCGGTACCGCATAAAGCGCCGCCAAGCTCGGCACGATGCCGAACCAGAGCAACATCCCCAGCAGCACCACCAGCCCGATGGCGAAGTCCAGGAGCCCGGCGAGAATCGGAGCGCTCGGGATGATCAGTCGCGGGATGTAGATCTTCGTCACGAGCGCCGGATTCGACACGAGGCTCATGTTGGCGCCGTTCAGCGCCGTCGAGAAGTAGGTCCAGGGCACGAGTCCACACAGCGAGAACACCGCGTAGGGCAACTCCCCCGTCTCGATCCTCGCCAATCCGCCGAAGACCACCGTGAACACCACCATGGTGAGGACGGGCTGGACCACTGCCCACAGGGCGCCGAGCACGGTCTGGGCGTAGCGGACCTTGATGTCCCGCCACACGAGAAACAAGAAGAGCCCCCGGTAACGTCGGAGCTCGGCGAAGTCGACCCGGGGCCATCCGCCGGCCGGCTCCAGGACGATGGTGGGTGGAGGGTCGGTCGCGGGCCGCCCGAACGGGGCATGGCTCACGTCCACGGCCGTATCGGGGCGATTAATTGTCAGGCGAGGGCTCGAGGATGGTCGAGGGCGACACGACGGGATGGGCCGCGGTCATGTACTCGTGACGCTTCAAACGATAGATAATAGGAAGCGTGCGTGCGGGTCCAGGTGATTGCCGCAGGGGAGGCCCCACTCCCTACGAGGCTCAGGCGATCGAAAGGTCCCTTCGGTGTCCATGAGCTCCTTGACCTAGTGGGCCCCGTTGATAGACCATCATCGGTCAGGATGAAGAGGGAACCCTACGTTTCACACGGCGAGTGGATTGTCATGGACCCGGTCGTCGTCCAGCGACCTTCGAGCACCTCCGGCCGCATCCGCGGAGCGGTCATCGTCCTCGTCTATGGTCGCGGTCAAGATCTGCCCGCCTGCCTCGATTCGCTGCGCGTCCATTCGCCGCCTGAGGTGGCCGTGATCGTCGTGGACAATGGGTCGCCCGTGCCGGTTGCACCTCCCATCGCGCCGGCGTATCCCGGGGTGCATTTCCTGCGTGCCGCCCGCAACCGAGGGTACGCCGGCGGCAACAACGTGGGTGCGGCCTACGCGTTCAAGCTCGGCGCACCGCTGCTCTACTTTCTCAACGACGACACCGAGGTGACCGACGGCTTCTGGCAGGCGTGCGAGGAGGCGGTGCAGACCCGCGGCGCCTCGGTCGTCGGCTCCATGCTCGTGCGGTACGACCGCCCGGACACGATCGAGCTCGCAGGCTGGCATCTAGACCTACGCACGCTGGGGGAGACATACCGCGGCGTAGATGAGAAATACGGGCCCAAGTTTGCCGACTATCATCCGTGCGACGGCGTGTTCGGCGCGGCCCTGATGGTGCGGGCGGATCTTTTTCGTGCGATGGGCGGCTTCGATCTGTCGTACTTCCATCTTTGGGAGGAGATCGACCTTTGCTTGCGGGCGCGGGGCCGCGGCGAAGTGGTGGCATGCGCGGGGCGTTCGGTCGTGCGCCACAAAGGCGGCGCAAGCCTCGGGCGCCAGAAGCCACGCTGGGTCTTCTATCTGGTTCGAAACAAGATCTGGAAGTGGCGCCGCCACGCGAAGCCAGCGGTGTTCTGGTCGTATGCGCCGCGCCGCATCGCGCGCCTGTTGCTCACGCAACTGCGGAGCGACAGCTGGCTGCCGCGCGGCGTGCCCCACGTGCTCGCAGCGTGGGCCGGGACCGCGGCCGGCTTCTGCTGGTGGCGGCCTCGTCAGCTCGCGCGGTTTCCGAGCGTTCCCGTCCCGGCAAAGGAACTCACGGTCGCGCCAGAGTAGCAAGGCAGTCGACTCCCGGGGCCCTCAATCCGTCTCCGCCGCGAGGGCGTCATAAAGCGCCGAGTAGCGGCGCGCGACCTCGCTCCATCCGGGCGCGGACTCAGCCCAGGCGCGCGCGGCCGACCCGAGTCGCACACGCCGGTCGCCATCCAGCAGCAGCGACGCCACGGCGTCTGCGAATTCATTGTCGTCGTCGGCGATCAGCGCGTGCTTGCCATTAGCCACGTCGATGCCTTCCAGTGCCAGGCGCGTGCCGACGACAGCCTTGCCCGCAGCGAGCGCCTCCAGTGCCTTTACGCGCATCCCCCCGCCCTGCCTGAGCGGGAGCGCCACCACCGCGGCAGCGGCGAGCAACGGTTCCACGCTCGGTACCTCGCCGGTCACGCGAACGTGCGGGCCCGCGAGCGCCACGACTTCGCGCGGCGGTGCTGGGCCGGCGATCACTAGCGTGACATCCGGCACACGGGTGCGGACCTTTGGCAGCACGTCGCGCGCCAGGCGTAGCGCGGCATCGACGTTCGGCGGATGCCGATAGTTACCCACGAAGAGCACCTGCACAGGAGTGGCCCCGCGCGGATCAAGCGCGCGCTCGGGCACATTGATCCCGAGCGGGACGCACTCGACGCGTGCGCGTGGCGCCGCCGCCTCCATGATCGCGGCATCGCGGGCCGTGAACGTCACCACTGCGTCCATCCGTCGTAGCAGGCGGCGCTCGTACCGGCGCCACGACACCAGGTCAACGAACGCCTCGGCGCGAGCCCGTGAGCGAGTAGTCCGCAATTTCTCACGCGCAGCCTGAACGCCCAGTTCGTGCTGGGTGAGCACCCGCGCGAACGGCCCGACTGGGCACGCCGCTTCGTACTGCCCCATCACGTGGAACTCGAACTGCACGACGTGTGGTTGCCACTCCGCGACGAGCGTTCTGAGTCTCGCCGCCAGTCCGGGCGACCAGCAGAGCGACACCCAAGACGGCAGCCCCTGAACGGCGCGGCGCAGTAACAGCGCGTTGCGCCGCCATCTCCCGTCGTCCAACACCGCGAGATCCCGCCGAAACTCCTCAGCTCGTACGCCCAGGCCCGTGAGCGCCGGGTCGACGGGGAGTTCGTCTGCCGCGCGCACGCAGAGTAGATGCACGTCGTGCGCTGGCGCGAGCGCGCCGACGAGGTTCGCTATCGCGCGCCCCCCGCCATGATTCGCGTCGAGGCGGGGCGCAAAGGGCGCGAGCATCAGGATTCGCCGGCGCCCCATCATGTCGTGGGCATGCGCTCGTTCAGCCTACTGTTTACATCGAATAGAAGCCTCGATTATGTAACGCCCTCAACATACGATTTCAACCGCCTCCGCGGGTCTGCAGCGAGCTGGCCGGTTGTGACGCCGCATCCGGCTACTTGCCACGCACGCGCGTCGTCGTCCTTGCAATTATGTCATGCCGATGTCAGAATTGCATACATGATCCCACGTCACCTGGGCGCGCGGCTGCGGGAGCGCCTGGCCGAGGTCCCCGCAGTCGTGCTGACAGGCCCGCGTCAGGTGGGCAAGACGACGCTGGCCCTGGCCGTGGCACAGGGAAAAGGGGCTCTGTACCTGGACCTCGAGTCCGAACGTGACCGCGCGAAGCTGACCGAGCCCGAGCTCTACCTCGAGGACCATCTCGGCCGGCTGGTGATTTTGGACGAGGTGCACCGGACACCCGGTCTGTTCCCGGTGCTCCGTGGCCTGATCGATCGCGGGCGACAGCGCGGAGAAAGGAGCGGCCTGTACCTCCTCCTCGGCTCCGCGTCGCTGGACCTCCTAAGGCAGTCGGGCGAGACGCTCGCCGGTCGGGTCAGCTACCTCGAGCTCACACCCATCGGCGTCCGCGAGCTCCCCCCCGATATCGATCAGGACGTGCTCTGGGTGCGCGGCGGGTTCCCCGAGAGCCTCCTCTCCGGCTCCGATGGGCAGAGCCTCCGATGGCGAGAGGATTTCATCCGGAGCTACCTGGAGCGTGACATACCGCAGCTCGGGCCGCGGATCGCCGCAGAGACGCTGCGGCGGTTCTGGACCATGCTCGCCCACCACCAAGGCGGCATGCTGAATGTAGCGCAGCTTGCCCGCAACGTGGGCGTGGATGTCCGTACCGCCCGCGGCTACATCGACCTGATGGTCGATCTGCTCCTGATTCGCCGCCTTTCGCCGTGGCATGCGAACGTGGGCAAGCGTCTGGTGAAATCGCCCAAGGTGTATGTTCGTGACAGCGGCCTCCTGCACGCGCTGCTCAGCATCGAAGACAAGGAGGCACTTCTGGCGCACCCGGTGGTCGGCGCGAGCTGGGAGGGCTTCGTGATCGAGAACGTGCTCGGCTCCAGACCCCCGGGGGTGACGGCTCACTTCTATCGCACCAGCGGCGGGGCGGAGATCGACCTGGTGCTCGGCTGGCCAAATGGCTCGGTCTGGGCGATCGAGGTCAAGCGAAGCCTCTCGCCCAAGCTGGAGCGGGGCTTCCAATCGGCGTGCACCGACCTATCTGCCGAGCGGCGCTTCGTGGTCTATCCGGGGACCGACTCGTATCCCGTGAGCGAGGCCGTCATGGCCGTGCCGCTCGAGGGGCTGATCAAGGAGGTGGAGGGAGGGGGGAGAGCCGGATAGACCCGCCGGCGCACCAGGAGACGGATAGGGAGCGGTGTTCGTCATGGCGCGATCCGTCGACATCCTTCCTGTGGTTGCTCATCGTTCACGCATGTCTCCGAAGCCAACGAATCGTAACCGCGTCGAGAGGAAGGTCCTCCATGCCCCGTAGCAGGGAAAGAAGCGCCTTGTCGCGAAGGGACCGGAGCGGTCATCCGACTCGGGTGCTTTGCGTGGAGGTGAATGAGGACGGGACGGTGGGGGGCTCGCACCAGGCCCTGTACGATCTCGTGAAGGGCCTGGATCGGGAGCGATTCGAGCCCGTCGTCCTCTTCTATCAGGACAATCCGTTCAGCGACCGTCTCAGGGAGCTAGGCGTCGAAGTCCACACTTATGAGCGCGAGCGCGAGCGGGAGCTCGAGGTTCGACTGCGTGGTCACCCGCTGTCGAAAGCGCTCGACATACTGTTCGGGGCGGTCCTGCGGCGGACCCGATTCCTTCGTCGGCATTCCATCGGTCTTCTCCACCTCAACAACTCGCCGGGGCTGGGCTTCAACGATTGGCTCCCGGCGGCGCGCCTGGCAAGCCTTCCGTGTGTGGTGAGCGCGATGACCATCGCGCCCCACGGAGAGGGCCCCGTGAAGCGCGCGCTGATGCGCGGGTTCGATGCTGTGATTCCCGTGAGCCGCTACATCTTGGAGGACTGGGCCGCCGCAGTGGGCATTCCCCGGAAGCGCATGCACGTGGTCCACCACGGAGTCGATCTCGAGGCGTTCAGGGCCCGTGTGTCTCGGACTCCCGAGGACGTGCGTGCGGAGCTCGGCGTCCCACCGGGCCGCGCCCTCGCGGTCATGGTCGGGAACATCCGGGAGTGGAAGGGCCAACACGTCGTCCTCGATGCTCTCGCACTCCTCGATGAGGGCGTGCGCAATCGGCTGTACACGGTGTTCGCCGGCGGAGCCGGTGACCAGCATGGCGCGTACCTCAGCAGACTGCGGGAGCTCGTGGAGGGCTATGGACTCCAAGAATGCGTCTCCTTTCTGGGGCCCCGAGGTGACGCTCCCACCCTGCTGAACGCGGCCGACATCGCGATTCACGCGTCCGTGCGTCCCGAGCCCGGCGGGATCGCCGTGCTGGAGGCGATGGCGGTGGGGGCCGCGGTGGTCGCGGCGGATGTGGGCGGGCATACGGAGGTCCTCACAGCCGACTCGGGCTTCACCTTCGACACCACGTACCCACGGGCCCTAGCCGAGCACCTCGTTCAGCTCGTCGAAAGTGAGGAGCTGCGTCGGCGCGTCGGCGAGAAGGCGAAGGAACGGATGGAGGAGTTCAGCATCGAGCGGAACGTCCAGGCGACGCAGGATGTCTACGAGGCGGTGCTCTCGTGAGGGGGGCTACGCCCGCGTCCGTGGAGGACGCGCGAGTCCCCACAGGAACCCGCCTCCCCACGACAAGTGCAAGACCGGGAAGATGAGCAGGAACAACGGGGCCACTGACCAGTCCCGGGTGGTCAAGGCGAGGTGGATCGCCGCGATGATCACCACAGTGAAGTAGAGCGCGGGCAGCAAGAGGCCACCGGCCACGAGCACCGGTCCTGAGGAAGCGCCGAGAAGCCAGAGGACGGTGGCCGCCACCAGCATCAGCAGCGAGACGCCGAGCCCCACCGTCAACACGGGAGGAAGCAGGTGGCGGGCCATCAGAGTCCCGCCCAGCTTGAACATCAGACGCGTCTTCCAGAAACCGTACTGGAAGTACTGGCGGGCAAGTCGCGTGACGGACGACCGATTGTAGTAGTCGGACGTGATCCGAGGCTCGAGCCAGACGGTACCGCCCATGCGTCTCGTACGGTAGTTGAACTCGGAGTCCTGGGTCCTGACGAACGACTCGTCGAACATTCCGAACCGCTCGAATGCCGTCTTCCTCCAGCACCCGAACGACACGGTATCGACAGGGCCACGGAGCCGGCCCCTCGCGGGCGCGCCCCCCGAGCCGAACTTGGACTGACAGCACATGCCCGCGGCTCGGCTGAAGCGGTCCTCCCCGACGAACAGAACGACTCCGCCGACGTTGTCCACGTGGGGATTGGCCAGGAGTGTCTCGACGCTGAGGCGAACGTAGTTGCTTGCCGGAATCGAGTGACCATCCATCCGAAGGATGATCTCACCGTGGGCCTCCCCAATGCCGAGATTCATCGCCGCCGGAACGATCCTCGCCCCGTTCTCGATGAGGCGAATGGGGATCCGCGCCCGAGCGGCGACCTTGGCCACCAGCTCCCGCGTCCTGTCCGAGCTCATCCCATCCACCACCAAGATCTCGAGTCGATCTGGTGCATAGTCCTGGTCGAGGAGAGCTCCGAGACTCCGTTCGATGAAGGCCTCCTCGTTCAGGACGGGCATGACGACGGACACGAACGGCCGCGACTGTCTGAGGGGCTTACCTTGAGGGTCATCCACGGCCGTAGTTCTCGGTTCCTGATGCGGTGGCGTCACAGCCCGCGGTAGAGGGCTTCGTATCGGTCCATCATCCGTTCGATGCTGAACTCCGCCTCGGCCCGGTCCCTGCCAGCTCTGGCCAGCGCCTCTCGCCTGGACGGATCGCTCATCAGCTCCACCAGCGCCGCGCTCAAGCCCTTCTCGTCCCCTGGCTCCAGCAGAAGGCCCTCCTGGCCATGGCGTATCGCTTCGGGGATGCCGGACGCGGCCGTCGCGACGACGGCGGTCCCGCTCCGCATGGCCTCGAGGATCGCGAGCGGGAGCCCCTCCCACAGCGACGGCATCACGAAGATGTCCGCAGCCGCGAGCAGGTCGGAGACATCGGCTCGGTACCCCAGCAGATGCACCCGGTCGGAGATCCCGCCCTCCCGCGCGAGCGTCTCGAGACGGTCCTTCTCTTCCCCCCGGCCCGCGATGAGCAGCCGCCAGTCGAGCGACGGCTCCTGCCGCCGCACCTCCGCCAGAGCGCGGAGCAGCGCCGCGTGACCCTTGCGCGGAATCAGGGATCCCACGGAGAGAAGCACCGTCTCGTCCTCGGCCAGGTCGAACTCTCTACGAGCCGGCTCCCTGCGCCCGCTGGGCAGTGGCACACCGTTCGGTATCGTCGTCACGACGCCGGGTTCGAGGCGAAGCGCTTCCTCCAGGTGCCTGCGGGTGTGGTCGGACACGGCGACGACCGCATCGGACCAGCCAAACGCGAAGCGCAAAGCGAGACGCCGCCGCCACGCCTCCATCGTCCCCTGGTTTCCGTGCATGGTCACGACGTGTGGAAGGCCGATGAGCCGGGCGGCGACGGTGCCGTACACCGCCATGGCGAACTCGTGGCTGTGTACGAGGTCGACCCGCCGCCTCCGGAGAACCCGCACGATCCCTCTCAAGCAGGCCGGATCGAGCGCGCGCTCGATCGCGAACGTCTCCGGCTCGAAACCCTTCTCCCTGTAACGCTCTCCGAGCCAGCCGACGCCTCGCGCCGGCAGTACCGGCACCACCTCGTGGCCGCGACGCCGAAGCTCCTCGGACATCTGGAGCATGATCATCTCGGCCCCGCCGGGGCCGTCGCTCTCGATCATCATCGCAACCGTGCCTGGTTCCGGGGGGGTCATGAGACGAGCGCCCGTCGCTCGTGCCTAGTGCAAACGAAGTGTGTAGGTTCCGTGAGCACCGAGCCCACCCGGGAATGAGCAGAGGCCTGAGTCATGGTGAGCGGGGAACGATGGAAGACTGCGCAGGGCTACGAGAGAGGCTATTGGGAACACGTGGCCGAGACCGTGGCGTCGGGGTCCGTGCAGAAGATCGGCTTCTACGAATGGCGTGCCAACGAGCTCCGCAAGCGACTCCAGAGGCTCGGCCTCGATGACCTGGTCGGCGGCCAGGCGCGGGTAGTCGAGATCGGGGGCGGCCCGGTAGGAATCCTGCCCCACTTTGCGGCGGTGGAGCGAGAGTCGATCGACCCCCTCGAGTCCTACTATCGGACGAACCCCGAGTTCAGCCCCTTCCGCTCGAGTGAGGTCACCTACAGGGAAGGTGTCGGTGAGTCGCTTCCCTCCGAGACGTCCCGCTTCGACCTCGCGATCATCGAGAACTGCATCGATCACGTCCAAGACGTGGACGCGGTGCTCGAGGAGATCCGGCGAGTCCTGAAGCCCGGCGGGGTTCTCTACCTGACCGTGAACGTGCGCTCCGCGTGGGGATACTGGGTGCACCGGGGACTTGCCCGATTCGCGCTCGATCCCGGGCACCCTCATACGTTCACCGCCCGGGGAATCGTCCGACGGGTGGAGAAGCACGGCTTCGAGGTCCGAGACCTGGAGAGGGCCCCGCTGAAGGAAGCGTGGCTGGGAGACCTGAAGGCGCCCTCTCTCAAGCGGCGCACGAAGGCCATCCTCGGCGTGACCGCGTTCGTGGTCTGGCTGGTGGCTCGAGCGCCCGAGGCAACTCAGAAGATCGTATAGATGAACGGCGCGAGCGCGGAACCCTGGGCGAAGACCAGGAGCGAGCCGACCAGTAGCATCACCACCAGGATCGGGAGGAGCCACCACTTCTTGCGCTCCCTGAGGAAGAGCCAGAGCTCGCGGAGAACGCCTACGGTCGCGTTGGCCATGGTCGGGTAGCCCCTCAGAATTGTCTGGTCATGTCGCTACGGGGCTTCGCTTCGTCCCGCCGAATCCAATACGTTCCATTTTGCGCTTCGCGACGCAAGGGATTCCTGCCGATCATCCTCATCACGAGTCCGGTTGGCGTGATCACGAGGAAGTATACGATGCCGAGGAAGACCGGGGTCGTCACCTTCGAGATCATGAGCGCGAGGCCCATCCACGCCCTGTACACGGGGCCCAGCCACGTCGGGATGAGCAGGCCGGCCAGCAAGATCGCGCCCGCGATGCTTCCCAGGACCACGCTGAGGCTCTGGTGATCCCGCCAAAACGTGATACCGGCGAGCGCCAGGAACGCGAGCCCCACCGGAAAGGCGAAGCTTCGACCCTCGGACTTCGTCAGTCGAGCTCGAACTGCTCTCTCCAATCTCCCTCCTCTTCCCACGTGGGCTGGGCGGTCTTGTCGAGCAGGAAGGGACCGACCGCGAGATAGTCCATCTGCGTCCGCATGAAGC
Source organism: uncultured Acidimicrobiaceae bacterium (assembly GCA_964474055.1). Taxonomy (GTDB): domain Bacteria; phylum Actinomycetota; class Acidimicrobiia; order Spongiisociales; family ZC4RG35; genus JAICND01. Next base: position 712 of record CAYYRT010000130.1, on the reverse strand, counting down.
ACACGTATGCATCCTCCGGGGTGCAAACGATCGGCTCCCCGCGGACGTTGAACGAGGTGTTGACCAGCACCCCATAGCCCGTCAGCTCCTCGAACGCCTTCAGGAGATCGTAGTACTCGGGGTTGGTTTCGCCGGAGACCGTCTGCACGCGCGCGGAGTAGTCCACGTGGGTGACGGCGGGAATGTCCGAACGAGGAACGTTCAGTAGGTCGATGCCCCAGAGCCTCCGCTGCTCGTCGCTCATGGGAAGCTGCCGTTCCTTCTTCACCGGTGCCACGATCAGCATGTAGGGCGAGCGTCGATCGAGCTCGAAGTAGTCGCTCACCCGCTCCTCGAGCACGGTGGGCGCGAAGGGGCGGAAGCTCTCACGATACTTGATCTTCAGGTTCATCTTCTTCTGCGTTTCCGAGCTCCGCGGGTCCCCGAGGATGCTCCGGGCCCCGAGCGCCCGGGGCCCGAACTCCATGCGCCCGTTGAAGAAGCCCACCACGCTCTCATCGGCCAGGTGGTGTGCGACCGTACGGAGCAGCTCGTCACGATCGAGTCGCCGGTAGACAGCCTCGTGGCGATCCAGCACCTGGCGGATCTGTTCCTCGGTGTAGCTGGGCCCGAGGTACGCGCCCTTCATCGAATCCCGCCCGCACTCCACGGTCCGTGGCTGCTCCAGGTGCCTGTACCAGGCGAGCTGTGCGGCGCCCAGCGCACCCCCCGC
>CAYYRT010000129.1:0-23768 GCA_964474055.1 uncultured Acidimicrobiaceae bacterium | reverse complement strand
TCCGCCAAGTGTGAACATACACGTTGCGGTTCCTGACCGGATTCACAAATTTCAGGCGGCTCGCCATACTGGTCAAGCTACTGAAGGCTTCCGGGTGAAGGCGTCGATAGAAAAGCTGATACGGCAGCTCGTGGAACTGTCCGTAGAGAGTCGGGATCAAGGCCAGCATGACGTCCGAGCCGACGAACGACCGTAGTCCCCCGCCCGGCGGATGGCCTCTGTCCGCATCACGCCCTGCAGCACGTTGACCAGCCTGATGCGCTCCGCCGCGAGCCAGAATCGATCAAGGGCTCGGGGAGCACGCAGATCCGATCGATCATCGAAATCGCGCAACCGTTTGCCCATTCTCGTCGAGGAGAGCCGTGCGACCACAATATAATACCACTTGTGGGTGACATTCTTACTGGCCAGTTAAGGGGTGACTTTTCTATAGACCAACAGCAGCCTGCTGCAGATGGCACCTGCAGATGGCAGCTTGACTGCCCCGCGGCCGCTAGCGCAAGATCAGTTGATGACTGGCCTGGCGGGGGGATCGATCATGCGGCCCGCGTGGCTCTCTCGGCGCCAGCCACCCCGCTGCCGGCCCCGCCGGGCCCGGCCCGCCCTGATAAGGGCCTTTATGTCTCCTACGCCCTCCCCGGTAGACCCAATGTGGCCGCGACGAAGACGCCCTTCCGCTCTGGCGCCACGTCCCACAGAGGCGCATGTGTACGGCCACTCGGGAGCCACTCGACCCTTGATCCACCGACGGTCGGCGTGCGTCGAGACAACGGCAACGGGCGCGCCCGGCCTCCGCCCGCGGTCGTCGTATGACATCGCGCCAGAAACGGCTCGGCCATGAACGATCATGGAGTGCTGGCGTGGATCTCCGAGAACCGCGAGGGACTTTCCACGCCGCTCTACATTTATGCCGAGGACGTGCTCGAGCATTCGCTCGAAGTCCTCACCAGGCTTCTGCCCCGCGGCGCACGTCTCTTCTACAGCCTCAAGGCCAATCCCCAACCAGCTCTCGTCAGTTGGTTCTATTCCCGCAACATCCGCCCGGAGGTTGCCAGCGAGGGCGAGCTCTCAACATGCACCGGCGCCGGTGTCGCCATGAAGGACGTCTTGATTGGCGGCGTTGCCAAGTCCACGGCCTACCTCGGCAGCGTCTGTGAGTCGGGTTCCTACGCGGTGGTCCTCGATTCCCCTTCCGAGTGGGACCGTCTCGCCTCCATCAAACGGCCTCGCCACCCCGCCAGGGTTCTGCTCCGTGTGAACCCAGGTGTTGCCCTGGGCGGCCTGGACATGGGCGGCCCGAGCCAGTTCGGCCTTGCCGTCGATGACGCGATCGCAATCGCAAGATCCTGTCGTCAGACAGTTTACCAATTCGCAGGTGTTCACTGCTACTTTGGATCACAGCGACTGAAGCCCGAGCCGATCCTACGAACCGTCGACATCATGATGGATGTGATGCGGCAGTTCTTGTTGGACGGTATCGAGCCCCGTGTCGCCGACATTGGCCTCGGTTGTGGTGTACCATACCTTGAAAAGGACAACGACCTCGATCACACTGCACTGGCCGTGCAGCTTGCCGAGCGTTGGTCCGACCCGCTCTGGTCAGAGGTCAGTCTCTGGTCGGAGGCGGGCCGAGCCTTGGCCGGTCGGGCCGGCTTCTATGTGACCCGCGTGATCGAACGGAAGCGACTGAACGGCAAGACGTTCGTGTTCGTGGATGGCGGGCTCAACACCCACAACCCCGGAATCGGCCTCGGTCGCGTCTTCAAGAGCAACCCCCGCTTCGCCTTCGCGACAAAAGGTGGCGACCAGGAGCGAGAGACGGTCGAGATCGTCGGCATGCTCTGTACGGCGGCCGACCAACTCGGCCACGCGGTCGCCGCGCCCAGGCTGGAGGCCGGGGACCTCGTCGTTGTCCCAAATGCGGGCGCATATTGCCAAACCACCGCCCTCTGGGGGTTCAATAGTCAGCAACTGTTCAACGAGGCGATGCTCGCATCTGATGGACGGCTGCGGCCACTTGAGCCTCAGTACGGCTCGTTTCTGCGGGCGTGCACGCTGGACAAGAGACCCCTCGCCTGACGATGGCGCTCCCGACGCTGCGCGATCTGATCATCGAGAGGGTCCATGCTGAGCCGGGCGCGCCTTACATACGCGTCGGCGACACGGAATACTCGAACCAGGACGTTCTGTCCTTGAGCGTCTGGTTCTCGGATTTCATCCGCGCGCAGACCGCGACGTCGGCACGGAAGCGGGTTGGGGTAAGCGCGACGAGTTCCCACTATCTGCTAGTCATAGTTTGGGCGGCGGTAGTTGGTGATTGGGAGCTCGTCTTCGTCCCGAACTACCCGCGGCTGGAATCGCTCCAATCGTCGCTAGTCGAACTCGGCGTCGACGTCTTGTTCTCCGAGACCGCCGAGGTGCCCGACGAGGTCTCAATCTTCCCGTTACCCAAGCTCTTCGCATTCGCTTGCCGGCAACCTCGCCGGGCGGCCGCCGCCTCTTGGATCCGATCTCGACCCGATGGCGCTGGGGCGTTCGTATTCCATACGAGCGGCACTGAAGGCGCGCCAAAGCTCGTACGGTGCGAGTTCTCCAAGTGCTTGGGGGCAATCCAGTCCATGAAGGCGGGCGGAGCCCTGTGTCATGCCATCGATCAGACAGCGTACATAAGCCAACCGCTCTACCACTCCTACGGGCTATCCTCCTTTCTCGAGTATTCCGCTGTCGGGAGCCGCCTGGTTCTGCCTTCGGGCCTATCGCCGCTAGGGCCTGCCGGCGAACTCCTGAAGGGGGCCATTTCGGGCAAGGTGACCGCCGTCGAGGGCGTTCCCCATTTCTGGGCGCAGTGTGCAAGGCTCCGTGACCGACTGCAGCTCCCGCGTCTGAAGCATATCGGCGTTGGGGGTGGGCCCCTCGATCCTGAGATCCTGACACCGCTCGTCACACGGTTCCCGGGCGTTACCGTTTCCGTTCGCTATGGGCTCACCGAGACGCCGTCTGTGGTCGCTCACAAGGTATTCCGGCCCCCTTACGTCGACGACTGGAGATCTTCCGGCCGCACCATGCCCGGTTATCACGTGAAAATCGCGAGCGACACGATGACGTCGCTGGGGCCTGACCACGAAGGCGAGATCGTGGTGGAGGGCCCATTCGTGGCGACCAACGACGGCGTCCTGCGAACCGGAGACCTAGGGTACCTGACGACCGACGGCGAACTAGTTGTCGTAGGCCGCAAGAGCGCGTTCATCAAGCATCGCGGCTTTCGAATAAGCCCGGAGACCGTCGAGTCAGCGATCGGCCAGTTCCCGGGCGTCGTCGACTGCCGAATCCTCGCCCGCGGCGACAAGCTTGTGGCGGAAGTCGTTCACGAGGACGGTCTGCCGAAGGCAGGCATCTTCGCGTTCCTGAGGACCACCTTGCCGAGCCACTGCGTTCCAGACGAGATCGTGAGCGTCCAGGAGGTCCCGCGTACGTACTCGGGCAAGATCACTCGTGCCGGGCAATAACTCGGTGCCCCGGGTCCGCGACCACGAAGTCGCCGAAGCGCTCCTGACCTTGATCGTGGCGCATCTGCCCCAGGTCGTCGATCGTGCCCAGGTCGCGCTGGAGACCAACCTCTACGAGTTGGGCCTCGACTCGACCGCGGCCATCGCCCTGATGCTCGCGATCGAGGACAAGTTCGGCGTGTCCTTTCCGGACTCCCTCGTTGACGAAACCTCCTTCGAGACGCCGAAAGCCCTCAAGGAGGTAATCTCCTCACTTCTGGCCTAGAGTGATCTCGCGCCGGAAGCCGGCCGCCCATCGCAGCATGTTCTCCCGACCCCAGACCATCATGTACACCGTAGGCACGTATGCCCCGCTCTCGTAGAGGGTTCGCCGGGCCGGCGCCAGCCGAAGAGCATCTCGCGTCGACGAAGCATCAACACCCACCCGAAAGACCCTTGCTCCGTTTGCCTCGGGAACGCTCCGAAGGAATCCGAGTTCTGGGCTGATCCTCTCGACTTCCGGATCGTACCACCAGCTCGCCCCGAACATTCCACGAGTCTCCGGACTCAAGGCAAGAAGATCGGCGATATTCAGGTAGCACTCGTCGTAGAAGCCTCTAGAGAACAACCCAATGCGTCGTCGATCCCAGTGACTTTCGTACCAGGACTTGAAACCTCCGCACCTCGCGATGAGGTGATGACCAGCGCGAAGAGCCTGCAGTATCCCACCGGAGACCACGATGCGCCGGGGAAGTCCGGCAAATGGGTCGATGAGCTCCGCCCCACACGGTAAGAGCTTGCCGCGGCACACCGCAAGGTCCTTGGCAAAGAGATCGTTCTCATGCAGGAAATACCCCGGCCGCGAACTGGCCAGGTGCCGGACAATCTGTCGGTGCGCGTCGCGAGCGAGCCGGTGCACCGCCGGGGTCAGGCGTCGCAAGCGGACTCGCTCCTCGTACTGTCCAATGAGCGTCGCAAGAAGCAGGCGATGATACGTCTCCAGCATGTGCGTGCCGTACCGATGCGCAAGGGATCTGCACAACGTTTGGATCTGTGGCGCCACGTATCGATAGCTGCGTCCGTGTTCACCCGCATCGAGGTGCGAGATATACGCGGCTAGATCGAACCGAACGAGGAGGTCTGGCTCCACGCGGCACAGTTCACCACGAAGGGCTTCGAGCAACGGCGCGGTATCCAGCATCACAGTGCGGTCGGAACAAGTCACGATTTAGCGGTTTCCCTGGTGCCGTACACAAGGACGCTCACGCGCCCAGGAAGCAGGCGCGACCACACACTCTGCCTGACGGGAACCTGTCTGAAGCCCTCGATCGAGCTATACAGCTTGAGATGATAGGGCAGCACGAACGCGTACACGACGTACATCGGGCGTGGATTCTGAGCGTAGGACGCCGCAACGATGTCCAGAACTTTACGAACCAATGCCTCTTTGAAGGGCGTGTAGAAGTACAGGATGCACGGCTCGGGCGGGATGGTGAACTCCAGCGCATCCGCAAGCACGGGGACTATGTGAGAGCACCTCTGCCTCGCGTTCCGGTAGTTGGCAAGGTTCGTGAGTGCAGTCTCATGGAGCTCGCGAGCAAACTCGACACCAATGATTCGTCGGAACGGACGCTCAGCGGCGACGAACAGGACACGTCCCTTGCCTGAGCCGTAATCCACGAAGGTGAAACCTTCTGTTTCTGGCAGACTTCGCAGCGTCCGGGTGATAACCCGTACCGGTGAGGGGTCATACTCCACTCCTTGCGCGAGGTTGTCGCCCCTCACGTCGAGATTGCTTAGGTAGGTCAAGCCGCACGTGTCAATGCCGTGCACAGCATCCCATCTCCTGTCCACACGCCGCTCGAGGCGAAGCAAGAACGCATCCCGCACTGCCGTCAAGGCATGGCGCAAACCGCCTTCATGCATGAGCGTACGGAAGCGCTGAGCGGCTAGCCGAAGCCTGTGACTCACACGTCCATCCAGTAGCTCGCGATGGCTGCGCCTGAGCCACGCTGCACAGCGTAGACGGTGTCCCGTAAGAGACGGAGGCGGCCGTATTCGCAAGTAACTCGCAGACGGTCCGCGTCCGCTGCGTTAGATCTCGTGCTTGATGCGGCACATGGGTCTTCGCTTAGAGGCCGCGACTCGGCGACCCGTTCTGAAACCCTGATGGCTTCGAGCGCCCCGGCGACAACGACGGCACCCTCGGAGCGGCCGAGACAAGAAGACATCATTGCGTGCGCTCGCGCCCGACGTCCTCAAAGCAGGCCGCCAACTCGCGGGCCTGATGGCGTCGCTCGTATGAGCTCACCCTCTCGCTGGCCGGCCGCGGGTGCGTCCCTTCCCGTAGGCTCGTGAGGAACTTCGGAATCGCCTCTCGGACCGCCTCCTCATCCATGAGGTCGACGATAGTAGCTCCGCCCGTGTCGCGCAACAGAGTGGCCGTGTCCCCCTCGTGAGAGGTAAGAGCGAGAATCGGTCGCCGAAGCCGCAAGTATTCATAGGTCTTGGCCGGAATCTGGTGATTACAAGAGGGACCCTGAAGTAACAGGAGCCCGTCGGCGGCCGCACACTCTCGTAGGGCATCGCGGTACGCGAGGGAGGGAAGCAAATCCACAATGTCGTCGAGTCTCAACTCGGAGAGTAAGGAACGATAGCGGCTCTCGAATCCAGGGTCTCTGAGCTGCACACGCAGCGTGCTTGCCGTCAGGAGCCCCGAGGCCTTGAGTGTGCTCAGCGCGCGGAAGAACACGCTCGGGTCACGCGCCTCGGGGTAGATGATACCGGCGTGGATCAGCGTCACGGGACCGCTACCGATACGACGCGCGGGAGCCGAACCGTCGAGACCCGCGAAGTCGTCTTCGTCATATCCGTTCGATATTAAGACGCACCGGTGAGGCGAGAGAGTGGGATAACGCGTGAGGTACATGGTCCTGGTGGACTCAGTCGTGACGGTCAAGCGCGCCGCACTCGCCACAGCGGCCTCTTCGATCCTCAGATACGCATCCCGTGTAACCGAGTCGCTGGGATGCCCTTCGTCGACCATGGGATCCCGGAGATCCGCGATCCACGGAAGTCGGGTGAGACGGTGCAGGGTCAACGCGATCGAGTGGGCCGTTGCGATAGGGTACGTGGACCAGAGCACGGCTGGGCGGTACCGCCGGATCAGCGCGAGACCCGCCGGGACAGCACCGAGCCACCAGCTCGCCCAACGATCCGGCAAGGCGAGTCGTCGTGGATACCGACCTCCGACTGACAGGTGTCGCGCCGCGTCGAGGGCGAAGGCGCGCTTCACGCGAATCCTCTCGGGGATGTCCTGAACCTGGCCGTCGCTTGCCTCAGGGTAGGCGCGCGGATGCGCGGTGAGGACGATTGGTTCCCAACCACTGCCGGGAAGGTAGCGCGAAAACTTGAGCGTGCGGTGAACGCCACTGCTTCCGAAGCAGGGCGGGTAGTGATACGCGATCATCAAGACGCGCTTCACCGATTAAGACTCCGTCACACCACCACGAAGCGTCGTTCCCATGTCTTCAGCGAGTGCCCGAGCGAGTCTTCACTTCAGGCAGCTCGCCCGAGGCCATACCGGAGCCCAAGCCATTCCGGATCCTTGCCCTTCAATCCCTGGAGAATGACCGGGCGCTGCCGCGAATCCTGACCCAAGTAGCACCGCTGCGCGGTGCTTCGCGAGAACGGCTGTTCGTTGACCGGGTCGAACCGCCATTTGCCGTACTGCGCTGTGCCGCCGTAGACGAGGAAGTGGTCGATCACCCCGAGGTAGCAGAGCCCGGGATTGGCTCGACGCCCAGCGGGATTGTCGCCGACCATGTCCAGCCTTTTCCGCTTCCCGGTCTGTGGCATAAGGGGCAATAGGGTGACCGCCCTGGGGCACGCCCATCTGCGTGCCGCCGGAACTCTGCACACCTCTTCATAGTAGTACAAAGTCTGTTTCGCACCCAAACGTTACCGATTCGACCGGACCGCGGGCGACCCGATCGCGAATGCCTACCGCGGATTCCCAACGAGCCACACGGCCCTGCGCGTGGGTGATGACAGCATCGGCGAGCTGGCCCTGCATGCTCCCCTACGATTCACGATCACGCTCCTGGCTGCGGGAGCTGTTGAAGCCCTGGATGACGCGCGAGCTCCCGACAGGACGATATTCATTCGGCGCGGGGGCACCGGGGAGCCCATCCGAGGTGCGGGTTTCGGCCGATCGTGAGCAGCCAGATCGGTCCATCGTGATCACGGGGATCGGCCGATCATGATCACCGGGATCGGCATCATGATCAGCGAGATCGGGCATCGTGATCACCTCTGGGGTGGGGCATCCTCCCCTGGGAGGATGGAGCCCGCGTAGCGACGCCGGGCAGTCAGAGGCGCCGCCTTCCCAGAGAGGGACGCGATCGCGACCGAGCGACCGTCCATGCGACATACCCGAGACATTCTGCGGCAGAAGTGGGTCCTGGGCCGGAGCCACCGGGACAATCCTGGCCCATGCCCTCGATCGCCAGCCCCTCCCTAGTCTCACCCCCGTCGCCGCCGCCGTCCCGGCCGCCCCGCCGCGTCATGCCCGCCCCTGGACCACCTTTTTCCCCGACCCCGGTGCGGAAGAGGAGCGGTCCCCATGGAACTGACGCATCAGCTCACCCCGATGCTGCGCACCCTGCGCCTATCCGGCATCCTCGAGACGCTCGACGTCCGCAATCGCTAGGCCGTCGAGCAGCAGACCTCCTTCGTGGAGTTCCTCACCGTCCTGCTGCAGGATGAAGTCGAGCGCCGCGTCCAGAGCAAGCTCCGGCTGCGCCTGCGCCGGGCCGCCTTCGATCCCACCAAGACCCTCGAGGGCTTCGACTTCAGCTTCAACCCCAAGCTCAACAAGGCCCAGGTCTTCGACCTCGGCACCTGCCTGTTCATCGAGCGTCACGAGAACGCCTTGCTCTACGGCCCCGACCGGGGTCGGCAAGAGCCACCTCGGCCAAGCGCTCGCCCACGAGGCCTGTCGCCGCGGCTTCGACGTCCTGTTCATCGACACCGCCAAGATGCTCACTCACCTCGGTGGCGGCCGGGCCGATGGCACCCATGAGCAACGCCTCGTCCGCTACACGCGTCCCGATCGGCTCGTCCTCGACGACTTCGGCCTCAAGCCACTCCACGGGCCCGGCGCCGAGGACCTCTACGACGTCATCAACGAACGGTACGAGAAAGGGTCGATCCTCCTCACCAGCAACCGCGATCGGGCTGAATGGCCGGACCTCTTCGGCGAGGCCCTGCTCGCCTCGGCCGCCCTCGACCGCTTGACCCACGGCCCTCACTTCGTCGAGATCCCGGGCGCCAGCTTCCTTGCCGAGCACACCAAGCAGCAGACCGCGACCCGGCGGGGCCGGGCCGCCAACTACGGAGGCCCGCAACCCTTAACCGACATCCAGGAGCCCGGTCACCGTATCGCACTGGCCCTCAATGGGTGACCCCGGGTGGCTCTGCTTGGGCGGCCGTTGACATGCGTTTCGAGGATGGTCCAGAGGGCCGTCATCACGGTGGCGGTGGACTCGGCGGGGACGAGCTGGGCGTAGAGGACGCGCTTGGTGGCGTCGTCGCTGCTCTGCAGGAGCGTCTGGCGCTCCGTGGGCCGCCGCGCGAGCCAGGCATGCGGGCTGCCGTCGAGGTGGAGCATCTCCCCGAAACACGGGCGCGGCTCGCGGCGGCGGCGATGCCGGCCGCGGGGGCGCCGTTTCGGCAGGAGCTGGGCCGCCTGCAAGAGCCGCTTCACGAAGGTGTAGGCATAGGGCACCTGATGCTCGCGCCGCGCGATCTCGTGAAAGTGCGCGGCATTGAACCCGGCGTACCGCTCCCGGTACAGACGCACGATGCGCGCGACCTCCGCGACTGGGGCCCGGCGCGGCGAGGGCTGCTGCCGCCGCCGATCCCACAGCCCGTCATAGCCGACCCGCTGGTAGCGCAGCCGCCAGCGCCGCAGCGTGCGGGGCCGCCACCCCAAGATCTCCTCGGCCTGCAGCCAGGTGAGCTGGCCGCTGATCGCCTGCATCAGCACCTCTTGGACTTTCATCGTGCGCTCCACGACCGCCGGGGCATAGGGCATGACGGACCTCCCGGTCCACCATGGCCCTACCCCCGCCGTCCGCAGGAGCGGTCACTTCACGTGCTACTCACGGCGGTCAAATCATGTGCTAGCAACACCTGATGCGATGCAGCTTGACGCCGCCTCGAAAGAGGCCTAGCGTCGCCCCAGTTCTCTTCCTCGACCGTCCGGCCCTCAGGGAGGTACGTATGTCCCTAAATTGGCTGTATGCACGGTTAGTCACGCACTCCTCCCTCTGGAGGATCGGCACGAGGAGAACCAGCCCGCGTCGAGGACTCCTGTACGTTGGCCTCTCGCTGACAATACTGGCCACGATGACCGGCCAGCCGTCCGCTCTACCGGTTACATTCGTCAACCTCGAGAACACTCACAATTTCAGAGACACCAGAAGCCTTAACAACGTAGGGATTCAGCAGGGTGATGTGAACCAGTTCGGGGCAGACATCAGCCCGGCTGGCTCACAGGGAACGACACTTTTGAGTGCTGTTCAAGGGTCATTCTCGCTGGGACCTCGTCTGTGTATCGGCTTAGCCGTAGATGCCAATTTCTGCGGGCAGACCATCCCCTTCAATCCGGCTCTGGGTGGCGCATGGGCACTCACGTTTCAGAACGGTACCGACACCGCAACGACGACGACGCCAATGCTTGGTGCTCCTCCTACATCACCACCTGTTCCTTTTCCTGCAAACGTCACGATCTCTGGCAGTGGAAGCAATCCCACGTTCAACTGGACAGTGCCGAGCGGCTTTACGCCGGATGCTATCCGACTCGTCGTCTTCGACAAGACCGCCCCGCCTCTCCCGAACGGGATGAGAGATGTGGTCCATGTCGAAGCCTTGGCGGGAGCTACAAGGCAATTCACGGTGCCCACGCAACTGAGCTCCGGCCAGACCCTGAAGCAAGACAACAGCTATTCCCTAATGCTTCAGGTCGTTGAAACGAGGGGGCACGTACCAATGCTCGGGCTCAACGCGCCTCTCGGTCCTATTGCGAGTCGCTCGTCCTCTTTTTTCGACTTCAACGTCCTTGCTGCGGGTGCACCTCCGCAGGTCTTGCTTCCGACGGTAGGCCCCGCACCTGAGCCAAGCACCGGACTCGGGCCCACGTACCAGTTCACCGCTCTGGGCATTCGAGCCGGCCAACCGATCTTCATTGATCCGTTTGTCGCCATCGGCTACAAGTACGCCATTGGCGCGGGCAATCCCAACTTTGAATCAGTGACGCTTCCCGCAGTGGGCGACAACTTGTTCATCCTGTCTTTTCTGCTGGGGCAGAGTCCTATTTCTGAGCAGCTTGCGGCCAACATTCAGTTCTTCTTTCCGCAAGGCGGTGTCAGTGCATTCGACGTAACTGGGATTGAAACCTCAGCGATGCTCGATCCCAACAATGTGACCGCCTTCATCACCGGGCTTACGTTCGTCGCCGATGGCGACTTTACGGGAACGATGATTCCGCTTATCGCGGACGTACCTTTGGGGCCCGTCCCGGAGCCAGCCACGCTCGTACTGTTGGGCACCACACTGGCGGGGCTCGGGGTGGGGGCTCGCTGGAAGCAGCGGAGACGGAAACAGCAGCCGTAGTGCGAACTACGTAGCACCCGAAAGGGCAGCCTCTGGAGAGCGGGTCATCCCGTTCGGACGATGGCCGGGCGTCGGGGTCAAGACACAGCCCGTAGCCGCTCATAAGTCAGGGTTACCCTCCGCTGTCGTCAACTCAGGTGCCGGAGCAGGATAGCCCCCTTCCGTGCGGTGTCGACAGCGCAAGCCAGGAAGAGAAGAGGGGTCGGCCGCGGTCTGTCCCGAATCCGCACATGTGGCCGAGGTCCGTCAACCCAGTAGATCAACGAACCGGGTCAATAGTTCGAAGGCCAATGTTCTCGCTAACTTGATGCACAAGCCTGTCTGGCACGTGGGTTGCGGCATGTCCTGTCGCCATGTCGGAACTGAAGCGTACGGTGCCGCAGCCAGACGGCTACGCTGTCGCCCGGCGGCTCCTTGGGGCGGTACTGGCTACCGCCGTTTTCAACGGCTGCACCAGCGCGCATTCTGCCCTGCCGGCAGAGGCACCGATGGCGACCTCTGAGCTCTACCATCTGGGCCCGCTGCGTGTCCTGTTGCGCCCACAGCCCGAAGTCGAGTTCATCTGCCGGCTCCACTCGCAGCAGCGAGCAACACCGAACGGACGGATCCTGGGTTGCTACGTGCCTCGCGAGAGGACGATCATTTCCACTCCGGATCCTCACGTGCTGCTCCACGAATTCAAGCACTACTTCGAAGGATCCTTCCACGATTAGGTTGAGCACCGCGTAGCTCCAGCTCCACTCCCGCTCAGGTAACTTTTTCCGCGCGCACAACGTTTTTTCCCGCCTCCTTGACATTGGCTGACTCTTCAGCCATGATTCGCGGCCAACCTGTGAAGTCCCGTACCCACTTGTTCCGTGGTCGAGAGTAAGGAGGGGAGAATGTCCACCCTTCGCTCCTATCGCCCCGTCGCCGTTCTCCTGCTCCTCACATTGTGGCCGAGCCTCGGTCTCGCCCAATCGGCCCCCCCGGCAGGGGTGGTGACCGGCCTTCAAGGCCGGGCGAGCCTTATCCGGCCGGTCATCGCCCAGCCAATCCCACTGAAATTCAAGGACGATCTATTCCTGCGCGACCAAGTCCAAACCAGAGAGAACTCAGTGGCCAGGGTCCTGCTCGGGGGCAAGGCCCTGGTCACCATCCGGGAACTGTCCACATTCGCGATCACCGAGGAGCCCGGGCGGGCGGCCGTCAACCTCAGGAGCGGTAAGATCGCGGTTGGAGTAGCGAAAAGCCTCCTCAAACCTGGCGAGGTTATCGAGATTCGCACTCCCAACGCCATCGCGGCTGTGCGGGGAAGCCTGCTCGTCGCGAGCGTGGTCATCTCCGCCGGCGTGCCGCAGAGCACGTTCACCGCGCTCGACGCATCGCTACCCATCACCGTGACCCCACTTGGTGGCTCCGCGGCTCCCGTGGCCTTGAGCGCCAACCAGGCCGTCGGTGTCTCGGGTCTCGGGGCAAACACCGCGGTGGGCCCGGTTCAGAACGTCACACCCGACGTAGCGCGGCGCGAGGCCCAGACGGCGTCGGCTCCGCAGACGACCGATGGTCCGGGGGCAGCCTCGCCCATGGCGGGGGAGATCAGCGCGGCGAAGTTCCAGGAGGCGACCGCCCTGGCGTCGCTCATTGCGCCACCCTCCACGGGAGCCACGCCACCGCCGGCGGATTCGACGCTGGCCTCCGCTACCCAGACTCAGCTGCTGCAGGAGTCGAGCTCGACGCTGAACACCACGACTCAGACCGTCGTGGCCTCGACGCCGCCACCACCCTCGACTGGGGACCTCGGCGTCAATGCGACCTCCACAAGCGAAGCCGTCGCGAGCAACGATAGTTCAACACCCGATACCGACAGCGACAACAATCCGCCGCCCGCACCCCCGCCACCCCCGCCGCCTCCGCCCGCCAATGGGCCCATAGTGATCAGCAACGAGACGCTCGTGCTCGGGACCAACGAGACGGTGAAAACGTTCAGCGGGGAGAGCTCCAGCATGGAGACAGCGCCCTGGGTCACGGTCAGCAACTCGACCGTGTCCGGCGCAGACAATCTGCTCGTCGCCGAGCTAGGTGCCGACGCCAGCCTGGATGGCCCGTTACTGAGCGTGACGGATAGCACGATCAACACGAATAGCAGCCTACTCTTTTTGGACGCCAGCAACCTGACGAGCAGCACGACGTCCCCGTTCCTGTTCTTCGACCCGAGCGTGGTGACCACCGGCGGCAACACGATCCTGTTGTTCAATGGGTCCAATCTCAGCTTGGCTGGGCCACTGTTGTCGGCACAGACTACTGCCTTCACGGCGGGAAACCCGGCGCTCGACGCGTTTGGCCTGCTGACCGTGCTAGATGGATCGATCCTGACGAGCACATCGACATCTCCCTTGTTGTCGTTTGATGGATCGAGCTTCGTTGGCGCGAACGTGGTGAGCATCCGACGCTCGCCATCCCTTCTGATTCCGAGCAAGATCACACTCTCGGGACCGCTCTTCTCATCGGTCAACGGGAGCTCCTTCGATACCTCCACCTTGGGGGCCGGTGCGACGCTCGGAACTGCAGGGGGTGCGTGCTGCTCCTTTGTCAGCATCAATCAGGGTGGTCAGCTCTCCAGCACCACGACTGCCCCGCTTGTCCAGCTGACAAACTCCGTTCTCAATGCAGGCCCAGATGCTCAGTCGGGCGGCAGCTTCTTCAACGTAGCCGACACCTTCAGCTTCGCGCCCGCGGCCGAATTGGTTGCGCCGTCCATTGTTGGCTTGAGCGGTCCGCTGCTCCGATCCGACAACAGCACGATCACGGCACTCTTTCACCTGCTTCGGGTCGGCAACTCCATCTTCTCGAGTACGAGCCCGGATCCGCTCATCCAGCTCAACAACAGCACCGTGACGCTGGGTGGGTCGGATCCTTTTGCGGCGAACGCCACTAGTACAGCCCGACTTCTCAATCTGTCTGGCACTGCTACGAGCCCGGGGATTATGAGTCTCCAAGGGCCGCTCTTTGCCGCAACGGGCTCTCAGGTGACCACCACCAGGGAGGCCTTCGGAGTGCTTGCTGGCGGAAACCTCGTGAGCGCGCTTACGAGTGCCCCACTAATCTCCCTGTTGGGTGGCAGCGTGACCTCGGGTGGTGGCTTCCTCCACGTGAATGGCTTTGCGACGGGCGGATCCTTGCCGACCACCCTTAGCCTGTCGGGTCCGCTGCTGTCTTCGAGCGGGGCGACGATCACGGCCGTAAACAATCTTTTCCGGATTGCCGAAGGGGCATCAGTGTCGAGCACAACCACCGCCCCTCTCGTCTCGTTCAGCGGCGGGAGCTTCACGGGCGGTGGAGCACTCAACACAGCCACCGGCGGCTCGCTTCTCCGCATGTTCTCCCAGGTTGGTCAGAGCGGGACCTCGCTGACTCTGGCTGGGCCGTACCTCAGCTCATCGGATGGCGCAACGTTCGTCACCACGGATGGGAACGCCTTCAGCATTGCTGACGGCGCGACGTTCGTAAGCACTACCACGAGCCCATTCGCCTCGTTCACCGGGGGATCGGCCACGTCAGCCTTCAGCTTCTTCGGTATCGACTCGAACACCTCCTTCGGGAATCCACTCACGGTTGGCAGTGGAGTGGCCCCAACTGTCTCCATAGCCGGAACGCTCATCGAGGGTACGAACGCTACATTCGCGACGCCGAATGGTTCGGTTCTCTTCATGCGCGCGGGCGCCTCGTTGACTCAGAGCGGTTCTGCGCCCCTACTGAAATTCACTGCGTCGGAACCGAATGGCACCGTTGTCGATTCCGCTTTCAACGTGGTGTCGTTGTTCACCCCGGCCAATCTGGCGGCGCCCTCGTTGTCGCTCGGCGGTTCGTTGCTCACCGCCGTGAACACGAGCATCGCAAACGGCGATCCTACTCTAAACACTCATCCGACTGTCTTCATCGGCGACAGCTCGACAGTCGTGAGCACGAGCTCATCGCCATTCCTTTCGTTCGATGCGAGTAGCGTGAACTCCTCGTCCAATCTCTTCAACATCAGCCGATCAGTATCGGCCGAAAGTCCGACGACGCTCACGCTTGCGGGGCCGCTGTTCGCGGCGATCAACGGCAGTAGTTTCAACACCTCGAGCCTTGGGCTTGTCACGAGCGCTTGCTGCAGCGGTTTCTTTGTGAGTCAGGGGGCGGAGGTGGTCAGCACGACCACGGCCCCGTTCATCCAGCTGACGAACTCGTCATTTAGTGTGGGGCCGGACGCGCAATCTGGTGCGAGCTTCTTCAGCATGACGGACGCCGGAGGAGCGGGAGGGCTGGTAGCGCCGTCGAGAATCACACTCGCGGGTCCATGGTTGAGGGCAACCGACAGCAATCTCAGTGCGCTATTCAACTTGCTGAGTGTGACGAGATCCGAGCTGTCCACCTCGAGTGGTGATCCTCTGATTCAGCTTTCGGGGGCGACCGTGAGCCTCGGAGGCCTGAACCCCTTTGGCAACGTCCAGACCAACGGCCGCCTGGTTGTCCTGGTGTCGTCACCTTCGAATGGGACGGTTGGCTCTCCCGCCTCGGTATCACTCAGCGGAGCGGGCCCCTTCCTGATAGCCACGAACTCCAATGTCAGCACGAGCTCGGACCTGATAGGTATCTTCAACGGCGGCACTCTCACGAGTGTCGCGGCGGTTCCGCTAGTCCAGTTGAACGGCGGAACGCTAACGACGCAGAGCGCCGGAGGGTTCCCGGGCTACGTGCTCAACATGGGCAGTACTGGTGGGCCGACAGGCAGCGGCTTCGCCTCTGCCCAGCTGGGTGGTGCGTTGCTCAGAACGACGGGCGGCCTGAACCTGGCCGGGGGATTAGTGAACGTGTTCAGCGGCGGACAGATCACGACGACGGGATCGACGGACCCCTTCGCGTTCATCGACGGCGGTGTACACACGATCGCCGGTAATCCAGCGCCGGGCTCTGCGATGTTCGGTCTTTCGGGGCGAAACACCGCCAGCGTCCTTGATGCAGAGAGCGGATTAACCGTGGGGACGGATCGTCCGGTCCAGGGCGCGTTGCAGCCAGATGGCACCCGACCGGTTCTGACCCCCTTGCTCCAGACATCGGGTGCGACCATAACGTCCCAGAGCATCCTGAGGATCGACAATGCACTTTTGGAGGCGACAGCGCCGCTCTTGAACCTCACAGCAAAAGGGGCGACACCTAGCGTTCTGACGGCAACCGGCAGCAATGCTATCGATCTCAGCTTTGCAGCCCGAGTTAGTAGTCTGGGGTCGAGCCTGATTCGTCTCGATGGGAGCGTGCTTAACATCAACGACCAGCACCTTATCGTCGCGGCGGGCGGGAGCAAGTTGAGCGTGGGCGGGGATCTGGTGAGTCTCGTGAATGGCGCGACGCTCAACATTCTTAACGGGCCGCTTCTAAGGGTAACGGGTGACTCATTTGTCAAGATCGATGGTGGGCTGATCAGCTTCGGTGGCACTGGCGGAAATACGGTTAACGTCACCAACAATATATGCCCGTGCTCACTTTTCGGGGGCGTCCCGGTGGCGCTTCAGAACGGGGCGCTGGCCTCGAACGTGCAGATCTCGAGCCCTATCAAGAACGCCGCGCTGGGTACGATCAATCTTTCACCCAATGCCGCGCTCGCCGTGGTCAACGGCGCAGGGAGCAAGCTGATCGTCGGCCCGCAGTAGCTGGCTAGTACGTCCAGCCGAGGACGCCGGAGACCACGTTGCGGCGGTACTCGAAGACGTCGAGATTGGACTTGGCGAAGGTGGCCTGGTAGCTGACCGTGAAGCTGAGGTTGTAGGGCAAGGGGGTTACGACCGAAAAGACATTGGTGTACTCGGTGTCGCGCCGCCGGACGGAGCCGGGCGTCTGACTCGGCAAGATGGAGTTCCTGTGTTTGTATTGCCGGAGGTGGACGTCGAAGTCGTCGGTCAGGCGGATACCGAACCATGGCAGGGTGTATTGTCCTCCCGCCAGGACACGATTGCCGTAGTAGCTGTAGTTGCGTCCCCGCCGATTGGGTCCTTCTGTATCATCGAAGTCCCACTGGTAGCCGATCTTGAGCAGATGCTTGTCGCTCGAGAAGCGAAACACGTGAGTGAGGCCAATCATGTAGTTGATGCCGTCGCGCTTTTCCTCTCGGGGAATGTTGGTGTCCCCGGAGAACTGTTTGTCCTGGTAGCGGAACTGGATGGCATCGAGGCTCCAGGAGTTGGGCAGCAGGACGAAGCTCGGGACGACGGTGTGGCGCTGCACGAATTCGTCGCCGCCGAGGGTCAGGTAGTCGTAGGTGTACTGGAGCCCCGCCTGGTACGGCATCCCCGCAATTGTCCCGCGATAGGTGGTCCCGAGGCCACCCAGGTAGTCCACGATGTTGAAGTCCGGGAGATCGTTGTTGTAGGTCGTGAAGAACGAGAACGTCGCCGTGGCGTCGAATCCGCCGCGACGGAAGAAGGAGTAGTCGAGGCGGACCGCCGCCAGCTCCCCCGTGCTGGTCTGCTCACGCTGGCGCAGTACGCCGACGATTGGATCTGTCCCTTGGTCCGGACTCACCGGGACGTTGTCGTCATAGAAGAATCCAAAGCGCACCTCTGCCCTGAAGCGGCGCTCGCTCTCGCGCGCCGCCACCACGGCTCCACGCAGGCGCTCGGCGGGTCCAGTGAGAGGCGAGGCCGGCTGGATCTTGAGAGCCTCGTCGAGCTCCGCGGTGGCCTGCTCGGGAAGCCCGAGGACTCCCAGGGCCAGGCCACTGTAGAAGCGTGTCAGTTGCTGGATGTTCGGATCCGTAGACGTCCCGGCGCGGAACGCGCGCAGGGCGCCTTGGTAGTCCCTTTGGCGATAGCGCATGAACCCCACGTAGTAGCCGAGGCTGTCGAGACGAGGGTTCGCGGCAAAGACTTCTTCCAGCAACGGCTTAGCCCGATCGTACCGCTCGAGGCCGAAGTAGAGAGCGCCCAGCTGGAAGCGGGTAGATTGATCGCGCGGGTCACGCCTCTGGGCCTGCTCCAGCGCCTCCACGGCGCGGTCGTAACGCTTAAGGGCGATATTGGTCAGGCCGGTGAAGTAGAACGCCTCTATGTTGTTCGGATCGAGCCTGAGCGCTTCGCGGAGATTCGTGAGGGCGTCCTCGTAACGCTTTTCGTCGTAGGCGAGGATGCCGCGGGTCACGAAGACCGAAGCCTCGCCTTGCTGTGCCCAGGCGATGGAAGGCGAAGAGAGGCACGGCATTGTCGCGCACAAGATCAGCAGACCGAGTCCCAGCGCGCGCCGCGCGCGTCGTCCCCAAACTCCGGATCGGCTAGGCCGCATCTGTACCCTCCCAACATCGGGTCAGGAATGGGAGCGAGCCGGAATGGTCAAGACAGGGCGCCATCCTTAGCAGGGCACGGTCGAGATTGTCAAGAAATCCGGAAAGAAGTTCACGTTGCCTGCCAGGCACTCTCCTCGTGACGAGTAGTCCGGTGAACTGTCCTAGGTGTCGGCAGAGCAACCCACCTGATGGACGGTTGTGCGGGGCCTGCGGCACCGCGCTGGACGCGATCTGTCCCGCTTGCCGGCTCAACAATCCGCCCGGCAGCCGGTTTTGTAACAGCTGCGGCGCGAGCTTGACGGACGGGCCGACGGAGACACGGCTCACCACCCCTCGCGCCTACACGCCGAAGCACCTCGCCGAGAAGATCCTCAACTCGCGGGCTGCACTCGAGGGTGAGCGAAAGCAGGTCACGGTGCTCTTCGCGGATGTCGTGGACTTCACGGGCCTGGCCGAGGACAAGGACCCGGAGGACGTTCACCTGCTGATGGACGAAGTCTTCGCGATCCTTTTGGATACGGTGCACCGCTACGAAGGCACCATCAACCAGTTCCTGGGAGACGGCGTCATGGCGCTCTTCGGCGCGCCCGTGGCCCTCGAGGACCACGCGCTGCGGGCCGTTCAAGCTGCGCTGGAGATCCAGGACAGGATCGCGGCAGGCGCTGCCGATTTCCGCGCCCGCTTCGAGGCTGCGCCGGCATTGCGGATCGGGCTCAATTCCGGGCGCGTGGTAGTCGGCAAGATCGGTGACGATCTGCGCATGGACTACACCGCACAAGGTGACACGGTCAATCTGGCCGCGCGGCTGCAGCACGTTGCCGAGGCAGGCCGTGTCGTGATGGGGCTTGCCACCCGCCGGCTCGTTGCCGATTCGGTCGAGTGCGAGTCCCTCGGTGTGCACCCGGTAAAGGGCCGGGTCGTATCGATCGAGGTGTTCTGTCCGGTGCGCGTGCTCGACCGAGGGGAGCTCATGGGAGCCTCAACGGTCCGAGGGCTCTCGCCCTTTGTCGGCCGGGAGGATGAGCTGGGTCTGCTTCTCGAGCTGTTCGACGAGGTGTCCGCCGGACAGCCGCGAACGGCCATCGTGACGGGGGAGGCCGGAGCCGGCAAGTCACGCCTGTTGCTTGAGCTGCGGCGCCGCCTCGACCAGCCTGCCCTTCAGTGGTTCGTGGGGCACTGTGTCCCTTATGGCCGGTCCACTCCCTATCGTCCCATCGTCAAGAGCATCCGGGCCGCGTGCGGCTTCCAGGGCGGGGCGCCGCCGCAGGGGGCCACCGAAGCGGTGGACGCGCTGCTGGCCCCTCTCGGGAACCGACTCCAGGAGGTTGCGCCGGTCATCCGCTACCTCCTGGGGCTCCAGCCGTCGGACGCGGAGCTGGCCCCCCTCTCGCCGGTAGCTCGGCGGGCCGCCATCACACGGGCGCTCGATGCGGTCATCGAGATCCTGGCCGGAAGAGGACCGATTGTGCTGGTCTGGGAGGACTGCCAGTGGCTCGACCCGGTCAGTGCCGAATACCTGGCGTCCATCGCGCAGCGACTGCCGCCGGGTCCGATCCTCTTCATCATGACGTATCGCCCCGAGGACTCGACCGCACGCCCGACCGGCGAGGACGTCCTCCTCCGTCCGCTCACGACGTCCCAGGCCCGCACTCTGGTGCTGCGGCTGGCCAGCGATCAGTTGCCACCGGACCTCGTCGCGCTGGCCGTCGACCGTGCCGGCGGCAACCCGCTCTTCCTCGAGGAAGTGACGCGTACGCTCGTGGAATCGGGTACGGAGAGTATTCCTCCCACGGTGGAGGCGCTCCTGAGAGCCCGCATCGACCGGCTTGCCCCGCGTCTCAAGGCGATGCTGGGGACGGCCGCGGTCATCGGCCAGGAGTTCTCGCAAGCCCTGCTGGAACAGGTTGTGGGAGAGGCGCAGGACCTGGCCGGCGCGCTTCACGAGCTTGTCAGCGAGGGCCTGCTTGTCGAGTCGGAGGGGGCGGCGGACGTCTTCCGCTTCCGGCAGCCGCTCCTGCAGGAAGTGGCCTACGACGGTTGGCTCACACATCGGCGTAAGGCGCTCCACCGCCAGATCGGCGAAACGATCGAGCGCTTGTACCCCCACCGTCTGTTCGAGCATCTCGAGAAGCTGGCGCGGCACTTCACGCGGTCGGAGGAATGGGAGCGGGCCGTCTACTACCACCGGGCCGCGGGGCGCAAGGCGGCGACCTTGTGCGCCAACCGTGAGGCGATCCAGCGCCTCGACCGCGCTCTCGAGCTGCTGGAGCGCCTGCCGGAAAGCCTCGAACGGGCTGGTCAGGCCATCGACCTCCGCCTCGACCTCTGCTCGCCCAATCTCCAGCTCGGACGCCTCGACGAAGTGCTGCGCCTGTGCGAAGAAACCGAGCCTCTGGCCCAAGCGCTTGGCGATCAGTGCCGTCTGGCCGACGTCTACTCGCATCTCAGCAACTACCACTACATGAAGGGTGAGCCCGACACGGCCACAGAGTTCGCTCGGCTCTGCCTGTCGACTTCCACTGGGGCGGACGAGGCTTCCTTCCCGCACTCGCCCCGCCAGTACCTGGGGACCTGCTACCACGTACTAGGCCGCTATCCAGAAGCCGTCGCTGTCCTCACCGAGTACATGGAAGCCATCGAACGCGGGGACGCGTTCAAACGGTTCGGGCCGACCAACCTATCGTATGTGTCCTCGTGCGGCTGGCTTGCCTTCACGCTGGCCGAGCTGGGCGAGTTCGCGCGCGCCCACCAGGTATTGGCGAACGGCACCGGCGCCGCGGCCATGACGGGGCACGCCTACGTCCAGGCCATCGCGTCGACGTTCGCGGGGCTGGTATGGCACACGCAGGGGGAGCTCGACCGGGCCGTGCCAATCCTTCGGCAGAGCCTCAACACGTGCCTCGATCACCAGATTGTCGTGTGGCGACCAATCGTGGGAGCGCTGCTTGGGCATGCATACGCTTTGCAGGGGCGGGTGCCGCACGGCCTCGATCTGCTGGGCGAGGCCGCCGCCCTGACGGAGCAGCTCCAGGTCCTCGCGTACCGTGCGCTCTGGACCGCGCAGCTGGCCGAGGCCCTACTGGTGGCCGGCCAGCTACCGAAGGCGATCGAGACGGCGCGTCGCGCGGCGGACCTGGCCGTCCAGCATGAGGAGCACGGCAACCACGCCCGCGCGCTCGTGGTGCTCGGGACGGCGTGCCTGCGGCTCGGCCCCGCCGGCTTCGAGCAAGCTCGGGACTACCTTCAGCAGGGACTCATCAAGGCCGAGCAGCTCCGGATGCGCCCGCTGCTCGCCCGCTGCTACGACGTGCTCGGCCGGCTCGCTGGTGAGCAGGGCGAGACAGCCACTGCCTGGCAGCTGCGCGAGACGTCGAAGACCATTCAGCGGGAGCTAGGCTTGATGTCCTGGTGGGATGCACTTGTGGAACCCCCTCCTGCGGCCGGGGAGAGAGCGCCCGAACTACGCCGGCACCCGCGGGCTTCGTTGGCCTGGCCCGTGACTGTGGACGCCGGGCAACGGCGTCTCTACCTGCGCACCACAAACATGAGCACTGTCGGGGCCAAGGTGCGGTCGAGCGAGGCACTCGAGGTAGGAACGTCCGCTCACCTTCACTTCCAGCGTCCCGACGGACGTCCCCTCGACGTGCAAGCCACCGTGTCCCGAGCCGACGCCGACGGAGTCGTGTTCGCGTTCGACGGCGCGGTCGACCGAGAACTCCAGTTGTCGCTAGGGTCAGGGAAGCTGGGGCTCCCGGGAACCTAACCTTCCACCGCCTCACCCTGCAGCCCCTCACCCTGCCCTCTCCCCAGAGGGGAGAGGGGGATAGGGAGGGAAGGCTCTCTTAGTTGGAGCGGCCTCGCGTGATCTCGTCCTTCATGGCCGAGCGGCCCGCCTCGAAGGCGGAGGTCAGCCGCTGCGCCTGCTCCTCGAAGTACTCGCGGCCCTTGTCGAAGAGGTCTTCGGCGCGATCCTGCGCCTGTCCCGCCACGTCCTGGGCGCGCTTGAGGAGGTCGCCGCTGTGCTCGGCCAGTAGCTCGCGCGTCTCGCGCCCCGTCTTGGGCGTGAGCAGGACGGCCGCCGCCGCGCCCGCGATGGCGCCGAGGAAGAACCACCCGAGGTAACCCGCCGCGTCGTGCCCGCGCTCTTCCGCCATGGTCTTCTCCTTGGCCGTGCCGCCGATCAGTGGTGTCGCTGCTTGAGCCGGTGAAGAAAGACTTCGACGCCCCGCTTCACCCCGGCCGCCATCCCCGCGTACTGTCCGATGCGCGTGAGCCCCGCCACCGCGCCGACCAGGCGCGCGGCCTGCACCGAGATGTCCTCGACGCGATCCACGATGCCCCCGATCCGCTGGAGGTTGTCGTTGGCGTTGCGCGAGAGCTTCTGCAGATCCGCGGTCAGGGCCTCGAGCTCGCTCGCCATCGGACGGATCTCGCGCTCCACCTGGGCGAGCACGCTCTCCGCGCGCAGCGCCGTTTTCCTGACAGCGAGCAGGGTAGAGATCAGCACGATCGTGAGCGCCACGACGCAGGCGACAATGACTCCGACCGCGAGGGGGGTCATCGGGATTCGAGTATGGCAGGGGGTCCCGCGCAAGTCAATGAAAGGGGCCGAGAAGCGCCCGCATTCATTGACTTTCCGGGACCGCGGCCCCTATACTCCACCAGCAGAGGTCCCGTCATGCCCCTCCATGATCGCTTCGACGAGCTCAGACGACGCAACGAGGCGGCCGAGCTCGCGGGCGGCGCCGACCGCATCGCCCGGCAGCACAAGGCGGGCAAGAAGACGGCGCGCGAGCGCGTCGAGCTGCTGCTCGACAAGGGCTCGTTCAACGAGATGGACCGCCTGGTCGTCCACCAGAACCACGACTTCGGCATGGACGGGCAGCGCATCCCGGGGGACGGGGTGGTCACCGGCGCGGGACGCATCCACGGCCGGCCGGTCTTCGTGTTCGCCCAGGACTTCACGGTCTTCGGCGGCTCGCTCTCGGAGGCGTACGCGCGGAAGATCTGCAAGATCATGGATCTTGCCTTGAAAACCGGCACGCCCATCGTCGGCCTCAACGACTCGGGCGGCGCACGGATCCAGGAGGGCGTGGTCTCGCTGGCCGGCTACGCCGACATCTTCCTGCGCAACACCCTGGCCTCGGGGGTGGTGCCCCAGCTCTCGGCCATCATGGGCCCGTGCGCGGGGGGCGCGGTCTACTCGCCGGCCATCACCGACTTCGTGTTCATGGTCAAGAACAGCTCCTACATGTTCGTCACCGGGCCCGACGTGATCCGGGCGGTGACCCACGAGGAGGTCTCGTTCGAGG